>NZ_JASPEP010000001.1:0-310558 GCF_031292835.1 Actinomyces stomatis
GTGGGCGTCGGCGTGGGCTTCGGGACCTCCGTGTAGGTGTTGGTCACCGTGACAAGGGTGGCGCTGGCAGCGCCCTCCTTGATCGCGAAGGCTCCGTTGTCGATCTTGGTGTCGACCGTGTAGCCCTCGCGCTCAGCGCCGCCGTCAGCCTGCTTCTCCTTCTCGGTGACCTCGCACTTGGTACCCACCGGTACGGACGGGCCGTCGACGGGCGTGCCGTCGCCCTTCACCTCAAGGGTCCCTTCGGAGCCGTTCTCACACGTGTAGGCGATCTGGAAAGTCTCCTTGGAGAAGGCCTCCTTGTTGCTTCCCTCGACCTTCTTCACGACGGAGAAGGAACCGGTCTTCTGAATGACCTCGTTGTACAGGCCCACAGCCTGCACGGAGGAATCGACCGAGAACGTCACGGTCTCCGGCGTCTCAGTGCCGTTGACGGAGAAGGTCTTGCCTCCCCAGCCAAGGGCCCCGGGAAGGGCCGCTGCGGACGTGTCCTCCGTCAGCGTGATCTTGGTTCCCTTGGGGAACTCGCGCAGGGTGTCCCCGGCCTGCTGCTGGCCCGCAGCCACCTCAACGGTGTAGGGGTTCGACGTCGGCTTGTTGGCCCAGTTTGGGTATTCGGCCTCGGTCGTGCCGTTGGGGAGCTCGTAGGCGACGTTCACGCGGATCTTGGTGTCCGCAGGGACGTCGTTCTGGTGAGCGCCGGTGACGTACTTCTTGACCCCGAAGGATCCGAAGCCCTGCGTCAGCTGCACGTCGTAGGAGATCGGGTCCTTGTAGGCCATCTGTGCGGACACCGTGGTGTTCTTACCGCCGTTCAGGGTGGCGCTGTTGGTGTAGACCTTGCCCGGGACGATCTTGCCGCCCTCGGCCAGGGACTGGTAGACGATCTCGTAGTTCGCGTTCTTGGCGAAGTTGCCGTCCGTACGGGACAGGGTGATGGACGCAGTGGTCCCGTCGGCGCCGATGGTCGGCTTCAGGGTGAACTTCCCGTGGTCGGTGTTCATGGCTGTGCCATCGGCCTTGGCGACGTCGAAGTAGCCGTCGGCGCCACCGCCGAACTCCTCGGGGTTGACCCGCACGTACCAGGAGCCGAGATCCGAGTTGAGCTTCTGCCCGCCCCCGGAGACGTCGTTGAAGGTGACGGTGTTGACGTTACCCGCCTCCGCTCCCAGGTGGTTGGCGATGGTCGTACCACTGAACTGGATGTGCCAGGTCAGGCTGCTGGACTCGCGCTTGAGGGAGTTGGCGTACTTGCCAAGGTCCTTCTCAACCCATGCGATAGGGAGAATCCGCTCGTTGTTGGGGTGGAAGACCTCGACCTCGGTGCCGTTGGCGTCGAAGGTGGTCTTGTTGTCCTGGGTCACCTTCTGGGCCACGATCATCTGGTTGCCCGAGCCCTTGAGCTCGGTGGCGGCGCTGATCGCGGCGTTGAAGGTGCAGGTGAGGGTCTCGGTGGTCGTGACGCAGTCACCCACCTTGGTGCCGTTCCCGAGAACAAGATCGTCGTGTCGACCGATCTCGCGGTACCGGTACTCCGCCGGAAGGCCGATGCTGAAGGACTCGTCCGGCTGCGGATTGGCGGTAGAGGCGTCCCAGGCGAACTTCATGCGAACCGGGTCCTCGAGATGCGCAGTCTTGTTCGGAAACTCAGTTCCATCCTTGTCTGCGAGGATGAGCGGACTGAAGGACACCTTCACTCCGGTATTCTGGTTCGCGCTCGCATGAGGTGCTAATAGCGCGACAAAGCTACCCAGTGCGACCAGCAGTACGCCGGCGAGCAGGGTCGCCACGTACTTGCGATGCACAGAGAGGTGCTGTAGGTGCATTCGTTATCTCCATCTTCATGGGTTGACATTCCTGTGTTGTGGGGAAATACAGGAATCCGTCGAGATACTATGGGGTGAACCTTAATGGCGGACGCGCAAATTACGTTTCGTGACCATTGTGTTGCCGTATTGGTATATTCGTTGATCGGATGATTGTGCGCGCGTACCGGGCGTCGCCGTGTCCAGGAGGTCGGGCAGGCCTGAGCGCGGTCCGGTCGCCGGGGAGATATCTCCATGGACTGCGGCACGGTTCTGCGTTCATCGTGACGCCATGAGTTCCATGGTGGTGAGTCGTCGTGCGCTTGCGGGGCTGGTCGCGCTCGGTGGTGCCGGCGTGGTGCTCCGCCGCGATGGTGGCGCCTGTCCCCGGCCGGTGCGGGATCCGGGGGTTGAGACCAGGATTCGCAATGATGGTGATGACGTGGACGGTCGTCTGTGGGAGACGGTGGCGGCGAGCTGGCGGACGGACATGAGGCTGCGGTTCACCGGTTCCTTGAGCGGGGACTACCTCGACTACGACGGTCCTGAGGGGCTCGGTTCATCCCGCCAGGATTTTGCGGAGATGCCCAAGCTGGTGCATGAGGATGACAACTGTGTGGTGGTTCAGGCGGGGGCGGGGGTGTGCGCGCTTGAGCGTGCCGATGGGCGGGTGCGTTGGTCGGTGGCGTTGGAGGCTCCTCAGGGGGTGGTGGCCGGGGGCGTGTCGTGTGGATTGGTGTGGACTAATGCGGGTGCCGTGGATCTGGGGACCGGTGAGGTCAGGAGAGTGCCCGAGGCGGTGTCCCGGGCGGTCAACCTGGTGGCCGGTGAGGGCGTCGTCGTGACCGTCGTGCCCGGCTACGGTGGCAGAAGTGAGCTCGTCTGCCTGGAGTCCCGTGGCTGCTCGGAGAGGTGGTGCACCGGCATCGACGACCCGGGTACGGCGTCACTGATGCTCGACTACGAGGACAACGAGGTTTCCATCGGGCTGTCGGACCGCTACGACCTGGACAGCGGCGAGTACAACCTGGTGCTGGTGGACGTCCGACGCATCGGGCCCCGGGAAGGGGTCTTCGTCGTCGTCGACACCGAGGCCGGCAGGAGGATGCGGGTAGTGGTCGACGACGACGGGACGGCGGTCGCGGTCCGTGCGTTCGCGCCGCAGGAGGGAATGAAAGACGCGGGCTACCGGGAGGAGCATACCTCCGGCGAGGAGCTGTGGTCGGTGCCGTTGGAGGCCCGCCCGGGCGCGGTCGTGGCCGTCGACTCCGCCCTGGGAGAGCTGGGGTCCTCCTTCTGGGTCATGGACCTGGACGATTCCGGTGCGCTGCACCTGGCGCACTGGAGGCCTGGCCCCGCGTGAGCGCGGAGCCCCTGCCGACGATAGGTGCCGGTGACCGCACGTTAATCGGCTCCGCCCCCGCGGCGGGCCCGGCAGCGCGATCGGTACCCTGCCGGGGATCCTTCAGGCTCTGTGGCATGTTGACGCGGGATGACGGAGCGTCGTCTAGCGTGTGTCGCGGCCTGATCGGGCAGGCTGGCTCCCGCACCCCGCGGGCGCTTGGCGGCCCGTCCCCTTGTGCAGAACAGGAACGACGTTGACAAGCCTCGACACCTTCCACTCCCGCTCCATCCTCGACGTGGACGGCCGCGGTTACGAGATCTACCGCCTCGACGCCATCCCCGGCATGGAGCGTCTGCCCTACAGCCTCAAGGTGCTGGCCGAGAACCTGCTGCGCACCGAGGACGGCGCCAACATCACCGCTGACCACGTGCGCGCCCTGGCCGCCTGGGACCCGGCCGCTGAGCCCGACACGGAGATCCAGTTCACCCCGGCCCGCGTCGTCATGCAGGACTTCACGGGTGTGCCCTGCATCGTCGACCTGGCCACCATGCGTGAGGCGGTCGCCGACCTCGGCGGCGACCCCGAGGTCATCAACCCCCTCAACCCCGCTGAGATGGTCATCGACCACTCCGTGCAGATCGACTCCTTCGGCCTGCCCGGCTCCCTGGAGCGCAACAAGGAGCGTGAGTACGAGCGCAACGCCGAGCGCTACCAGTTCCTGCGCTGGGGGCAGGGGGCACTGTCCAACTTCCGCGTCGTCCCGCCGGGCACCGGCATCGTTCACCAGGTCAACATCGAGTACCTGGCCCGCATCGTCTTCACCCACGAGGCCGACGGCGTCACCCAGGCCTACCCCGATACCTGCGTGGGCACCGACTCCCACACCACCATGGTCAACGGCCTGGGCGTCCTGGGCTGGGGCGTGGGCGGCATCGAGGCCGAGGCCGCCATGCTGGGCCAGCCCGTGTCCATGCTCATCCCCAAGGTCGTGGGCTTCAAGCTCTCCGGCGCCATCCCCGCCGGCGCCACCGCCACCGACGTGGTCCTGACCATCACCGAGATGCTGCGCGCTCACGGGGTGGTGGGCAAGTTCGTCGAGTTCTACGGAGAGGGCGTCGCCGAGGTGCCGCTGGCCAACCGTGCCACCATCGGCAACATGAGCCCCGAGTTCGGTTCCACTGCTGCGATCTTCCCGATCGATGAGGTGACTCTGGACTACCTGCGCCTGACCGGCCGCTCCGAGGAGCGCGTGCGCCTCGTGGAGGCCTACACCAAGGCCCAGGGCATGTGGCACGACCCGGCCCGCGAGCCCGTCTACTCCGAGTACCTCGAGCTGGACTTGTCCACGGTGGTGCCCTCGATCGCCGGCCCCAAGCGCCCCCAGGACCGCATCGTCCTGTCACAGGCCAAGGAGTCCTTCCAGGAGGTCCTGCCCACTTACGCCTCCCAGCCATCCAAGCCGACGCCGGTGACCCTGGCCGACGGTACTGCCACCGAGCTCGACCACGGGTACGTCGCCATCGCCTCGATCACCTCGTGCACCAACACCTCCAACCCCTCGGTGATGATGGCCGCCGGCCTGCTGGCCCGCAACGCCGTGGCCCGGGGCCTGCGCTCCAAGCCCTGGGTGAAGACCTCCACCGCCCCGGGAAGCCAGGTCGTCACCGACTACTACGAGAAGGCCGGGCTGTGGCCCGCCCTCAACGAGCTGGGATTCAACGTCGTCGGCTACGGCTGCGCCACCTGCATCGGCAACTCCGGGCCCCTGCCGGCCGAGGTCTCCCAGGCGGTCAACGACGCCGACCTCGCCGTGGTCTCGGTGCTCTCGGGCAACCGCAACTTCGAGGGGCGCATCAACCCCGACGTCAAGATGAACTACCTGGCCTCCCCGCCCCTGGTCATCGCCTACGCCCTGGCCGGGACCATGGACATCGACTTCGCCACCGAGCCGCTGGGCCAGGACTCTGAGGGCCGCGACGTCTTCCTGTCCGACATCTGGCCCGACCCCACCGAGGTCCAGGCCGTCATCGACGCCACCATCGACCGCGAGATGTACACGCGCGACTACGCCGACGTCTTCGCCGGTGACGAGCGCTGGCAGGGTCTGGACACCCCCGAGGGGGACACCTTCGCCTGGGACGAGGAGTCCACCTACGTGCGCAAGGCCCCCTTCTTCGAGGGTCTGACCATGGAGCTCACCCCGGTCACCGACATCGAGGGCGCCCGGGTGCTCGCGCTGCTGGGCGACTCGGTGACCACCGACCACATCTCCCCGGCCGGCGCCATCAAGGCCGACTCCCCGGCCGGGCGCTACCTGGCCGAGCACGGCGTGGCCCGCGCGGACTTCAACTCCTACGGATCGCGCCGCGGCAACCACGAGGTCATGATCCGCGGCACCTTCGCCAACATCCGCCTGCGCAACCGGTTGCTCGACGGCGTCGAGGGCGGCTACACCCGCAACTTCCTCACCGGCGAGCAGGAGTCGATCTTCGACGCCTCCCAGGCCTACCAGGCCGCCGGAATCCCGCTGGTGGTCCTGGGCGGCAAGGAGTACGGCTCGGGATCCTCGCGCGACTGGGCGGCCAAGGGCACGGCCCTGCTGGGCGTCAAGGCCGTCATCGCCGAGTCCTTCGAGCGCATCCACCGCTCCAACCTCATCGGCATGGGCGTGGTGCCCCTCCAGTTCCCTGCCGGCCAGAGCGCCGAGTCGCTCGGCCTGGACGGCACCGAGACCTTCTCCATCACGGGCCTGACGGCGCTCAACGAGGGCACCACCCCGCGCACCGTCGCGGTCACGGCGCAGAGGGCCGACGGCTCGGAGACCTCCTTCGACGCCGTCGTGCGCATCGACACCCCCGGCGAGGCCGACTACTTCCGCCACGGCGGCATCCTGCAGTACGTGCTGCGCCAGCTCGCGAGTTCTTGAGAGCTGGTGCGCTGATGGCGCGGGGCGATCGCGGATCGGCGATCGCCCCGCGCTTCAGTTGGTGGGCACTGTGGGGAGAGTTCTCTCGTTGGACTGCAAGCAGGTCTGGAAGGAGTCTGCTTGCCCTCGGGCGCGAATGTCAGTAACTTCATGGCTATGACTATTAGCCAACTTGGGGTGCCGGGCGGCACCATCGCCTACGAGGTGCATGAGCCTGCCGGTGCAGGTACCGGATCGGACGCAATGAGCCGCCGGCCGCTTGTCGTCTGCTCACCGGCCATGGGGGACGTGCGGGACGTCTACGCACCGCTGGCGCAGTCCCTGAACGAGGCGGGCTTCCGCGTTGTCACTGCGGACCTGCGCGGTCACGGGGACAGCTCAGCAACCTTCACCGCCTATGGTGACGAGGCCACAGCATCCGACCTCATTACCCTGATCGAGGCTCTCGACGCCGGCTCCGCCGTCGTCGTAGGAGCCTCCATGTCCGGAGCCGCTGCGGTGATCGCAGCCGGGCGCCGCCCCGACCTGGTGTGCGGGCTCGTCCTCGTCTGCCCCTTTCTGCGTGGGCCGCAGAGTCGAGTCAAGACTCTCGTGCAGCGCACCATGCTTGGGATCGCGCTGATGCGCCCTTGGGGTCCTGCTGTGTGGAACAGCTACTCGGCCAGGTTGTGGCCGGGACTGCCCGACGCTCGGCAGCGAGCCACGAGCCTGGTGGACCTGCTGCGCCGCCCGGGGCGCTGGCGCGCCTTCTGGGCCACGACTCGCACCGACCACCGCGTCGTCACCCCCTGGCTGGACAAGGTGGACTGTCCCGTCCTCGTGGTCATGGGACAGAAGGATCCTGATTGGAAGGACCCCGTGGCCGAGGCCGCCTGGGCCGCTCGTGCCGTTGGTGAAGGGATGGGAGAGGTCATGATGGTTCCCGACGCAGGGCACGCCCCGATGCTGGAACGCTCCGACGTCGTCGGGCCGCGTGTGGTCGACTTCGCCCGGCGTATGATCGCCGGCAATGCTGAGGCGAGGCCGGCGAGGGGGAACTGAGGAGGGCGGGATGCCGCGAGCAGGGCTGAGTGCCGAACGCGTCGTGGAACGGGCTGCGCAGATCGTTGACGAACATGGTCTTGAGGCGCTGTCCCTGAGTCGTCTGGCCGCCGATCTGGGAGTCGCGCCGCCGAGCCTGTACAAGCATGTTTCCGGTATGGGTGACCTGATCCGAGGAGTCTCCGTGCGGGCGGTGGACGAGCTCGCCGACCGCCTGGCGGCCTCCGTCATGGGACTGGCCGGACGTGACGCCCTGCGTGCCCTTGCTGAGGCTTACCGAGGCTTCGCCCATGAGCATCCCGGGCTCTATCCGATGACCCAGGTTCCCGTCGAGATGTCGGACGGGAGTCCGAGTCCGCTACGTTCATCCGCGGCTCAACGCACGGTTGCCATTGTTACCGCGGCGCTGGCCGGCTACCGCATTCCCGATGAGCGGGTCGTCGATGCTGTGCGAATGACCCGGGCATCGCTTCATGGCTTCGTGGATATCGAGGTCCACGGGGGCTTCGCCATGGACGTACCCATTGACGTGAGTTTTGCCACGCTCGTCGACTCTCTGGATGCCGCATTGATTGCTCTTGGTGGACAGCAGGGTGGCTAGGTATCAGTGAGGGCAAAAGGATAAGTCGCTTCAATGACCGGTTGGAAGGAGGTGCGTTGCGTGAGGCTTCCCCGGGTGCTGCCGGTGATCCGCTGAAGGCTCCCGCAGTCGCCCTGGAATAGGGCCCCCTCGCTTCCCGTTGCCCTGGCGTTCAGATCACGCCGAGTGGCGACCGCCTAAGGAGATGCGCACCCATGTCCCAGCCCACCGTCAATAGCGACGCACTCAACCAGACAGACGTCCCGGTCGAGGAGGTCGATCTTCTCGTCGTCGGAGGCGGCAAGGCAGGCAAGTCCCTGGCGATGCTGCGCGCCAAGGCCGGCGACAAGGTCGTCATGGTGGAGCGGGACAAGGTGGGCGGCACCTGCATCAACGTCGCCTGCATCCCCACCAAGACCCTCATCTCCGCCGCCCGCGTCCTCCGGGAGGTCCAGGGCTCACAGGCCTACGGCGTCACTCTGCCCGAGCAGGACGGTGGCGCTGACGCCCTGGCCCAGGCCCGCATCGAGCTGGCCTCCTTCCGCGCCCGCAAGGAGGCCGTCGTGGGCGGCATGGTGGCCGCCCACGAGAAGATGTTCCCCGCCTCCGGCATGGACTTCGTCAAGGGCACCGCCCGCTTCGTGGGGGAGCGTACCGTCGAGATCGCCCTGAACGACGGCGGCCTGCGGCGCGTGCGCGGCGCCAAGGTCCTCATCAACACCGGCACCACGCCGTCGGTCCCCCCGATCGAGGGCCTGTCCGACGTGCGCTACTGGACCAGCGAGGACCTGCTCACCCTGCCCGAGCTGCCCAGTAGCCTCATCGTCCTGGGCGGCGGTGTCATCGGCGTCGAGATGGCCTCCCTGATGGGGCTCCTCGGTGTCCCGGTCACCATCGTCCACGCCGGGCCGCATATCCTGGACCGCGAGGACGAGGACGTCGCCGCTGAGGTGACCGCCGGCCTGGAGGCCCTGGGGGTCACGGTCCTGGCCGGAGCGCCCGCCTCGAAGGTCGCCGCCGCGGCTGACGGGAACGGCGTCGTCGTCACCACCGCCGACGGTCACGAGGTGAGCGGATCCCACCTGCTCGTCGCCCTGGGGCGCACTCCTGTCACCGCCGGCCTCGGCCTGGAGGCCGCGGGCGTGGAGCTGACCGAGCGCGGCTTCGTGCGCGTCGACGACCACCTGCGCACCACCGCCGAGAACGTCTACGCCGCCGGTGACGTGGCCGGAACGCCCCAGTTCACCCACGCCTCCTGGAACGACTTCCGCGTCCTGCGCGACCTCTTCGCCGGCAAGGAGGCCGCCACCACCGGACGCCTCATCCCGTGGGCCGTCTTCACCACGCCCGAGCTCGGGCACGTGGGCATGAGCGAGGCCGAGGCCCGCGAGGCCGGCTACGAGGTGCGCGTCGCCAAGACCCCGACGGCGGCCGTCCCGCGCGCCAAGACCCTGGGTCGCACTGAGGGCTTCTTCAAGGTCATCATCGACGCCCGCACCGACCTCATCCTGGGTGCCGCCATCATCGGCGCCGAGGCCAGCGAGGTCGTCACCAGCATCCAGATGGCGATGCTGGGCGACCTGACGTGGCAGCAGGTGCGCGACGCCGTCATCACCCACCCCACCATGAGCGAGGGACTCAACATCGTCTTGGACTCCCTGGGCTGAGAGCCTTGAGGGATGGCCCCGCCTGAACGGTTCGACCGACCCACTCAGGCGGGGCGTACCCCCAGGTCCTCGACGCGCTCGGCCCCCGGCAGCGCCACCAGCAGTGCCCCGGGCACCAGGAGCTTGGAGTGGCGCACGCCCGAGCCGATGAGCACCGTGGCCCGCTCCGCCACAGCGCCGTCGATGAAGAGCCGCCAGTCCTCGGGCAGGCCGACCGGGGTGATCCCGCCGTACTCCATGCCACTCATCTCCACGGCCCGCTCCACCGGCAGGAACGAGGCCTTACGCACGTCAATGCGCTTCTTGACGACGTGGTTGACGTCGGCGAAGTCGGTGGCACGCACGACGCAGGCGGCGATGCGCTCCTGGCCGGTCCGTTTACCGGCCACAAGTACGCAGTTCCCGGTCGCCTCAGGATCCAGGTCGTAGTGAGCGTTGAGGGCGTCGGTGTCGGAGTGGGACGGATCAATGGGCACCACCTGCGCCTGACGGGCCAGGTCCGCGCCCTCGGGCGAGGCCGCCTCCAGCGCCCGCAGCGCGGCGGCCACGGGCTCGGCGAGCAGGTCAGTACGCTCCAGCGCCGGCTGCCAGCCGATCTCCGTGGCGAAGACCTCAGCCGGATCACGCAGCTCAGTCATTCCTTCTCATCCTTTCGACGACGTCGAGCGCCTCTCGATGCGCTCCACCAGACGGGTCCTGACCCCGGGCCACTGCTCCGGGGTGATGGCGAACATGGCCGTGTCGCGCGTGCGCCCCTCCTCACCGGGAGCCAGGGAGGGCTGCCAGGCGCGCAGGACCCCCTCGAAGGTCGCCCCCAGTGCCACGATCGCGCCGCGAGCCACCTCATTGCGTGCATCGGTCTTAATGTCCACGCGGTCCACGCCCCAGTCCTCGAGGGCCTGCGCCAGCAGCAGGAGCTTGGCAGCCGGGTTGACGGCGGTGCCACGAACAGTGGGGGAGAGCCAGGAGGAACCGACCTCGACGGCGAAGAGCCGCCCGTCCGGCATCCATCGGGGCGTCAGGTAGGCGGTGTGACCGACGACGCGGCCGGTGGCGACCTCCACCTGGGCGAACGGCGCGTAGGTGCCCGTGGACCGACGGGCCAGACTGCGGGTCACGTAGTCCTCGACCTCGCCAGGTGCCGGCACCGTGGCGAAGGGAGTCGTGGTGGCGTCCTCGGCGGCCCGCTGCAGACCCGGCACGTGCTCGGGCGTCAGCGGCTCCAGGCGCACGATGTTGCCGGCCAGCGCGCCGCAGGTCAGAATAGGGGAGGTGGTATACGACTCAGTGGTGCTCATGCTGCCGATCATGGCATCCGTGGCGCAGTCGCCGCCCAGACGCCTCAGCATGTGGTCTCATTGTCCCTGTGCTGTACGTCATCTTCGAATCTTGACTACATGTCAAGTGTTGCGAACTGTATTTTTGATACGTAAAATATCTTATATAAAGGTGCGAGTATTTGCCGGCATGATGACGGGATGGAATCACGGCCGGCAGTCGGCGCAGTCATGTTGGATGACGCATGTCTTCGTGCACATGAATGGCCGCTGAAAACGTCGGTAATGCGGGGCGATCTGCTCTTGAAGGATTTGTGCATCGACCTGATCTTGCTGATCTAAGGCATGCAATTGATGCATTCATTTTATTCTTTGGCGACTATAAGGCTGAGAGGGTGGCTGACGTTATTGATCGTGATCCTTTGGAAGTGGAGGGGCTCTATGGTATTGCTTAATGGGGATTCGCTGCTGCGTGCCTCCCACCTGGTTCGCTCCTTCGGGAAAAAGGACAAGACCTTCGTCGCCGTGGAGGATGTGTCCCTGGACGTCGGGGCGGGGCAGGTCCATGGTTTGCTGGGGCCCAACGGTGCCGGTAAGACGACGACGGTGCGGATGTGCGCCACGCTGCTGGCTCCGACGTCGGGTGCGGTCTGGGTCGATGGCATCGATGCGGTGCGCCATCCGGAGCGGGCCAGGTCCCGGCTGGGCCTGGTCCTGGGCGGTGAGCTGGGGTTCTACCCGCGGGCTACGGCACGCGACAACCTGCTGTTCTTCGCCGATATTCAGGGTCTCGACGCCCGACGGCGACACAGCGCGGTCATGGACGCCCTGGAGCGTGTGGGGCTGGTCGAGGCGGCGTCCCGCAAGGCGGGCGAGCTGTCTCGAGGGATGCGGCAGCGTCTGCACCTGGCCCGGGCGCTGCTCGGGTCGCCGGCTCTTCTGCTGCTGGATGAGCCCACCACCGGCTTGGACCCGGACGTGGCGCTGCAGGTGCGCGACCTGGTGCGTGAGCTGGCGCAGCGGGGAACCGGGGTGCTGCTGACCTCGCACTCGATGCCGGAGGTCGAGGAGCTGGCCGACATCATCTCGGTGATCGGGGCGGGCCGGATCGTCGTGCGCGGCGGCGTGGGTGACGTGTCCGCCTTGGCCGGGGTGAGTGCCACCACGACTTTCACGTTACCGGCCCGCCACGGGGGCGCCGTCGAGGCGCTTCGCAGTGGTCTGGGTTCGCCGGCGACGGTGAAGCAGCGCGCCTCCTCGGCCCGGTGGGCCGTGACCATCTACTGGGCTTCCGAGGCTGCCGGCACTACCGACGCCGACGAGCGGGTTCGCCAGGTCCTGGCCGAGGCCGGCGTGGGAGCGCCGTCGGATCTGCTGACGCGGCCGGTCTCCCTGGAGGAGGCCTACTTGGCCCTGGCCGACAGGCTCGCCCGATGAGGCGTCAGGTGAGGATGACGGTCTTTCACATCCGTCAGTTCGTGTCGGTTCCCTACTTCATCCAGCTCATGGTCATGACCACGACATCCACCACGCTGGTGCAGTTCCTGGCGGCCTCGGCCTGGGGCGGGATCACCCCGACGCAGGGCTGGGTGCGCGGGGGCGTCGTGGGGATGTGGACGACGACGACCTGCGCGGCGGGGATCATCGGATTCGAGCGGTACAAGGGCACGCTGGTCCATCTGGTCATGGCTCCGGTAGGGGCGCTTAGGTCGTTGGCGGCCGTAGTGTGTGCGGCGGCGTCCTTCGGTCTGGTCGCCTTCCCGGTGGCGTGGTGCACGTGGGCGCTGCTGTCGACGTCAGTCTCCTTCACGGGGCCGGGGTGGGAGGTCTGGGCGCGCCTGACAGCAGGGGCCCTCATGCTGCTGGTCGGCTGTCATGCCCTGAGTCTGGTCATCGCGGCGCTGTTCGTGCTCACCCCCAACGCGATCCAGTACGAGGGGCTGCTGCTGGTGCCGGTGCTCGTGGTCTCAGGCATCGTGTTCACTTCGACGACGCCGCCTGCCTGGCTGGCTGTGGTGAGTCGGTTCCTGCCGTTGTCGGTGCCCTTCGAGCTCCTGCTGGGCCGGGCGACGTCGGCAGTGGCCCTGGGCGCTTGGCTGGTGTGCACGGCCGCGTGGCTGGGGCTTGCTGCCTTCCTCGGCCGGCGGGCGCTGCGTCTGGCGACACGGACCGGCACCCTGGAGGTGGTCTGATGCGCGCCCGGGCTCTGGCCTTCGCCTACCGGTTCTCGTCAGGGGTGCGTGTCTCGTGGGCCTCGTCGACGGCCTTCGCGACCCTGGGCACGGCCGTGGTCACGCTGCTGGTGCTGCCGCTGCTGGACGTGCTCTTCGATGTCCTCATGGGCTCGGACCTCTCCGCGCCTGACCTGGTGCGCACCGGATACGCAGCGGCTCTGGTGGCACTGGCCGTCTCGGTGGCCTCCGGAGTGGTGGGGACCGTGGCCACGGACCGGATGCTGGGCGTCTTCCAGGAGGTCCATACCCGCAGGCGCCTCGACGTCGCCTACTGGCTGTCCGTCGCCGTCGTGCCGGCGCTCCTGGCTGCCTCGACCGCCATCGTCGCGATCGGCGTCGTCTTCGCGCTCTCACCGCTGCACGACGTTGGAGCGCTGGGGCGTGTCATCACACTGGCAGCGCCGACCATCGTGTGCGGGCTGCTCATGGGGATCATGGCCGCCGGTGTCGGAGTCAACCTGCCCGATCCCTACCTGGGTGCCACGATCATCGCCACGTTCCTACCGCTGTTGACCGGCGTCATCGTGCCGCTCGAGCAGTGCCCTACCTGGTTGCAGGCCCTGGCCCACCTGGTTCCGGTCAGCGGCACCCTGACGGTCCTGGACGCACCGGCAGCTGCCGTCCCGGCCCTGCTAGGTCGCGACCTCGCGGTCGCCGCCGTATGGGCCGGGATCGGGCTGGCCGTCACCCGTCGCGCCGTCACTCGACTCCGTCAGGGCCAACGCACCGACACCATCTGAGTCTGAGGAGGAGGTCTGCCTCAGCATGTGGTCTCATTGTCCCCGTGCTGCACGTCATCTTCTTCGAGCCGCGCATCCCGGGCAACACCGGGGCGGCGATCCGCCTGAGCGCCAACACCGGCTCCATGCTCCACCTCGTGGACCCCCTGTTCGACATGGATGACGCCAAGCTGCGCCGCGCCGGCCTGGACTACCACGACCTGGCCAACACGCGCGTTCACGCCACCTGGAAGGAGTGCCTCGAGCAGGTCCCCGGACGCATCTTCGCCTTCACCTCCCACACCGAGCGCCTCTACACCCAGGTCGACTGGCGCGGCGACGACGCACTCCTGTTCGGTCCCGAGCCCACTGGCCTGCCCCAGGAGATCCTCGACCACCCGAGGGTGAGCGCCCACCTGCGCATCCCCATGGTGGAGGGAAACCGCTCCCTCAACCTGGCCAACTCCGCCGCCATCGGCCTGTACGAGGCCTGGCGGTCCCTGGGCTTTGCCGGAGGGGACTGAGCCCCTGCTTCAACCGTCTTCTCAGAGCATGCCGGCGGGTCGGATCGCCAGGTCCTCCACCACCGCGTCCAACGGGGTGTTCACGGCCAGGCGCACGGCCGCGGCCACCGACTGCGGCGCCATATGGTCCGCAGCCCGGTAGGCGGGGGTGGCCATGATCCCCTCGGTGCGCAGGCGCGCCGCATTGAAGGCGTGCAATCGCTCCTGCATGGGGGTGTCCACCCGACCCGGGTAGATCGAGGTGACTCGCACCTTGCCCGCCTCCTCCTGGCGCAGCGTGTCAGCCAGGGACTTCAGCCCCGCCTTGGAGGCGGAGTAGAGGACGTTGCCCGAACGGGGGGTCACTCCGGCGCCGGAGTTGATGAACACCGTCAGCCCGCGGGCCTCCCGCAGCGCCGGCAGCAGCAGACTCGTCAGATACGCCGTCGCCACCAGGTTGAGGTTCAGGACCGCCCGCCAACGTGTGGGCGTGATCTTGTCAACGGCACCGGGTGCCTCCATGCCGGCGCTGTGCACCAGCACGTCGAGGCTCTCAATGTCGATCCGGCTGACCAGTCTGGCCAGGGCCGTGTCATCGGTCAGGTCGACCGGGCAGATGAGAACTGCCGTCTGGGACTCCTCCTCCAGTGCGAGCGCCAGCTCCTCCAGGTCGTTGATGGAGCGGGCCAGCAGGATGAGGTTGTGGTCCCGGGCCAGGTCCCTGGCCACGGCCAGGCCGATCCCGGAGGTCGCTCCGGTGATGAGCGCGATGGGGCGGCGTTGGTGGCGGCCGGAACCGGCGCGCGTGAAACCATGGGCGGGAGTGAAGGGGATGGACTCCCCCTGACGGCGACGTCGGCCCGCCTTGGAGGACGAGGCGTCGACCTGGGCGATCTGTGGGCTCACTGGCCGTCCCTGAGGAAGGCGGCGGATCCGGGCTCCCCGGGCACGGAGTAGGTGGCGGTGAGCGTGGCCCGGGCGATGCAGTGAGGTGCCAGGGTGAAGGCCGCCTTGGCGGGACTGGCCTCGTCGTTCAGGCCCAGAGTGTCCACGTCCAGGGCGGAGACGGTGAAGACGTAGCGGTGGTCGCCGTCGCCCGCCGGCGGGTAGGGGCCGAACCAGGCGTGGTCGCCCGAGTCCCCGGCCAGGTGGAAGGCGGCACCGTCGAGCTGAAGGTCGCTGGCCCCCGCGCCCCGCTCCAGCGAGGTGACCGAGGCGTCCAGGTCCACGATGGTCCAGTGCCACCAGCCCGACATGGTCGGAGCGTCCGGGTCGAAGCAGGACACGACGAAGGACTGCGTCTGCTCGGGGAAGCCCGACCAGCTCAAGGCGGGGGAGACGTTGTCGTGGATACCGGTGAAGATGTCCGGGATCCGACCCTGCTCGGTCAGATCCGCAGAGGTCAGCGTGAAGGAGGGGACCGAGGGCAGGAGGCCGGTAGGGGCCGGCGGGCGGGGGCGAGTGAGGTCGGCTGTCATAGGTGTACCTCCAGGCAGGTGATGGATAGGGGTGGTGGCCTTCCATGAGGGCACAGCCCCAACTGTAGACGCCCCTCCGCAGGCCCGTCCCTGTGGATCTCCTGTGGGATGGGTCGGTGGACTCATCACGCCGTGAGACCTCCTTGTGACCGGCACCCCCGATTGATGTCGCAGTGGAGCGTTATCCTGAACCACATCCGTCGAACGTATGTACAGAAACGGGGGTGTCATGGGAGCCTCGACAACGCGTGCGCCATCAGGCGCCCAGAACCGCCTCAGTCGAGCCCGCCTCGCCCTGAGACTGGCCGAGGAGCGTACCGGACTGCGTGACTCAGCGGCCCTGAAGGTGCAGCGTGCCCTCTCCTCGGCATCGACCAGCACCCTGTTGAGCGCATCAGTCGACTCGTCTCGGGCAGTACCCCCCACTTCTCCCGCATCCTCCACGGCGCTCTCGGCCTGGCAGGACTCCGGCGTCCTCACTCTCCAAGGATCCACCACCCTCCTCCTGGCCGCTCTCGCCCTGCGCCAGGGAGAGGGCGGCTGGTGCGGCGTCATCGGGGGAGACGAGCTGGGCTGGTGCGCAGCCACTGAGGTCGGACTCGACCTCAACCGGGTCCTCACCGTTCCAACATCCCTCCTCGAGGACGGCTCCATCCTGACGGTCACCGCCACTCTGCTCGACGGCGTTGATGCCCTACTCATCGGCGCCGCCGTCGCCGCACGCCTGCGCCCCCAGCACCGCAGACGCCTGCTGGCCCGGGCGCGCGAACGCGGCCACCTCATCCTGACCTCCGCCCACTGGGAAGGCGCCCGCAACCTCCATGCCGGCCCCCTGGTCCCCGACACCGGAACCAAGAACACGCCTCCCGCTCAGGCTCCGGTGGAGGCTCCCGGAAAGCCCTCCACCGACGCCGTCGTCATTCCCATCGGGCGAGGAGACTCACCCGCCCCGGTGCGAGCCGTCGAGATGCCGGCCGGATACCTGCAACGCCTCAGGTGGACCCTGACCGACCCGCAGCGCCCCCGACTCACCGCGACCGAAGAGCTCACACTCTCACTGTCCGCCGAAGGACTGCGCACGGGCTCCCGCAGCACCGTCGACACCGTCGGCCCGGCCTCCAACCCGCAGGAAGCGGCCGGATGAACCCGCCACAACCGACCTCGCCGTCCGGGCCGCCCGCCTCCAGGCTCGTGGCCATCTGGGTCCCCGACTGGCCCGTCGTCGCCCTCACCCTGGAGGCCCGCCAGCAGCGTCGACACTCCCGCGCACGCCAAGAAGCCCCTCATCTGCCGGACCCGGCCACCGAGCCCGTCGCCGTCGTCGGTGCTCGCGGAGTCCTCGCCGCCTCAGCCCCGGCTCGCCGCGCCGGCATCGCCACCGGCATGCGACTGCGCACCGCCCGGTCCCTGTGCCCCGAGCTCACCGTTCTGCCTCCCCAGGAGGAACGCCAAAGCCGCGCCTTCGAAACCGTCATGGAGGCCCTCAGCTCGCTCCTGGCGGACCCCATGGTGGTCCGCCCCGGGCTGGCCTTGTCCGGCGTCAGAGGACCCGCCGCCTGGATCGGCGGAGAAGAACCTCTCGCCTCAGCCCTCGTGGAGACCGTCACCCAGGAGGCCGATGTCGAGTGCCAGATCGGCATCGCCGACTCCCTGTCCGGAGCCGTCCTGGCCGCCCGCCGAGGCGTCATCGTCGAACCAGGACGGACCCCGGAGTTCCTCGCCCCCTGGCCCCTGAGCGCACTCCTGAGCTGCCTGCCCCTCAGTCGTCTACGGCGCGACGCCCGCCCCCTGCTGGAGACCTTCACCCGACTCGGCCTGCGCACCTTGGCGGACCTGGCGGCCCTGCCCCGAAAAGACGTCACCACCCGCTTCGGCCCCCTGGGGGAGAGACTCCACCGCCTGGCCGCCGGCACCCACCACGAGGCCCCCGCCATGCCCCGGCCGGTTCAGGACATCACCGTCGCCTCCGAGCTCGACCCTCCCGTGGAACGCGCGGACACCGCAGCCTTCGCCGCCCGCCACCTCGCCGAGAACCTGGCGGTCCGCCTCCTGTCCGCAGGGCTCGCCGTCGGACGCCTCTGCGTTGCCGCCCGCTGCGAGGACGGCACCGACCTGGCCCGAACCTGGATGCTGGAGGACACTCCCACCCCCACCGAGCTCACCGACCGCGTGCGCTGGCAGCTCGAGGGGTGGCTCTCCGGACGCTCCGGACGCCCGCCCTCCTCCGGACTGACCCACCTGAGCCTGACGGCCCTCGAGCTGAGCCCGGCCACGACCTCCCAGGCAGGACTGTGGCAAGCGCCCGGACAACAGGCCCAGGCGCGCGCCCGCCGCGCCGCCGAGCGTGTGGAGTCCCTCCTGGGAGCCGGAAGCATCCTGGTTCCCAAGGTCGTTCCCGGGCGCGACCCGCGCTCGCGGGTACGCATGATCCCCTGGGGTGAGAGTGAAGGTGTAGGCGGGGCCGCGGGTGATGAACCGGCGCCCTGGAGTGGTGCTCTGCCCGAGCCCTCGCCCTCTGTCGTCCTGCCCCGGCCGGTTCCTGTGTGCCTCACCGATATTCGGGGGAGGGAGCTCGGCGTCGACATCCACGGTCAGCTCGACGGCGTCCCCGGCTTCCTCAGCGTCGACGACGGTGCGGATGACGCTGAGGACGATACTGTTGAGAGTGCGCCCCGGATGGAGTCCGTGCTCCTGTGGGCCGGTCCCTGGCCGGTCGACGAGGGCTGGTGGACTTCTCGAGGGCCTTCGCGCCGTGCCTACCTCCAGGTGGTTACCGACGTCGGGCCTCCCCGCCTGCTGGTGCGATCAGGCCGGTGGTGGCTCGATGCCGTCTACTCCTGAGAAGGTATCTGATGGTGTGGTCGCAGGGGCTGGGCGCCGTCGCCCCTTCATCCACAGAAGCGCCAGAGTCGCCAGGCACAGCCAGGCCAGTCCCAGGGACCAGCCGGCCAGAACATCGGTCATCCAGTGGTAGCCCAGGTAGACGCGGGAGGTCCCCACCAGCAGGGTCGCCCCTGCCGCCGCCATGATCGCCAGGGCCCGGTACAGGGTCGCCGCAGTGGATGTCAGAACCATCCCCGCCAGCAGGCCTGCGAAGACGGCCGTGTTGAAGGAGTGCCCCGAGGGGAAGGAGGTGGTCAAGGCAGGATCGCCCAGAAGAGTGTCTGTCGAGGGGCGTGTACGCCTGAAGGTCTCTTTGAGCGCCACCGTCAACAGACTGGAGCCGACCATCGTGAGGGTCAGGATCAGTGCGCGCACACGGTGGCCCCGCATGAAGAGGAGGACGGCGCAGATCGCGGTCAGGATCGTCAGTCCCACGGTGGATCCCAGGGCGGTGAACACCTGCATGATGACGGTCAGAGCCGGGTGGCGCTCATCCACGGCCCAGGTGGTGACACTCTGGTCGTGAGGCGCCAGCCCCGTCCCGGAGCTCGTGGTCAGGGCCAGCCAGGAGAACAGCGACAGTGTGATGACGGCGGTCGCGGCCAGTGTGCCGGCTTGCCTGGTGCGCCAGGTGTGAGGCAGGTGGTCGAGTGAGAGCATGAGGGGAGGTTATCCGTGCTGGTCTGGACGAGGCTATGCGTGCGCCATGGGCCGGCTGAGTGACGTCGTGGTGTGTTGCCTGTGTCTGGCTCGCTTGGCGGGTAGCATCCGGCCCGAGTGATCTGATCCGGTTCAGGAGGACCCGCGTGGCCAAGCTCTACTTCCGCTACGGAGCCATGAACTCCGGTAAGTCCACGGGATTGCTCCAGGCCGCCTACAACTACGAGGAGCGCGGTCAGCGCGTCCTGATTCTCAAGGCGGTAGTCGACACCAAGGGTGAGGACTCGGTCGTCTCCCGGCTCGGGGTGTCGCGTCGTGTCGACCTTCTCGTCGACACCGACGACGACCTGCGCACCCTGGTGCACCGGCATGCTCTGGCCGGTGCACGGCCCCTCTGCGACGAGGTTGATGCTCCGCAGGAGGCCATGCCCTTGCGAGAGGTTCTTGACTGCGTGCTCGTCGATGAGGCCCAGTTCCTCACGGCCCCCCAGGTGGACCAGCTCATGGAGATCGCGTTGATCGACGACGTGCCCGTCCTGGCCTACGGGATCCGCACCGACTTCCGCACAGTCAGCTTTCCCGGGTCGCGAAGGCTGCTGGAGATCGCCCACTCCCTGGAGGAGCTCAAAACCATCTGCCGTTGCGGGCGCAAGGCCATCTTCAATGCCCGCAAGGTGGGGGAGTCATTCGTCTTCGACGGCGATCAGGTGGCCATCGACTCCGGGGACGTCACCTACGAGTCGCTGTGCGGCAAGTGCTACCTCGCTGCCGGTGGGAGCCTTCCCGGTCGGTGAGCCGGGTTCCGGGACTGTGCTTGTGCTGGCGGGAGTACAAGGCTCACCGAGGGGGCGGGCCCCTCACTCCGAGATATTCCTTGTACTTAAGGAGTTACAAGCGTTATCGTGAAACTGTGAATGTCTCCTACGCACTCATCGCAGACATCATCCGCTCGCGCGACCTCCCTGATCGCAGGCGCGCTCAGCACGTCATTCACGAGACTCTGGACCGGGCCGCTGAAGGTCTGGCGTTGACGCAGCGCCCGTATGCCACGGTCGGTGATGAGCTGCAAGCAGTCTCGACGACTCTCGCCGACGCGCTTGCTCTCACCCTGCGCACACACCTCCTCCTGCCCGAAGGGTTGGGCCTTCGCTTCGGTATCGGTGTCGGAACGATCTCCGAGGTTGAGGGTGTGGCGGGGCGTCTGATTCAGGACGGCTCGGCGTGGTGGGCTGCACGTGAGGCGATTGAGAGCGCGCATCGCCTCCAGGATGAGGGGAGGGCATTCGTGCGTACCTGGCTGCGCATTCATCCGGATGTGGTCAGCGGCTCAGGAGGGGGGCAGAGCGAGCGAGAGGGGCTCGTTAACTCCGTCCTGATCCTGCGTGACCAGGCGGTATTCCGCTTTCAGCCACGTCAGCGCCGCATGATGGCCGGACTTCTCATGGGGATGACCCAGGTTGAGGTGGCCCGTCAGGAGAAGGTGAGTCAGCAGGCCGTGTCTGAATTCGCTCGTAGTGCTGGTTCCTCCTTGCTGGAGGTTCAAAAGCTCCTCGATGGGTTGAGTGGGAGGGGTGGGGGAGAATGACGGCCCTGCTCGTTCTGCTGCTTGCCGCCGCCTCCGTGGTTGACAGCTCCGCCTGGGCGGGTGGGAGGTCGTCCCGGATGCCCGCCGGGGTGAGACTGCTGGTGGGGGTGTCTGCGGTCGCTGCTCTTGGCGTCCTGGTCGGGTGGCCCATTCTTCATCTTGGGGCAGGAGGCATTGTCGTCATCATCCTGGTGGTCACCGCATGGATGTGCTGCGGCCTGGTTTCACAGGCCCGGTGGGAGAACTTGTTGAGGTCCCGCCGGCAGGAGCAGGTGGGGCGGGGCGCCTCCGAGGGCGGTGCGAATCGGCTGGGACCGCATGTCCGCCTTGTCCACACGGGCCTGCTGCTCCTCGCTGTGGGGCTCTGCGTCGTCGTGTCTCAGCCGGTTGGATCTCGGGCCGCCAAGATGAGCGCCGCCGTCGGAATCATCGTCCTCCTGACTGCTCCGGCCAATCGAGTCGTCGCCGACATCCTTGCTGCTGCTCGCCACTCCTCGCGGGAGGGCGGGGAGGCTGTTGCGGCTGGTTGCGAGCCTTCGCAGGAGAGCGGGAGGCAGGATGAGTCGGGGAGCTCGATGCGTGGTGGTCGCTGGATCGGTCCGCTTGAGCGAATCCTCATTCTCCTGCTCGCCTCCGTCGAGGCGCCTGCTGCCATCGCCGCAATTGTTGCCGCCAAGGGTGTGATCCGATTCCCCGAGATCAGCGAGGACAAGGCGGGGCAGAAGGCTGAGGAGTTCCTCATCGGCTCCTTCGCCTCCTGGATCCTGGCGGTCCTGGGTGCCGTCGTCATTCACGTCTCCTGAACGGGAGGGCGGGGGAGTTGGGATGTCGGCGCTCTGGCTCTGTCCGGAGGTTCTCGAAAAGGAAGGTAGACAGTGCCCATATAGTGCACTATTGTGCACTATATGGAAGTGAGTGCGGAGTCGCTGGCTCGCGAGATCGGTGTGCGGATCAAGCAGGAGCGCAGCAGTCGTAGTTGGACTCTCGACCATCTCGCAGAGGTTGCCGGGGTGAGCCGGCGAATGCTCGTGAAGGTTGAACAGGGAGCGGTCAATCCGAGCATCGGCACGCTGCTGCGGCTCTCGGACGCGCTCGGTATCGGGCTTCCGACACTCGTCGAGCCCCCGATGTCACGCGCGGCTAAGCTCGTGCGCCGCGGTGAAGGGGCTCGTTTGTGGAGCGGCAACCATGGAGGAGCCGGTGTCCTCGTCGCCGGCACGCAGCCGCCCGACGTTGTTGAGCTGTGGGACTGGACCCTCAATCCAGGGGAACGCCATGTGAGCGAGGCCCATGCTGCTGGTACTTGCGAGCTGCTGCACGTCCAGGCCGGATCGATCCTCGTCACAGTCGCCGATGATGTCTACGAGCTCCACGTCGGAGACGCTCTGACGTTCTACGGCGATGTCAACCACTCCTATGACAACCCGAACCAGGAACCCGCACGGTTCTCACTCGCGGTCTTCGAGCCGGGGGTTGGAACCATGCCCAGAACGGAGACCTTGAATGACTAACCCCATGAGCCCGAACGAGTTCCTTGACGCCTGTGCCATCGATCCGGCTGTGCTCGAGCTGCGCCCCGACTATCGCGTGCAGTTACTTGTTGTCGATGGCCTTTCATCGAACCTGGGATCCGATGTCGCAGATGACCTCATCCGGGCCGCCCAGAATCATGCCCAAGCCCTGCTCGCCGAGTCGGCGGTCGATCAGCTGCCGCACATCGCGGCCTGGCGTGAGGCCTACCGGGCATTCGGAGCCAAGCCCCAGCGTACCCGCAACAGCCTCGAGGCTCTCACCCGTCGTGCGGACAAGGGGCTGCCTCGGGTCAATGCACTCGCCGACATCTACAACGCGATCTCGGTGCTGCACCAGATCCCGCTCGGTGGTGAGGACTTCGCCCTCTACAAAGGGCCGGCGCGCTTGGTCCGCGCCACCGGCCGGGAAAGGTTCGACACCACCGCGAACGGTGAGGTTGTCGTCGAGCACCCCGATCCCGGAGAGGTCGTGTGGTGCGACGACGGAGGAGTGACCTGCCGACGCTGGAACTGGCGGCAGGCCCGCCGCACCGGTCTGAGTGTTGCTACCCGGACGGCCTTCTTCATCCTCGATGCTCTCGCCCCGGTCGCCGACACCGAGCTGAGCGCTGCTGCTGACGCTCTCGTTCAGGCGCTCAGTGCCCTCGGCTCAGACGTAAGTGTCTCCCGACGGGTGATTGGCGTGCCATGAAGCAATCGCACCAGGAGGGCGGTCCCGCCCCAAGCCGTCTCGCCGGGCTGAGCGCCTTTCCCCTCACACCGCTTCGCGACGACGCCGTTGATGAGCGCGCCTTCATAGGCCTCATCAAGAGGTTGACTACGGCTGGAGTTGACTCCATCACCGCCCTCGGTTCGACCGGGTCCTATGCCTACCTCACACCGGCCGAGCGTGCCCGGGTGGCCCGCCTCGCCGTTGAGTACGCCGGACCGACTCCGGTGTTCGTCGGGGTCGGCGATCTGCGTACCTCTCGCGTCCTCGCTCATGTGGACAGTGCGCAGGAGGCTGGTGCGGTCGGCGCGCTGCTGGCCCCGATGACCTACCAGCCCCTCAGTGACGATGAGGTGTTCGGGCTATTCCGCACTGTCACCGAGCACACCGACCTCCCGGTCATCGTCTACGACAACCCCGGCACCACGCACTTCACGTTCACCGCGGAACTGTATGCCCGCATAGCCGAGCTTCCCGGAATTGCATCGATCAAGATCCCCGGCGTCCCCGTCGACCCCGCTGCAGCGCGTGAGCACGTCGCGATGATTCGGGCCGCGATTCCTGAGCACGTCACGATCGGCGTGTCCGGCGACGCGTTCGCAGCCACCGGTTTGAATGCCGGCTGCGACGCCTGGTGCTCGGTGATCGGGGGAACCCTCCCAGCTCCTGCGCTTTCGATCACCCGAGCTGCTCAGGCGGGTCGGGCCCAGGAGGCTGCCGTGGAGTCACGACGACTCGCGCCTCTGTGGGACCTATTCGCTGAGTTCGGCGGGAGCCTACGCGTGACCGCGGCGATCGCCGAGCACCTCGGTCTCGTTCCACCGTCCTGCCTGCCGCTGCCGATTCGGGGGCTCACCGGCTCACAGCGCGGGCGGGTCATCGACGTGGTGACCGGGCTCGATCTTGTCTGAACGTCGCGAGGATTCTGGCGCGCCAGGTCGGACGACCTGGGCGCTGGCGCGGTACGTGTTCGCGGCCACGCTCGTACGCTTGGCTGATGGAGGTGCGGTAGTCGCCGTCGTGCTGCTCGCCCAGTCCTCCGGGAAGCCCGGATGGATGTCCGGCATGCTGGGAGCGGCAATCATCGCACCGCATCTGCTCGGTCCGTTCATCGCCCGCCGCCTCGACACTGCAGATGACGGCAGGAGGGTTATCGCCATCTCGGCCCTCGCTCACGGACTGCTGTTCGGGACTGCCGGGCTGCTGCTGCCGGTGACGTGGACCGTCGTCCCGGCAGTGCTGCTGGTCCTCTCGGGAGTATTCGGGCCCATGCTCACCGGAGGGGTGAGTAGTCGGCTGCCGTCAATCACGGGGCCGTCGCAAGAGAGCCAGCGGCGTGCACAGAGCTGGGACGTCGCCAGCTACGGCGTCAGCGGTACGCTTGGGCCCGCTGTTGTCGCGTGGATCTCGGCCGCTACTGGCCCGCTGGGAGCGATGTTGATCCTTGCCGCCTCGGCACTCGTTGGATCCGGGGTTGTGCTCGCGCTCCCGAAGCAGGCGCCGGCTGCTGAGCCGGGTGCCGTGACTTCGCCAGCACGCGTCCTGATGACGATCTGGCGATCCAGGCCGCTGCGCTGCACGCTGGGACTCACGGTCGTGGTCGCGTTCTCGGTCGCGGCGCTACCGATTTATGCCGTCGCCGTCGCCCCGACTCTTGGTGGGACTGCTTTGGTCGGCGCCCTGGTTGCTGGGTATGGAGGTGGTGGTCTTGCTGGATCCGCGCTGTTGATGGTGTGGCCGCTCAAGGGAGACGCCGACAGGCTCACGTCGCTGCTTGCCGGAGTGGTCGCCGTGGCGCTGGGTGTCGTCATATCGGTGTCGAACCCCGTCCTGACGATGATTGCGTTCATCGTTGTCGGCGTTGCTAACTCCCTGTTCTTCGCTGCGACATTAGCGGCTCGCAGCGAGTACTCGCCTCTTGAGCTGCGGGGGCAGGTGTTCATCTGGGTTGGGGCCCTGAAAATCGCGGCGGGATCGGCTGGTACAGCGGTTGCCGGTGCACTTGCCGGCGCTGCAGCGTGGCTTCCGATCGCTGCCGCTGCCGTCCTATCGGCCGCAAGTTCCCTCTGGTGCGTCATGGAGCGCCGGCGGGCTGGGGTGGGCTGACAGGGACAGTGGTTTCGGTTTCCCGATTATTCGTTGTTATCGCAGCGGTTTCTCGGGGCTGTTTCGCCGTGCGGTTGGTGGGGAGTGCGGCTATACTGTACATATGTTCGAAGCTGGTGTGCTTCCTCGTGTCCCGGTCGGTGGTGCGGCCGGGATGCTGGGTGCGCTCGTCGGGGAGCTGACGGCGGCTTGCCTGACCGGGTGCGCCGAGCTGTCGACGCATCCGGGTCAGTGGGGGCCAGACGGCCGGGTCTCGGCGGCGGTGGGTTATGAGGAGCGCAGGTTCAACGCCACCTGCCTGCTCTCCGCTCGCCTGGGCCTGTCACGGAGCCGGGCCGGCCAGATCATCGATCACGGCAGCGCCCTGATGAGCATTGGTTTCGGTCCCACTGAGGTGATGAAGCGTTGCGGGGTGCTGGACTCAGCCAAGGCGTCGCTGGTGACTCGCCGCCTGGAGGTTGTGCCGACTCCGGTGGCGTTGGCGGTTCAGGAGCGGGTGCTGCCTCAGGCGCCCAGGCGCAGCGTGTCCCAGGTGGGGCGCGACAATGAGCGGGCCCTGATGGAGGCCGACCCCGCCGGCCACACTGAGCGGGTCAGGGTCAATGTCTCCAGGCGGTGCGTGTCGTGTCCCAGGCCCGCCGGTGAGGGTGTGTCCCAGGTCCGGCTTGTGCTGCCCACCATGGATGCGCTGCTGCTGGACGCGACCCTGGACGCGATCGCCGCCAGTGCGTGGGCCTGCGGTGAGCAGCGCACCCTGGGCCAGCTGCGCGCTGACGCGCTGAGCGCGATGACCCTCTCCACACTGCGCACCAGCCAGCAGGCCGTCTTCGTCCAGCCTGTCCTGAAGGAAGCCTCGCATTGCGGCGAGGCCCAGGGTGAGGCTAATGGCTCCGAGTCGGCTACCGCGGCGCAGTTGCTGCCTGACGGGGTGCCTCTGGAAGGGCTTCTGGGGGCCTTGAGCTCCCTGGTGGGCTCAGCCAGCCCGTGGTGGACCCCCTCAGGCTCCGGACACCTCCCCCTGTCCAGAAGCATCCACATCAACGTCCAGGTCACCGTCCCCCTGAACAGCCTCACCGACCCAGGCGGCCTGGCACAGATAGAAAACGCCACCGATCACGCGCCGGCCACACACGATCCCGGCGGCCACGACCCCGGCACCAGATCCGAGGGCAACCGGCTCCACAACGGCGCCCCAGAGGGACGTCATCCCGGGGACAGTGGTTCTGGAAGCGGTAGCCCTGGGGGCAGTGAGTGTCCCAACGCCCCCTGCTGCCTTGAATCCGGCGGAGCCGGCCCTGGCGAGAACCCCGCTACTACGCCCGAGCCGCTCAACAGCGCAGCATCCCCAGGCGGCAGAAGAAGCCTGCCCACCGCCGGCGGGAGGACTCTGCCCGGCCCTAGCGGGAGGAGTCTGCCTGGACCCGCCCCGGCTGCTCCCGCCGCCTCGTTGTCCGCCACGCCGGCTGAGGTTGCGGAGGTGCAGATCGGGGCGCGCAGCGCGGCGGTGCCGGCTATGACTGCCTGGGCCCTGGCCGCCGGCGGCACCTGGAGGCGCCTGGTGACCGACCCGGTCAGCGGCACCGTCGTGGACGTGGGCCGCACCAGGTACCGTCCCCCGGCGGGTCTGGTCGACCTGGTGCGCGCCCGCGACCGGGCCTGCGTCTTCCCTACCTGTCAGACCCCGGCCTCCCGGTGCGACATCGACCACCTCACCGCCTGGGGCCAGGGCGGGACCACCAGCCTGGACAACCTCGTCACCCTGTGCGAGGCCCACCACCGCCTCAAGCACACCCCCGGCTGGACCCTTACCCGCGACCAGGCCAACGGGACACTGTCCTGGCACACCCCCGACAGGACCGTCTACCAGCGCCACCCAGACGGCACCATCACCCGCCACCCCAAGAGGGTCGGGCCCCACCAGTGCTACGTCCCCGGCACCGTCGTACCGGGGGATCTGAGCAAGCAGATCTCGACCGCCTCAACAACACCAGCACCGGCAACAGCACCAGCCCCCGCCTCGAGACCCGCGGCCCCCAACCCGGCCAGAAAGCCGGAGCCTACGAGACCACCCCCTACCCCAAAGCCACCCACACCCTCGGACTCGCACCCCTCATCGACGCGGCCCCACCCTTCTCACACTCCAGATGCCACGGACAGACATGACCAGTCGACACCGCTATGCCGAGCTCCACGCCCATTCCGCCTACTCATTCCTCGACGGGGCCAACGAGCCCGATGACCTGGCCTCGGCCGCTGTCGAGCTCGGTCTGGAGGCCCTCGCCCTGACCGATCACGACGGCGTCCCCGGTATCGTCAAGCATGCCCAGGCGGGTCGTACCCACGGACTGCCCACCATTCACGGCACCGAGCTCACCCTGTCCGACGGCTCCCACCTGCCCGTCCTGGCTCGCAACCCCACCGGTTACCGTCGCCTGGTATCCGCCATTTCTCAGCACAACCTGGACACAGGGGAACGCCGAGAACCGGCCCACGACCTGCCCACGCTCGCCTCGGCTCTCCGCACTGACCCCACCGGCCGGACCGAGGGAGCCGCGGGAACCTGTCTCATCCTCACCGGCACCGCCAACGGTCCCCTGCGTCGGGCGCTGGGCGACCCTCGCCGCCCCGGCACCTGGGACCTGAAGGCGGCAGACGCCTGCCTGGGTCACCTCGCCAATCTTTTCGCCGCTCCTGACCGAGGCACCCCCTTAGGCGCCGGATCCACGACCGGTCGCCCACAGGTGGAAGGGGACGCCGCTATCGGCCTGGCCGTTGAGCTCACCCTGGATGGAGGCCCCACCGACGCCGCCCTCACCGAGGCCCTGACCCGCCTGGCTCACGACCACCGGCTGCCCCTCGTGGCCACCGGAGCGGTGCGCTGCGCCCACCCCACCGACGCCCGTCTCGCCGACGTCCTCACCTCAACCCGCCTGGTCACCGACCTGGAAGGCGCCCGCGGGCATCTACCCGCCATCGGCCGCTGGCTACGAGGAGCCCAGGACATGGCTCTGCTCCACCGCCGCAGTCCCGACGCCGTCGATCTGGCCGCCGAGCTCGCCGAGGACCTCGCCTTCGACCTGTCGCTCATCGCTCCGGGCCTGCCCGATGCCGATGTCCCGGAGGGACATACTCCAGTCAGCTGGTTGCGCGAGCTCACCCGCCAAGGCGCCACCCGCCACTACGGCACCCCGCAGGAGCACCCCCGGGCCTGGGAGGTGCTCAACCACGAGCTCGAGGTCATCGAGTCCCTCGGATTCCCCGGCTACTTCCTCATCGTGCACGCCATCGTCGAGTTCTGCAGGCAGTCGGGAATCCTGTGCCAGGGGAGAGGGTCGGCGGCCAACTCCGCAGTCTGCTACGCCCTGGGAATCACAGCCGTCGACGCCGTCAGGCACCAGATGCTCTTCGAACGCTTCCTGTCCCCGGGGCGAGCCGGCTACCCGGACATCGACCTCGATATCGAGGCCTGCCGCCGCGAGGAAGTCATTCAACACGTCTACTCCCGATACGGCAGAGAGCGTGCCGCCCAGGTCGCCAACGTCATCTCCTACCGGCCCCGATCCGCAGTCCGTGACGCCGCCCGAGCCCTCGGCCACCCCGCCGGCGTGCAGGACACCTGGGCCAAGCAGATGGAGCGATGGACCTCGGTGCGCCCCGGAGGGCTGACTGGGCAGAGCGACGAGGTTCCCGAGCCGGTCCTCGATATCGCGGAGAAGCTGCTGCGGCTGCCCCGCCACCTGGGGGTCCATCCCGGAGGCATGGTCCTGTGCGGCCGCTCTGTCACCGAGGTCTGCCCGGTGCGCTGGACCGCTATGGACAATCGCTCGGTTCTCCAGTGGGACAAGGACGACTGCGCCGAGGCCGGGCTGGTCAAGTTCGACCTTCTGGGCCTGGGAGCGCTCACTGCCCTGCGTCTGGCCTTCACCACACTGGCAGAGCGAGGACAGACCGTTCCCGACGCCGTGACGGAAGGAGAGGCGCGCACCTCCCAGTCCGGCCGCCCCTGGGGGCTGCACACTCTCCCCGAGGAGGATCCGGCCGTCTACAGACTGCTCACGGCCGCGGACACGGTCGGGGTCTTCCAAGTCGAGTCGCGTGCCCAGATGGCCACCCTGCCCCGACTTCGCCCCCAGACCTTCTACGACATCGTCGTCGAGGTCGCCCTCATCCGCCCCGGCCCCATCCAGGGCGACGCCGTCAACCCCTACATCCGCCGCCGGCTGAAGCGTGAGGAGATCACCTACCTGCACGACTCCCTCAAACCCGCCCTGACCAAGACCCTGGGAGTGCCCCTCTTCCAGGAACAGCTCATGCAGATCGCCGTCGACGCCGCGGGGTTCAGCCCCGCCGAGGCCGACACCCTGCGTCAGGCCATGGGGGCCAAACGATCCATCGAGCGCATGGATGCCCTCCGCGACAAGCTCATAGCCGGAATGAGGTCCCAGGGCATCGACACGCCCACCGCGGAGCAGATCTACAGCAAGCTGCGGTCGTTCGCCGAGTTCGGCTTCCCCGAGTCTCACGCCTTCTCCTTCGCCTACCTGGTCTATGCCTCGGCATGGCTCAAGGTGCGCAAGCCCGAGGACTTCTATGCCGGGGTCCTGGCCGCTCAACCCATGGGCTTCTGGTCCCCGCAGTCCCTTGTCGCCGACGCCCGCCGCCACGGTGTGCGCGTCCTGCCCGCAGACATCAACCGCTCACTGGCACAGGCCACCGTCGAGCAGCGGGAGAACCACCGGGATGCAGATCGATCAGGCCAGTGGGAGCCGCTGAGCCCTCATCCCGCCGCCCCATCCGCCCTCGATGTCCACGATGACCTCGCGGTGCGTCTGGGCCTGGCCCCGATCAAGGGCCTGGGGGAGCGGGCTGCGCACGCCATCGTTGCCGAGCGCCGTGCCCACGGCCCCTACCGGGACCTGGCCGATCTTGCTCGACGCGTGAGCCTGAGCCGCTCCCGCCTTGAGGCGCTGGCCGCCTCAGGAGCCCTGGACGGCTTGGGGACGGAGCGCCGCCAGGCCCTGTGGGCTGCCGGGGTCCTCTCCGACGAGCACGGCCGCCGTCGCGACTCCTCCCGTCGAGGTCAAGGCGCGTGGTGTCAGCCCACGCTTCCGGGGACCGCTGTCGGCGCCCAGGCCCCGACCCTGCCGACCATGACCGACCGTGAGCGCCAGGCCGCCGACCTGAGCCTGACCGGAGTGTCCACGCACGGCTCGCCCCTGAGGCTGCTGCGCCCCGCACTGGCCACCGACGGCGTGCTGAGCGCAGCCGATCTCTCAGGTCAGGAGCATGGGAGCCGGGTGCGGGTCGCCGGCGTCGTCACCCACCGGCAGCGCCCCCACACGGCTTCCGGCATGATCTTCCTCAACCTGGAGGACGAGACCGGTCTGCTCAACGTCGCCTGCAGAGCCGGCATGTGGCGCCGCTACCGCAGCGTCGGCAGACGTGCCGTGGCCCTCATCGTGCGCGGCACCGTGGAGAAGGGAGACGGAGTCGTCGCGCTCATGGCCGAGCACCTCCAGGTCCTCCCCGGTGTCCCCGGCACCGGCAGCCGGGACTGGTGCTGACAGCGGCTCCTCTCACTCCTTGCGGGAGGAGTACGCGGGCAGCTCACCCGTGACCGGGGCGTCCTTGGTGTGCAGCTCGGAATAGACGGACCAGAGCACGCTGATCAGCGGAACCGCGACGATCGCGCCGAGCAGACCGGCGGCGTAGGTCCCCAGGGCGACGCCGATGATCACCACCACGGGATGCAGCGAAACCTGACGCCCCATGATGAGGGGCTGGAGGATGTGCCCCTCGATCTGGCCGATCCCCGCCACCCCCACGCCGACAACGATCATGGTGACGAAGCCGCCGGAGGCCAGGGCCACCACCATGGCCACGATCATCGCCAGAGGAGCGCCGATGATCGGGATGAAGGCGCCGATGAATACGAGCACCGCCAGGGGTGCCGCCAACGGGATCCCCACCAGCTGTAGGAAAATCCCGGCCATGATGGCGTCGGTGAGTGCCACCAGCACGGTGCCACGGGCGTAACCGGCGAAGGTGTACCAGCCGGCGCCCGCGGCCCGGTGAGTCGACTCCCGCATCGTGGCAGGCAGCTCGTTGAGGAACCAGCGCCACATCCTGCCCCCGGAGGCGAGGAAGAAGATGGTGACGAACAGTGCCAGGGCCAGGACTGTGAGCACATCGACGACCGCACTCGCGTTGGAGAGCAACTCCGAGGCCAGGGAGGGGGCATTGGACTGCAGATAGTGCTGCCCCTGACGCAACCAGAGCTGGAACTGGTGATAGATCTGCTGCTGTGTCAGGTGCAGCGGCCCGTTCTCCAGGAACTCCATGATCGTGTTGAGGCCATCACCGAACTGGGATGCCAGGGAGTTCCACTGACTGGTGACCGAGGTGACCACGTACGTGACCAGTCCGGCGATGGCACCGATGGTGCTGAGCAGTGCCAGGAAGGTTGCCGGGTAGCGGGGCATGATCCTGGCGAAGAGGTTGACCATCGGTTGGAGGATCGAGGTGAACACCAGCGCCATGAACAGGCCGACGAAGACCGGGATCACCTGTGAGGTGGCGTAGAAGACAAGACCGATGACAATGATGATGCCGAGGCCCAGCCAGGCCCCCATGCCGCCCCGCACCAGCCAGGCGGGCAAGGAGTCCATGATCGTGGAGCGGGTCGTCACCGTCTCCGGGAAGGAGACCGAGGGCGCCACGCGCACATGGGTGGTGGACACCGGGGGAGTGGTCGGCCTCGCCGCTACGTCCTTGTCCGAGTCCGACTCCCAGCGCAGCTGGTGGTCGCGATCCGCCTGCCTGCGTCTCTCCGCCCAGTCGATACCCCGGTCCAATGCTGTCCGGGCATTCTTGAGCCGGCTCAGCAGGCCGCTGCTGCTGAGGATGTCCCGGGAGGACTTCTTCTCCGAGTCGGGTCCCTGAGCCGCCTGCTGGGAGCCGGGGCTCTGTGAGGACTCGGGAACCTCGGTCGACGTGTCCTGCGTCGGATCCTGTGACGGAGAGCTGTTTGTTGTCATGGGGTGAACGTTCAGTCCTTCGCTGGTCATCGGGCTGACGAAACATCTTCAGCCTACTAGCGTGGCCCCATGACCGCCCCGAATGTCGGCAATCCGACGCGCCCCACCTCTACGAACCAGATGCGTCTGCCTCGCACCGCCGCGTTGGGGCCAGGGCGGGGAGGACAGCAGAGACTTCTCATCGACGCTCCTGCCGGAGCCGCGGAGATCTACCTCCACGGTGCCACCGTGACCTCCTGGGTGCCGCGCGGTGGCTCGGAGGTCATCTTCACCTCACGGCAGGCGGTCTTCGATGGTTCCACCGCCATCCGTGGAGGAATCCCCCTGTGCCTGCCGGAGTTCGGCGTCGGCATCAACGGTGACGCCGTACCGAAGCACGGGTGGGCTCGCATCGCCCCCTGGCGGCTGCGCACGGTGACCACCACCGACGGCGGCGGTGTCCGCGCTCTTCTGAGCGTCAGCCGTGACCGCCTGACGGCGCTCTATGAGGTCGAGGTCGGTGAGACTCTGCGCCTGGGACTCAGCTTGCGCAACGAGGGGACCGAGCCCCGTACGGTGGAGGCGGCCGCCCACACCTACCTCTCAGTCCACGACGTCACCGCCAGCGTCATCAGCGGGCTCGCCGGCGCCTCCTACAGTGACAATCTGGCTCGCAGTCCCAAGGAGGCCCGCCACGTCCAGGAAGGCGATGTGACAATCTCCGGACCCGTGGACCGCATCTACGACTCCGCCGAGCCGATCACCGTGACTGATCCCGGGCATCAGCGCACCATCCGCGTAGACAAGCGCAACGTGCCCTCAACGATCGTGTGGAACCCCTGGTCCACGTACAGTGCCCCGCTGCCGGACATGGCTGACGACGAGTTCCCCGCCATGGTGTGTGTCGAGAGCGGAGCGGTGCGTGAGCACGCTCCGACCATCGCTGCTGGGGCGAGCTGGTCGATGCAGGTGACCTTGAGCGTCGAGAGTACCGGAGTGTGATGGGAAGCACTTGAACGTGACTTGGTGGCCTCGGTGGCCGTCATGCTAAGTTTCTCTGCGTCGCCGGGGCGAGGTCCTGGCGAGGCCGCTGAAAGGCGGAGGAGACAACACAAGTCCGAGTGGCGGAATAGGTAGACGCGCTAGCTTGAGGTGCTAGTGCCTTATTAAACGGGCGTGGGGGTTCAAGTCCCCCCTCGGACACCACCAACATATGATCCCCGGAACCAGAGGGTTCCGGGGATCATCGCGTCTCCGTCAGGAGACCTCGGTCAGCTCCATTCGGGACGGTAGAGGTCGGGGCGGGGAGGCATGCAGCACATAATGAGCGGCACGATTCCCAGTCCAACGCAGTAGAGAAGCAGGAACAGCCCCGACTGCCCGGTGTCATGAAGGCGACGGACCATTATTGCGAGCGACGGAATAATGATCGCGAAACCGTAGAGTATGAGCAGACCCAAGATGATGAGCGGTGCTAAAGGCATCTCTTCAGCGCCAGACATTGCTGCCGAAGCACCGATGGCCACTGCCAGTATGTAGAGACCAAGGGGGATGAGCACCTGGAACAGTAGAAATGACCACCAGAACTCGGCCTGAGATGCATAGCCTCGGAACTGGGCGTAGCGCTGGAAGTAGCGCTTGGCGGCCTCGCCGATGCTTGCGCCAGGCAGTGGGGCGACGTCGGGGGCTAATGACGTAGCCCCGAACTGGTTGGGGGTGCCGTAGGGTGCTGGGCCACCCGGGTAGGGGGCTGGGCCGCCATAGGGTGCCTGGCCGCCGTAGGACGGCTGCTCTCCGTAGGGAGCGGGGCCGCTTCCGTAGGACATGAATCCTCCAAGTGAGACGGGGTAGGGAGTTGTGAATGCCTTCATGGTCGAGGCATCCGAGTGGATGCGTCTTCTAGTTTCAGAACGGCATGCGTCCAACAGCCTAAGGGAAGGGAACTGGGCACGTCATCTTCGTCGTTGCTACCACGGTGGGGAGTAGTCCCTATACCGAATCGCAGGGCGGCCGTCCCGGTAGAGTGAGCCTTTATGCGCTCTGTTACCCCAGTGAGCACTCCTCCGGGCGCGCAGCACCGTCCCGAGCTGCTACGTGCGCGCGCCGGGGTCTGTCTGGTGTTCCTGGCCAATGGCCTGGGATTCGCCAACCTGGTGCCGCGTTTCCCGGAGATCGTGGCGGGGCTGGGGCTGAGCAAGAGTGCCTTCGGACAGGCCGTGGCCGCAGCCGGTGTCGGGGCTCTTGTGGCGGGGCTGGCAGCGTCATGGCTCATCTCCCGCCTGACCTCGGCCAAGGTCGCCAGCCTGGGCATGATCGTGGTGGCTCTGGCCCTCCTCGGAGTGGGGCTGGCTCGGTCGTGGGTCGTCCTGGCGGCCTGCCTGCTGGTTATGGGAGGGACGGACTCCATTGTCGATGTCGCACAGAATGCCCACGGGCTGCGGGTCCAGCGCCGTTGGGGAACCTCCATTGTGACGAGCTTCCACGCCTCGTGGTCACTGGGGGCGGTCCTAGGAGCAGCCATGGGTCAGGCCATGGCCGGAGCCGGAGTGGGACTGGGAACTCACATGGTGCTGACGGCGGCGGTGCTGTTAGGCCTCTCGGGAGGTCCCCTGCTCGCGGGCTGGTTCCTGCCTGGGCACGACCGCGCTGATCGCGCCCCCGATCCGTTTAAGGATCTCGACGACACCCCCGAGATGAGGTCGGCGCCCTTGCCTCGTGGCGCCCTGCCGGCCACGGTCCTCGTGCTCATCGTTGTCAGTCTGCTGTGCGCCGCCTCGATGTTCCCCGAGGACGTCGCCATGAACTGGTCGTCCCTGCTTCTGTCCGAGCAGGGTGCTGGCGCCGGTCGGGTTGGGCTGGGGCTGGTGGCACTTCAAGGAATGATGATCATTGGGCGTCTGGTGGGCGACCGCATCATCGACGCTGTCGGTCAGCGAGCCGTGATCGCCTGGGGCGGGGCGCTGGTCACCCTCGGAATGAGTATCGCCCTTCTGCTCTCCTCCGTTACCGGGACGCTGCTGGGGATGGCGATCTCCGGGGCGGGGTGCGCCGTCGCCGTACCCGTGGCCTACTCCGCCGCCGACGACGTCGAAGGGCTTCCGCCCGGGCTGGGACTGACCATCGTGTCCTGGCTGGCCCGTCTGACAGGCCTTCTGGCGCCTCCGGTTGTCGGCCGGCTCGCTGACGACCACGGACTGTGGGTGGCTCTGGCCTACGGCCTGCTGGGAGGCCTCATCATGGTCACCTGCTGGCCGGTCCTGCACCGCAGGTCTGCCGGGGACGAGGAGACAGGGCGGATGCGAGGGTCAGGCCAGTCCCACGAGGCGTCGTCGTCCGGCGTCCCGGCGACGCGCCCAGACAATACTGACCACAACGGTGGTGGCCGTGGCGATCACGGTGAGTCCGATGTACACGGGGAGACTCAGGAACAACGCTGATACCGCTGAAGCGTCGGTTGAGCGTTCTGAGTGGCGTTGAATGAAGACCAGGACGCCTCCGGCCGCACACAGGACCCAGAAACCGGCCGCTGCCGCGTTCCAGTAGTCCTGTCGAAGGCGCGCCGCGCACCAACCGGGAAGATTGTCAACATCGACATCTCGAAGGCCTATGCGGCGAGGCGCGTCGTCTCCGGGAACCTGCGTCGGGTAAGCCACCAGGAGCCGGTCGCAGGCCTGTAACGACGGTATCAGGCCTATTCCGACCATTCCTGTGCAGACCAGAATGGCGAAGATCGTCCGGTCGGTGCTGAGAACTGCCCCGACTCCACTGAAGACGTAGATCAGGGCAAAAACGAGGATCATGAGGGATGAGGTGAGCAGGAGTTTTACTCTGCCTCTTCTGACGGTCTTGGTGACACTGTAGGCGTCGGGCCAGGCCGGTCCCATACGGCCATCAAGAGTGACTCCCCGCCTGCGCGTCTCACTATGAGGGCGGGTGATGAGGTCGGGACGTAGCCCCGCTTCAACGTCGAGCGGGCGCGACGATCCTGGCTGCTGCCCAGTTATCTGGGTGAGGACTGAGCGTAGGAGCTGCCACTGCTCCTCGGCGACGAAGTCCGGTGTCCGCAGGATCCAGGTGCTCCGGAGCCCAATAACCGTGATGAGCACGCCCAGGACGATGAATCCAGCAGGTATGAGCAGTAATGGTGAACCGAATGCGAAGGAATGGCCGTAAGCCTCATCGTCGATTCTCATCATGGGTGTGGCTATGATGAGAATGGAGAATGCGATGAAGGAGAAGAAAACTCCGAAGCCGGTTATAGCCAACCTGCTCCACATTCCCGGACCCCACTGCCGGCCAGGCGCCGCAGTGCCCGGATCGTAAGAGGAGATGGCGGCCTTGACCGCCTGCTCAATCTGCTCTTGGCCGGCAATGGATGCCGGCACTGTGAGCCGTTCACGAACCAGGGGGAGCCTGGAGGCGGAGCCGAGCCCGGACTCGTAGTAGTACGTGCGCGTGGTCCCGCCATCAGACGAGGCGCTGACCGAGATGTTGCTGACGCGGGCCGGGACCCTCTGCTCGACCGTGACGACTGCGCCTTCCTGACGTACTCGCACGGCAGGGAGCTTCCAGCGTGCGATTGCGGGGCCATGACGACGACTTGCAGGTACGGGGCTGGGCATACTCATGTGGGCTTGTCTCCGTGGGGTGTGGGCAGAACTCAGATGAGTCCTGCCTGGTGGCGCAGTTCGCTGTCCTTCTGCTGTATCCAGTGCCTGCCGATCACAACGGTGGCGAGTGCTACAGCGATGACGACCAGCGCAAGGACCGAGTTCTGTATCAGTGCGTAGGTGTGAGCCTCCTGCGAGGAGGGGCTGGTCGAGAACGCAGTCTGATTCAGCATCACAGAGGCGAATATGGCGAGAATAGCCACGACGAACTCAATGATGAACACGATCGCAGCAAGGTTCCAGTAGCGTTCGCGCCGGCGCGCATCGCACCACGCGGGTAAGGAGGCGGTGTCGACATCCTCCCAGCTGAGCTCTCGCGGTTCTTCCTCTCCGGGCATCGTACTGGGATAGGAAACGAGAAGGCGGTCGCACTGCCGGGAGGTGTGGGAGAGGATCGCACCGAAAACGCTGACGCCGCCGAGCAGAGGAATGAGTGTGAGCTGTCCGGCGGCGATGAACAGCAGGAAGATCAAAACCCCCACGGTCAGGAAGACTGAGGCGAAGACGGTCATGCCGATGAGGGTGCGCCGGCCCTGCCTCACGCGCTTGGCGACGTCGTAGGCATCCGGCCATGGGGGACCCATGCGCCCGTCACGGGTGACTCCTCGCGTGAGGGAGTCTCCGTTCGGGTGAGTAATGAGATCCCGGCGCAGGCCGGCCTCAATGTCCAGGGGGCGCGACGAGCCGGGCTCCTGCCCTGCCAACTGGGTCAGGGTCTGACGCAACAGCCCCCACTGCTCCTCGGCCACGAATTTCGGGGTGCGCAGGGCCCATGCTGCACGAGCGCCGACGACTGCAATGGCGAGTGCAACGAGGGCGAAGACGCTGGGAAGAACTGTCAAGACCTTCTGAATGCCGGCGAAGGGATCGCCCGGATGCGAGATGGAGGGGCTTCGGTGGAGGGAGACGGCGAGGTACAGGCCGAATCCCGCCATTCCTAGCGCGGCGACGGTCTGCAGCAGCCGCAGCAGCGCATCCCCACTGAGCTGAACGGACAGCGCTGCCGTGCCCGGGTCGTAGGCGGCGATGGCGTGGTTTACGGCTTGACGAACCTGCTGCTTACTTGCCGCACTGGCCGGAATGGTCAGACGCTCCTTGACGAGTGCCACTGATGTCGGAGATCCCAGTCCGGCTTCATAGATCGGAGTCTGATGCTCGTCGTGGAGGCTACTGGAGTCATCCCTGCGACTCGTGTGAATGCTCTCCACGCGGGCGGGAACCCTCTGCTCGACCGTGATGACATCGCCGCGTCTGCGTACCCTCACTGAGGGCAGCATCCAGCGGGGAATGGCGGGACCGTGACGGCGGTTCTCTGACAAGGGGGTGGTGCTCACGCAGGCTCTTCTCTCCTTGGTGCTTCGCCTGTGAGCATAGGGCAGGAATCGTCCTGGGAGATGATTTTGGGGAATCCATCAGGAGCGCAGACGGGGGAGGCGTTAGCATCGTCTCCCATGGATCCCTTTGAGATGACTGTTCCTGCGGATGCCGGTCTGCCCGCTCTTGTCCTGTCGGTTCCGACCGGCGACGACCTCGACCGCATCACCGAGATCTGCCAGGACGCGGACATCCAGGAGTGGACCTTCGTCCCCCGCAGCTATCAGCGCAGCGACGCAGAGTTCTTCGTCGAGCAGGTCGTGGCCAAGGGCTGGAGCGAGGGGCGCGAGCTCACCTGGGCGATCCGCGAGGCAGACGCCGGCGCCTCTCCGCACCTGGTGGGCATGCTCGGCATCACCCTGAGCGGCCCTGAGGACGCTCGGACCGGCGAGGTCGGTTACTGGCTCGCTGCTGCGGCGCGCGGGCGCGGCACCATGACCCGTGCCGTCGCCGCCCTCATCGATATGGCCTTCGACCCGAAGGGCCCCTTGAACCTGTCCGCGCTGAGGTGGCGCTGCGACATCCATGAGACGAGCCGCGGCCCCGTGCCCAACTGGACCTCCTGGAAGGTCGCCTGGTCCCTCGGCTTCCAGCGGGAAGGGCGAGTGCGCCGCTTCCTGCCCAACGACGGTCGCCTCCATGATGGCTGGATCGCCACCCTGCTGCCCGAGGACCCGCGTGAGCCGCAAGCTCCCTGGGACGGGCCCGTTGGCGCAGACGACGTGCTTCCCCTGGTGGCGCACAACGGCGTCGGAGAGCGGGAAGGTGACGACCCCGAGGCCCTGGTGCGCCGCTTCCACCATGTCTACGGGCTTCCCGTCCAGACCGACGGTGCCAGCCTCGAGCGCGAGAGCCTCGACATGCGCATGAGCCTCATCGCCGAGGAGTTCGCCGAGCTCGTCGGCGCCGTCTACGGGCGGGCGGCACGCAGTGAGATCGAGTCGAGCTACCGCCGCGCCGTGGCTGCCGACGACGGTGCTCGTGACACCGTCGAGACCGCCGACGCCCTGGCGGATCTCATCTACGTCATCTACGGCATGGCCCTGGAGACGGGGATCGACCTGGCGGCCGTGCTCGCCGAGGTGCAGCGCTCCAACATGTCCAAGCTGGGCGCCGACGGCCGGCCGGTCTACCGCGAGGACGGCAAGGTCCTCAAGGGGCCGGGCTACTTCGCTCCGGACGTGGACGCAGTGCTGCGTCATCGCCGCCTGCGCTGAGAAAGAGCCATCGGTGCGACCATAACTTTACTGTGCATATAGTAAAGTTATGATCGTGACTCGTACCCCCGGACTTCGCGCCTGGGCGGCCCTGGCCGTCCTGACTCTTGCCGTCACTCTGCTGGCCATTGACTCCACGGTGCTGGCGCTGGCGATCCCCTCACTGAGTGCCGACCTGAGCCCGACGGCCAGCCAGCTGCTGTGGATCGGCGACATCTACTCCTTCACCCTGGCCGGCCTGCTGGTCACCATGGGTAATGTCGCCGACCGCATCGGTCGGCGACGCCTCCTGCTCGTCGGGACGCTCGGCTTCGGGGCCGCCAGCATCATGGCGGCCTTCGCGCCGAGCGCGGGAGCCCTCATCGCCGCTCGAGCCCTGCTGGGTGTCGGTGGCGCCACAATCATGCCCTCCACCCTCTCGCTCATACGCAACATCTTCCCCGATGCCCGCCACCGCACCACCGCCATCGCCATCTGGTCCGCCGGCAGCTCCGGCGGCACCGCCCTGGGGCCGTTGGTTGGCGGAGTCCTGCTCGAGCACTTCTGGTGGGGCAGCGTCTTCCTCATCAACGTTCCCGTCATGGCGGCCGTCATCGTCACGGGCCTGTGGCTCCTGCCGGAGTCCAAGAACGAGCAGGGTGCCCCGGTTGATTTGGCCTCCGCGGTCCTGTCGGTCCTGGCCATCGTGCCGATCACCTACGCCGTCAAGTCCTTCGCCCACGACGGCCTGACGGCCGTTGCCGTAGCGGCGCTGGTGGGCGGTCTCGCCGCCGGATGGCTGTTCATCAGGCGTCAGCGCACTCTGGAAACACCACTGATCGACGTCGAGCTCTTCAGCCGCCCCGCGTTCACCTGGGCGATTGCGGCCACTGTCCTGGCGATCTTCGCCTTGGCCGGTCTGCTGTACTTCTTCTCCCAGTACCTCCAGCTCGTTCGAGGCTACTCCACGCTCCGAGCGGGCCTGACCGAGCTGCCCACATCACTGGCCTCCATCGTCGTTGTCGCGGTCGTGGCCGCGGTGGTGCGCCGACTCGGCAACGGTCGGGCGCTGGGAAGCGGCCTGCTCATAGCCGCGGTGGGGCTGGTTGTGGTCGCTCTGGGGGAGTCCTACGGCGGAATCGTGGTGATCTGCGTCGGCCTGCTCATCATCGGCGCAGGCATCGGCCTGGCCTTCACGGTCTCCACCGGAGCGGTCCTGGGGGCGGTGCCGGCGGACCGCGCCGGAGCGGCCTCCGCCATCTCCGAGACCGGACTCGAACTGGGAGTAGCCCTGGGGATCGCGGTGCTCGGCACGATTCAGGATGTCGGTTACCGGCTCCTGCTCGGACAGGCCCCCTCCGGGATCCCGGGGCGGGTCGCCGACGCCGCCGAGCAGTCCCTGGCCACCCTGGCGGGTGTCATCGATCCGGGTGACCCCGGGCAGGCCGAGCTGATGGTTCAGGCCCGAGAGGCATTCACCCGCGCCATGCAGGCCACCGCCGTGATCGCTGCCGGTATCCTCCTGTTCGCGGGTGTGATGGCTGCGCGTCATATCCCAGCGGCAAGTGAGGAGAGCTCATGAGAACCTCGAAACGGGACCGCATCATCACGGGGGCGCTCGAGCTCGCCCACCGTGACGGTTTCGATGCACTCACCTTCGACACCCTGGCTGAGCACGTTGGTCTGAGCCGCGGCGGAGTCATCTATCACTTCCGCACCAAGACCGAGCTCCTGGAGGGGATCGCGGCAGAGTTCCTGGAGCGGTGGCGGACTGAGGCCCTGGCTGCGCTGGGCGGGCCCCTGGAGGAGGCGAGCCGGACCGAGCGCATCGAGGCACTGACTCGCTCAGTCCTCGACGGCGAAATCCTGCCCGGCGAGGTCAGCTTCATGCTCTCGGCCACGCCGGAGGCGGAGATGCTCAAGGATGCCTGGAACACGCTGCGCAGGGAGTGGGTGGGTGAGCTCCGTGAGCTCACTGCCACGCAACGCGTGGCGCTGCTGGCCGTGGACGGATGGTGGGCCAACCGCGCCGTCGACACTGACAGTCAGGACCCCGACGATCCCGAGATCGCTGATCTCATCGTATCCCTGGCCGCCGGGAACGTGCCGTGAGCAGAAGCTCTTCACTGCCTGCGACACGGACGAGATAAGGACTAATGACCCACACGAGTCTGCTTGTTGTTCTTGAGAAGCTCCGGTCACATGGCACGATGGGCCCATGAGCGAGACCACCGACGCTACCGACCTCCCGGAGTCGAACGTCTTCGCCAGGCCATGGCCGCTCGACCTGGGACTACCCGGCTTCACAGCCGTTGACCACGCCGACATCGAACCGGCCATTCGTGCTGGAATGGCGGCCGAGCGTCAGCAGTGGGAGGCGATCGCCGCCAATGAGGATGAACCCACCGTTGCCAATACCGTCGATGCGCTGGAGCGATCCGGTGAGCTCTTGGAACGTGCGCTGACCGTTCTGGATGCCCTGACCTCCGCCACCGACTGCCCGGACCTCGACGAGCTCGAGGAGGCCCTGGCTCCCGAGCTGGCGGCCCACTCCGACGCCTATCACCTCGACTCACGTCTTTACCGCCGCTTCAAAGCCCTCGACGACCTCGTTGCCGCAGCCCCTGACGGACAGGACGCGTGCGACGCCGACGGCACCGTCATCGACGCCGAGGCCGCCCGCCTCATCCGCTTGACTGTTGAGGAGTTCGAACGTAATGGCGTCGGCCTGGAGGAGGCGGAGGCGCATGCGCTCAAGGAGATCAACGCCCGCGTCAATGCGCTCAAGATGCGCTTCTCCGTCCTGGTCACCGAGGCCATGCATGCCGCCGGGGTCACCAACGTCACGGTGCCACCGGCCCTCGCCACCACCCGGCCCCACAGCGCCAGGCTCGCCCTGTTGGACAAGTCCATGAGTCGAGGGCTGGGGGAGCAGGGCGCCTCCGGCGACACCCGCAGCATCGTTCTGGAGCTCGCCCTTCTGCGCGCCGAACGGGCCGCCCTCCTGGGCTTCCCGCATCACGCCGCCCTCGTGGCCGCGGAGTCCGCCGCCCGAACCACCGAGGCGGTCTCGGAGCTGCTGGGACGGCTCACGCCGCCGGCCATGGCCAACGCCCGCAGAGACGCCCGGATCTACGCCGCCCGTATGGACCTGGATCCGCAGACCCAGGCGGGTGAGACCTTCGGCCCCGCCGACTGGCCCCTCTACGAGGCCGCTGAGCGCAAGGAGCGCTTCGGCGTCGACGACGAGGTCCTGGCCCCCTACCTGGAGCTGTGGAGCGTCGTTACCAAGGGGGTCTTCTACGCCGCCAATCGTCTTTACGGCATCACCTTCCACGAGCGCGAGGACCTGGCCGAGCACATGTACGCCCCGGGCGTGAAGGTCTGGGAGGTGCGAGACGGCGAGGACTCCCAGGCACCGGTTCTGGGACTCTTCATCGGCGACTACTACGCCCGAGCAGGCAAGTCCGGCGGCGCCTGGATGGACAGTCTCGTCACCGGCTCAACACTCACCGGCCGTAAACCGGTCGTCATCAACTGCTGCAACATCGAGCGACCCACCTCCGGTCCGGCTCTGCTGACCTGGGACGAGGTCATCACCTGCTTCCATGAGTTCGGGCACGCCCTGCACGCGCTGTTCTCCGAGACCCGCTACCCCTCGGCCTCCGGAACCGCCGTACCCCGTGACGTCGTTGAGTTCCCCAGCCAGCTCAATGAGAAGTGGGCGCTTCACCCCGAGGTGCTGGCCGGCTACGCGCGCCACGTGGACACCGGTGAGCCCCTCCCGCCCGAGCTCGCCGAGCAGCTGCGTGGTCAGGGCACCTTCGGTCAGGGCTATGCCACCACCGAGTACCTGGGAGCGGCCCTGCTCGACCAGGCCTGGCACACCCTGGCCCCCAGCGAGATCCCGAGGGACGTTGCTGAGGTGGAGGACTTCGAGCACCGGGCTCTGGCCGAGGCCGGAGTCGATGACGCGCTCGTGCCTCCCCGCTACCGCACCACCTACTTCTCCCACGTCTTCGCCGGAGGCTACAGCGCGGCCTACTACGCCTACATCTGGAGCGAGGTCATGGATGCCGACGCCATCGAGTGGTTCACCACCGATGGCGCGATCAGCGGAGACCTCGGCCTGAACCGCCGTACCGGAGAGCTCTTCCGCCGCGAGTTCCTCTCCCGCGGCGACTCCCGAGACCCTCTGGCCTCCTATCGCGCCTTCACCGGGCGCGCCCCCGGCATCCTGCCCCTTCTTCAACGTCGCGGACTGGCCTGATGGACGCAGTTCGCATCTTCACCCTCTCATCACCGGAAGGAACATAATATGGCTCGCGTCACCATCGTCGGCGGTGGATACGGTGGCATCACTGCTGCCAAGGCCCTCGACGACGTCGCCGAGGTCACCCTCGTGGAGCAGAAGGACACCTTCGTCAGCCATGCCGCAGCGCTGCGCGCGGCGGTCGACCGTGACTGGGCGGAGAAGATCTTCCTGCCCTACGACCGGCTTCTGACCAACGGGCACGTCGTTCACGGAACGGCGTTGACTGTGCGAGGCACCACCGTCGAGGTCTCCGGTCACGGGCAGATCGAGGCCGACTACCTGGTGCTGGCCACCGGGACCGCCTACCCCTTCCCCGCCAAGCACATGGAGTCCCCCTCCGTCATCGCCAAGGCCCGCATCGAACGCGTTCACGCCAACCTTGAGCAGTCCTCGCGAGTCCTCATCGTGGGTGCCGGCGCCGTCGGTATCGAGCTGGCCGGCGAGATCACCTCGGCCTTCCCTGACGTCAAGGTGACCATGCTGGAGGCCGCCGACAGGATTCTTCCTGCTGGCGACTACAAGCCGGAGATCCGTGAGGCCATCTCCGACCAGCTCACCCAGCGCGGGGTGGAGATCGTCACCGGTGACTCCCTCAGCTTCCTGCCGCCGGTCGACGTCGGCGTGCTCTCGCCCTTCCGGGTCACCACCCAGGGCGGGCGTCAGCTCGAGGCCGACATGTGGTTCCGTGCCTACGGATCGGCGGCCGCCACCGGATTCCTCAGTGAGGACTACGACGAGGTGCGCCACTACGACGGCACAATCCGCGTCGACGAGTACCTGCGGGTGGTGGACCACCCCGGTGTCTGGGCCATCGGCGACATCACCGACGTGCGCGAGTCCAAGCGCGCTGACGCCGCCCGGGCCCATGCCCGAGTCGTCGCCAGCAACATCGCCGACATCATCGCGGGCCGGGAGCCCTCCGCGACCTACACGCCCGCAACCGAACGGATCATCCTGCCCCTGGGGCCCGACGGCGGTGCCTCCCAGATCCTGCGTGACGGTGTGCGCGTGGTCGTCGGCCCCGAGGAGACCAGCAAGATCAAGGGGGAGGACCTCTTCCTGGGCTTCATCCGCCAGGAGCTGGGAGTCGAGCCGGAGGCGTGATCGGAGACGACGCGGTCCGGCAACGCCGTCCACCTGTGCGCTGTGCGGGGGATAGCCGGTAGTGTGTCCCACATGACGAACGATCCGCGGTCCGCGCTCAACCGACTCATCGCCGCCTTCGAGGCGCATCTGGATGCTGCCGCGACCGGTGACGAGCTCTCCCCGGCCGTGGTCTCGGCTGAGAACGCCCTCCAGGACGCCTTCTTCACCTACGACGACTCGCTGTTCACCGCTTACGGCATCGAGCTCCCCTTTGAGGCCTTCGACTCCGACGGCGACGAGGAGGATGACGATGACGACTATGACGACGACGGTGAGTACGACGAGGATGACGATGACTACGACGATGACAGCGATGATGACGAGGACTACGACGATGAGGACTGACTACTGACTGAGGTCCGTCGACTGGCCATCGTTCAGTGCGGGGTCTGCGCCAGGTGCGCGGACCCCGCACTTCTCTGTGCTCAGAAACGCTCGGGGTAGCCGAGCTGCAGGGAGGTGACCTCGTCCAGGGCATGGCGGATCTGGACCGGAAGCTCCAGGTCGTCGGCTGACAGCACGCCCTGGAGCTGAGCCGGAGTGCGCGCCCCCACAATGGTCGAGGCGATCCCGGCGGCGTCGCGGGCCCAGGCGAGCGCGACCTCGGCCGGCTTACGGTCCAGGCCCGAGGCGGCAGTGGCCACAGCCTCGACCACGCCCCGGTGCGGGTCGCTCAGGTAGGGGGACACGTAGGAGCGCAGGTGGGGCGAAGCTGCCCGTGAGTCCGGTGGAATCGTCGCCCGGTACTTGCCGGTGAGCACGCCCCTGCCCAAGGGCGCGTACCCCAGGATGCCGAAGCCCAGGGCCTGCGAGGCGGGCCTGAGCTCGCGCTCGATGCCCCGGGAGAGCAACGAGTGCTCCACCTCGACGGCCGCCAGCCCCGGACCTCGGCCGCACTCGCTGAGTAGGTCGTGCATGCGCACCGATGCCCAGGCCGGATGGTTGGCGATGCCTACGTAACGGGTGCGTCCGGAGGAGACGGCCAGGCTCAGAGCGTGGGCCGTCTCCTCCAGGGAGGTGCTGGGATCCGGCACCTGGACCAGTAGGAGGTCCAGGTGGTCGGTGCCCAGGCGGGCCAGACTGGTGTCGAGCGTGTCCAGCAGTGAGCCGCGGGAGGCATCGGCCACTGAGGACCGCTCCCCGGTGCGCCAGGTGCGCACCCCGGCCTTGGAGACCAGGACGAGGTCCTGGCGATCCACGTGCTCGCGCAGGAGCGCACCGATCACCTCCTCGCTGACGCCCTCGCCGTAGGAGGCGGCCGTGTCCACGAGCGTGCCCCCGGCATCGAGGAAGATGTCGAGCTGTTCCTTGGCCTCGAGCTCATCGGTGTCCCGGCCCCAGGTCATCGTGCCCAGGCCCACGGAGGACACTCGCAGGCCGGTCCGGCCGAGTCTCCTGTGCTCCATAGGCCTAACCGTAGCGGCTCGGCCTACTTGCGCACGGTGATGGTCCAGGCCGCGTCGCCGGTGCGCTCGAACTCGGTGACGGTGTAGCCGTTGTCGGCGGCCCAGGCGGGCAGTGTCTGGGTTCCCTGGGTGCAGTCGAAGCCGATGACGAGCTCGTCGCCGATGCTGAGCTCTTCCATGGCCTCTTCCGCCTCGATGACGGGGAAGGGGCAGACCTGGCCGGTGGTCTCCAGAACAGTGCGCATGAGTCTCTCCTTGATGCGGTGCGATGAGAATGCGGAGGGCGGTTGGGGGTGAGTGAGATGGTCACGGAGGTGCTGATGTGACCTCACACGGTGGCGGGCACACGGGAGGCGGCGCGTTCGGTGCGACGACGCTGCCGGGGACGGATGAGCAGGAACCAGGCGGCCGCCCCGACCCCCAGCACCTGGAAGACGAGCGCGATCCAGCCCTGCCATGACAGGAGCGAGGTCTGCACCAGGGCATTGCCGATGGAGCAGCCACCTGCCCAGACGGCGCCGATCCCCATGAGGATCCCGCCGGCGATGGAACGCTGAATGACCTGGGCACTGGGCACTCGAACCCGGAACTCGCCGGAGGCCTTGGCCGCGACGTAGGAGCCGAGCAGGATGCCCAGGACCAGGAGCACACCCCAGTCGAGCCGCTTGGTGTCACCGGTGACGATGAGGTTCACCAGGTTCGACGACGGCGTCGTGATCCCGAGCCCGTCCGGGCGCCCTGAGGCCCAGGACGTGGGCCAGGCGACGATGGCGACGACGCCCACGAGGAAACCGGTGACCAGAGGGTTCCACTGCTTCTCCAGCAGCAGGTGAGCCAGTCCCGTGCGCTGCGCGGGCAGCTGGATCTGCGTGGGACGGCTGCGCTCCAGGACGACGAAGCGGTGCACGATGACTCCGGTGATGCCTGCCAGGATGACGACTCCGCCCCAGCTCGGCAGACCGATGGTGGCCGGGATGGTGGTGAGGTCGGTGACCCACAGCCCTTTGACCCAGGTCGTCACCCCTGACAGGAGTCCCGTCTTCGACGCGGCCGCAGTGGTGGCATAGGCCACGAGCGCGAACCAGGAGCCCACCAGGCCCTCGCCGGCGCGGTAGTAGGTCCCGGTGGCGCAGCCTCCGGCCAGGACGATCCCGACTCCGAAGAGGAAGGAGCCGGCAACGGTGGCGACCACCGACAACCTGGGGATCTCTGGGGTGATGGAGCCCGCTCCGGTCAGGGCGGCGACTCCGACCGCCTGAACGGCGATGGCCAGCAGGAAGGCTGTGAACCAGCGCCAGGAGCGGGAGACCCACAGATCGCGGAAGGCTCCGGTGATGCAGAAACGGCCCCGTTGGAGGATGAAACCGAGGACGGCTCCAACGACGAGCCCAGTGAGAATGGTGGGTGACGGCACGGTGTGGTCCTTGTCCGGCTGCTGCTGTCGGGTGCGAGCAGCCTGTGTGGGGGACCGGTGACGCAGCACGGGTGAAGAAAGTACAGAGACAGGCCACGTCATCCGGTGGGGGGAGTGAGGTGGAGGCCTGGCTGGACGTGGCTGATGGGGCGCCGTCTCAGGAGCGCCGGGAGCCGGGGAGAACGATCTGTCTGAGACCGCCTCAGAACGCCCGAACCAGGCAGCGCATACACATGCCGGCTCCGCGCGAGGCGGTGCGGGCTGTGTGGGCCTGGACGACGTTCATGTGCTTCTCCATGGGAAGTGGTTGGTGACGGTTGTCAACCGCCACGGACTGTATCCGACGGCTTCTCGCCGTGGCAATTCCAGGACGGTGGCTGAGATCAGGCGGCAGCGCGGCGGGCGCTCAGAAGACGGGCGATCCCGTCGTCGGGCACCTGCGGTGTGCTGCCACCGAAAAGCGGGCACTGGGCCTGGAAGGCGCACCAGTCGCACAACCGGGAGCGGCGGGGGCGGAAGGAGCCGGTGCGAGCGCAGTCCTCGACCTCGTCCCACAGGTGCGTCAGGCGCGTCTCGGTCCGTTCCAGCTCGGGCAGGCGAGGATCGTGAGTCAGAACCCGTCCGTCCTTGAGATAGACCAGCTGGAGACGGGCCGGCGCCCGCCCGCGCAGGCGCCACAGGACCAGCGCGTAGAAGCGCATCTGGAACAGCGCCTCCTCCATGAAACGCGTGCCGGGGCTGCGGCCGGTCTTGTAGTCGACCACTCGCATGGCGCCGTCGGGAGCCACGTCCAGACGGTCCACGAAGCCCCGCAGGAGCAGGCCGTCACCGGTCTCGGTCTGGACGAAGAGCTCGCGCTCGGCCGGTTCCAGGCGCTGGGGGTTCTCCAGGGTGAAGTAGGTGCGGATGAGGCCGCGAGCCTCCTCCAGCCACGTCTCCACCTGGCCGGTGTCCTCGAACAGGTCCATGACCTCCGGGTTCTTCTTTCGGTGAGAGGCCCACTGGCCGGGCAGGAGCTCAAGCGCCGCCTCAGGGAGGCGATCTGAGGCCGGAAGATCGTAGAGACGTTCCAGCACGCCGTGAACCACGGTGCCCTTGTGCGTGGCCAGCGAACCGGGCTCGGGGAGGCGGTCGACCGTGCGCAGACGGAACATGAGCGGGCACTGCATGAAGTCCTTGGCTCGGGAGGGGGACAGGGCTGCGCGGTGCCCACCGCTGGAACCTCTTCTCGGACCACCACTGGCGCCCGGACCGGTGGGCTTGACGCCGGCCTGAGGCGATGAGCTGGAGACGGAGTGCGGCTCGGGGGACATGGGCACGACGCTACCGCGAGGAGGTGACGTGTTGCCGGATCTGGCCGGAGGGGACGAGCCCTCCTCCACAGACCGCGCCCGCCGGCGCAGACATCCGCGGCTGTGGCCCCCGAGTGAATGCGGCAACCGGCTTCCGACGGCGTTAGGCTCGCGCCCATGCCTGCCTCCACATCCACCGGCGAGTGGGTCATCGCCCGCATCGGCGGCGCCCCCGTCGTCATCTCGCCGACCTCTCTCCTGCTCGGCCTGCTCATCGCCGGCAGCTGGTACCCACTGGTCTCTGCGGCCCTGGGCGCCTTCGGGACCACGACGGTGCTGCTGGTGGTGGTCTCCACGGTCCTGGGCGTTGCGGCATCGGTCATGCTGCACGAGCTCGCCCATGGACTGTCCGGCACCCTCATGGGCAGGCGCCCCACCCGCTACGAGCTCTACCTGTGGGGCGGGCGCACATCCTTCGGACCCGCTCACGAGTGGAACGCCTGGAAGGACCTGGTCACCTCCCTGTCGGGACCTGCCACCAACCTGCTCCTGTGGCTTATCGGAACCCTGGTGCAGGAATCCGTCCCCCTGTCGGTCCCGGTGGCCTTCACGGTGTGGGCCGTGACCCTGGTCAACCTGGCCCTGGCCGTCTTCAACGCCCTACCGGGTCTTCCCCTCGACGGCGGCTACGCCCTAGCGGCGCTCGTGGTCCAGGTGACCGGCAGCCGTAGGCTCGGCCTCAAGGCTGCCGGCTGGGGCGGGCTGGTCGTGGTCGGCGGCGTCGTATGGTGGTGGATCCTGCGCCCACTCGTGCTCTACGGCCACCGGCCCGACATCTTCAACCTGGTCCTGGTGCTCATGGTGAGTGGATCGATCGTGGTCTCCAGCTGGCAGGTGCTCGAGCTCGGGGGAGGAGCCCGAGCGGCCTCCAAGCTGGACCTGCGCGAACTGGCCCGACCCATGCGCGTCGTCGGTCCCGACACCCCCGTGTCGCAGGTGCGTGAAGCACTTTCACAGGGAGCCGCACTCGTCCTCGTCGCTGACGGATCCGAGCTCGTCGGCACGGTCGACGAGGCCGCCCTCAAGGAGCTCGGGCTGTCGGCCCCCGTGGACGGTGTGACCGCGAGACAGGTCTGCACGGTGCTGCCGGCCGCAGCGGTGACGACTGACCTGAACGGGCAGGCGGCCGCCGACGCCATGAAACAGGCCCGGGAGGTCTCACGCTGGCTGGTGCTCGTGGACGCGGGGAGCCTGGCCGGCGCGGTGCCCACTGGCGCGCGCTGAGAGGCAGCGGTAACTGCGGTGACCACGACGACCAAGCCGCCCGACCAGGTCACCGGAACATGATGCCCACCGGCTCCGACACCACTGAAAGTGCTAACCTTCATAGAGGATGAAATGCCTCCGGGCATCGGTATCAACGTCATCTTCGAAGGTGAAACCATGAGCGACGTCAGCCCCCAGGACCTCTCTCAAGAGATTCTGGCCTCGCCGGCCAAGGCATCGATCTTCCTCACGGTGACAGTACGCAGCGGGGGCGAGTCCGTCGTCATCGATCTGCTGACTGCTGTGTCCGGGCTGACCCGGGCCGTTGGTTTCCGTTACCCCGAGACGATGCTCAGCTGCGTCGTCGGTATTGGGGCAGGCATGTGGGATCGTCTCTTCGACGTACCTCGTCCCGAGTACCTGCACGATTTTGAGGCACTTCAGGGAGGAAAGCACAGTGCCCCCTCGACGCCGGGAGACCTGTTCTTCCACCTGCGCGCCTCAACTCTCGACATGTGCTTCGAGTTGGCGCGCCAGATCATGCGCCGACTGGGCCCTGCGGTCAGTACCTACGATGAGGTTCACGCCTTCCGCTACCTCGATAATCGGGACCCTCTGGGCTTCGTCGACGGCACTGAGAGTCCGCGGGGGCAGGCGGCCGTTGCCGCGGCGCTCATCAACGAGGGCGCGTGGGCGGGCGGCAGCTACATCATTGAGCAGAAGTACGTCCACAACCTCACCGCTTGGGACTCATTGAGTGTCGAGGAGCAGGAACGCGTCATCGGTCGCACCAAGCTCGATGACACCCAGCTCCCCGATGATGAGCAGCCCACCAACAGCCACGTCACCATGAACACCATTGAGGACGCCGACGGTAACGAGCTCCAGATCGTGCGTGACAATCTGGCCTTCGGTGAGGCCTCTGGGGAGCAGGGCACGTTCTTCATGAGCTACGCAGCAGACCCACGCGTCACTGAGCTCATGCTCCGGCGTATGTTCCTGGGGGAGCCCGAGGGCAACTACGACCGCATCCTTGATTTCTCCACGCCTCTGACAGGATGTCTCTTCTTCGCTCCGCCGGCCGCCTTCCTCGACGACGCCGACCAGTACGCGAGGCCTTCTGTCCGACCTGAGGCGGGACCGCAGGACCCGACCCAGCCCGCCACTGAGCTGAGCGCCGCCAAGGACCTAGGGTTCAACGCATCGTCTGAGGCGCCGCGTGACCAGACACCAGATGACCACAGCAATGGTGCGGGTTCCACTGCCGCACCGTCCGATGGATCCCTCGGGATCGGAAACCTGAAAGGCCGAGTATGAACAATCTGCATCGTCAGCTGGCCCCCATCTCCGAGGCTGCGTGGGGTGAGATCGACCAAGAGGCGCGGCGCACCTTCATCCGCTGGATCGCTGGACGACGCGTCGTCGACGTCGTTGGACCCGACGGAGAGGAACTCGCGGCAGTACGCACCGGTCACCAGGTATGTGTGGACACCCCCTTCGAAGGCGTCCAGGCCCACCAGCGTCAGGTCCGCCAGATCGTCGAGCTGAGGGTTCCCTTCCGGGTCAGCCGCGAGGCCGTCGACGCCGTCGACCGCGGAGCCCAGGACTCCGACTGGCAGCCTGTGAAGGACGCCGTTGCTCAGATCGCCAGGGCCGAGGACGGCATTGTCTTCGACGGGCTGGCGAGCGCAGGCATCGAGGGACTGTTTCCCTCAAGCTCCAACCCTGCCGTATCGCTCCCACAGCCGAAGGATCTTCCTGACGCCGTTGCCGCTGCCCTCAAGGAGCTCCGCCTCGCCGGAGTTGAAGGCCCCTACGCCCTCCTGCTCTCCGCCGAGCTGTGGACCGCCGTTGCGGAGACCACTGATGACGGTTACCCCATTCGCAAGCACATCGATCGTCTCTTGGAAGGTGAGGTCCTGTGGGCTCCCGCCATCCAGGGAGCTGTCCTGCTGAGCACGCGGGGCGGCGACTACGAGCTGCACCTCGGCCAGGACCTCTCCATCGGATATCTCTCACACGATGCCGAGTCGATTGAGCTCTATCTCCAAGAGACGCTCACATTCCTCCCGTACACCTCTGAGGCGAGTGTCGTGCTGACGCACTGAGGTCGCACACCGGTCCTACACTCGCCCTGATGAGCGAGCAGACTGAGCACACGGTGAACTCACCCACGGAGTCCTCCCAGCGCCCCGCCCCCCAGGAGAACCTGGGGCAGGCCGGTCGCCGGGGCCCCTTCCGCTACGGCGAACGCATCCAGGTCACCGACACCAAGGGCCGCAAGAACACCTTCCTGCTCGACCCCCACGGCTACTTCCAGTCCGTGCGCGGCTCCTTCCACCACCGGGACGTTGTCGGCATGGACGAGGGCAGCGTCATCCAGACCGACACCGGCCACGAGCTGCTCCTGCTGCGCCCGCTCCTGGCCGACTACGTCCTGTCCATGCCCCGCGGCGCCCAGGTGGTCTACCCCAAGGACTCCGGACAGGTCATCGCCATGGGGGACATCTTCCCCGGCGCCCGCGTTCTGGAGGCCGGCGTCGGCTCCGGCGCGCTGACCATGAACCTGCTCTCCGCCATCGGGGAGGGCGGCCACCTGCTGTCCATCGAGCGCCGTGAGGACTTCGCCCAGATTGCCGCCTCCAACGTCGACGCCTGGTTCGGCCGCCACCATCCCGCCTGGGAGCTGCGCACCGGGGACTTCGCCGACGTCGTTGCCGCCCAGGTGGAACCCGGCAGCATCGACCGGATGGTCCTGGACATGCTCGCCCCCTGGGAGAACGTCGAGGCCGCCTCCCAAGCCCTGGCCCCGGGCGGGCTCTTCCTGGCCTACGTGGCCACCGTCACCCAGCTCTCCCGCACCGTGGAGGCCCTGCGTCACAGCGGCTTGTTCACCGAGCCCGAGTCCTGGGAGTCCATGGTGCGCACCTGGAACGTCGACGGGCTCGCCGTGCGCCCCGACCACCGCATGGTGGCGCACACCGGCTTCCTGCTGACCGCTCGTCGCCTGGCCGCAGGCTCCCGGCCCTTGACCCGCAAGCGCCCGCCCGCCCGCGGCGCCTACGACGAGGGCGGCTACTGGCTGCCCGACGACGTCAAGGAGCGCACCAGCACCGATAAGAAGGTCCGCCGCGTTCTGCGAGACTGCCGGGCCAAGCAGCCCTCCGACGCCACGCCCGTTCTCAGCGGGAGCGCGGACGACAGCCAGGACGGCGCCAACCATGTCTGAGACGACTGCCGCCGACGCCGGCACACCCCAGCCACTGGGGATGCCGGCCACGGACTTCACCAGCCACCAGCTGCGTGAGGCCCGCGCCCGGGCCGTCAGCCTGGCGGCCAAGAACGAGCGTCTCGTCGCGGCGCTGGGCACCGCCCGCGAGCGCATCACCGAGCTCGGTCAGCAGCTCGACGCCGTCACCCACCCTCCGGTCACCCTGGGACTGCTCACCGGTCTTCCCGGCACGAGAGAGGCTGCAGACGCTGCAGATGCCACCCAGGCCCGCGAGGTCGCCGTGAGCCTGTCGGGCCGTCAGATGCTCCTGCACGTCCACCCCGGCATCGATGACACCGAGCTGCAGGTCGGGCGGCTCGTGGCGGTCAACGACCAGATGCTCGTCGTCGCCGCTCTTCCTGAGCCCCGGACCGGTGAGGCCGTCACCCTCGAGGAGACTCTTGACGATGCCCGCGTGCTGGTGACCACCGGCGCAGGAGGCACCCGGATCCTCACCCTGTCCTCGGCCCTTCGCCGTATCGCCGGGGTCGGTGAGGGGCTCAAGCCCGGTGACACCCTGGCCGCCGATCTGCGCGCCGATGTCGCCACGACTCTCATCGAGCGCACCAGCGTCGAGCAGCTCGTCGTTGCTGAGACACCTGACGTCTCCTGGACGGACATCGGGGGCCTGGGACCGCAGATCGAGCAGATCCGCGATGCCCTCGAGCTGCCCTTCACCCACCCCGAGCTCTTCCATGCCTACGGCCTGCGCGCCCCCAAGGGGCTGCTGCTCTACGGCCCACCCGGATGCGGCAAGACCCTCATCGCCAAGGCCGTGGCCACCTCACTGGCCGGTTCGCCCAACGCCTCCGGCGTCACAGGGCGCCCGCCCGCGTTCCTCAACATCAAGGGCCCCGAGCTGCTGAGCAAGTTCGTCGGTGAGACCGAGCGGCAGATCCGCGCCATCTTCGACCAGGCCCGCAAGGCCGCTGCCGAGGACCGGCCGGTGGTCATCTTCTTCGACGAGATGGAGGCCCTCTTCCGCACACGCGGCACCGGCGTGTCCTCCGACGTCGAGACCATGATCGTGCCCCAGGTCCTGGCGGAGATCGACGGCGTGGAGTCTCTGCGCAACGTCGTCATCATCGGTGCCTCCAACCGTGAGGACATGATCGATCCCGCCATTCTGCGCCCCGGGCGCCTGGACGTGAAGATCCGTATCAACCGGCCCGATGCGGCCGGTGCCGAGGAGATCCTCGCCCGTCACCTCACTGCCGACCTGCCCCTGGCTCCGGGAGAGCTCGCGGCTCACGGGGGAGACCGCGAGGCCACCGCCGCCTCCTTGCGCCGAGTCGTCATCGAGGCCCTCTACGCCCGCAACGAGGCCACTGCCGTCCTGGAGATCACCGAGGCCCACGCAGCCAGTGGTACCTCCACTCGTGTCCTTCACCTGGCCGACCTGACCAGTGGCGCCATGCTGGCCGCCATCGTCTCCCGCGCCAAGACCGCCTCGATCAAGGATGAGCTCGCCGGGGGAGAGGGCGGGCTGAGCGCAGCCAGGCTCCGCTCGGCCGTTGAGACCGAGGCACGGCAGAACGAGGAGATCACCGGCGCCACCACACCTGAGGGGTGGGCCCGGCTCATCGGCGCCCGCACCTCGCAGATCCGCAGTGTGCGCAGGCTCGGCAAGGAGGGCACATGAACAAGGAGGGCACATGAACGACGTCGGCTTTCAGCCCGGTCCGGTGACGCGTCCCGTCGGCCTGGAGACCGAGTTCGGGGTTCTGCACCCGGGCGACTCCTACGCCAATCCCGTGGTCCTGTCCACCATGGTGGTGGAGGCCTACTGCACCGGCGCCGGTGTGCCCACGGCGCGGTGGGACTACGAGGAGGAGGATCCACTGGCAGATCTGCGTGGCGGCAGGCTCCGGCGCTCCGCCGCCCACCCCAGCCAGCTCACCGACGACCCCGCTCGCCCGGCGCCGTCGGGTGACGCACCACCGGCCGCCGCCGGGGAGCCGGCGGATCCTCCGCCGGCACCCTGGGGCTCACGCGCCCGCCCCAGTGCCGCCGAGGCGGCGCTGCCCCGGGCGACGACGGCGGTTCTGGTCAATGGCGCACGCTTCTACGTGGACCACGCCCACCCCGAGTACTCCTCACCCGAGGTCCTCAACCCCCGCGACGCCCTGGTCTGGGACCGCGCCGGTGAGGTGGTCGCCCGGCGCGCCATGACGGTCCTGGACAACGGGGACGATGGGGCCGGGGCGCCGGCGGAGATCGTCCTGTACAAGAACAACGTGGACGGCAAGGGCGCGGCCTACGGTGCCCATGAGAACTACCTCGTGCGGCGCGATGTGCCCTTCGACGAGCTGGCCGCGGTCCTCACCCCCTTCCTCATCACCAGGCCCGTCATCGTCGGCGCCGGCCGGGTCGGGATCGGACAGCGCAGTGAGCGTCCCGGATTCCAGATCAGCCAGCGCGCCGACTACGTCGAGTCCGAGATCGGCCTGCAGACCACCTTCAACCGCCCCATCATCAATACCCGCGATGAACCGCACGCCGACAATGCCCGCTGGCGCCGCCTCCACGTCATCAATGGCGACGCCAACCGCTTCGACGTTCCCATCTACCTCAAGGTCGCCACCACCGACCTGCTTCTGTGGTTCCTGGAGCAGGCGTACGCCGCGGGCTCCGGCCGATTCAAGGAGGCCCTGACTCGCCTCAGCGCCCTGGCCATCACCGGCGACCCCGTCGAGGAGCACTGGACCCTCTCCCACGATCCCACCCTCTCCCATGAAGTGCGCACACAGGGCGGGGCCATGACCGCCCTGGCGATTCAACGCGCCTTTCTCGACGCCGTCAGCCCGGCCGTCACACGTTCCGAAGACGCCCAGGCCCGGCGTGCGCTGACTCTGTGGCGGCAGGCCCTTGACGCCCTCGAGCAGTGGCGCCACGACGGATCCGGTCCGGCTGCACAGATGCTGGAGTGGATCGCCAAGTACGAGCTCTGTGAGGGACTGCGACGCCGGTCAGGAACCGGGTGGGACGACCCCCGTCTGGCCGCACTCGATATCCAGTGGGCCGATCTGCGCCCGGGACGCTCCGTCGTCGACAAGCTCGACGCCGCCGGCAGGATCCATCGGCTGGTCACCGATGCGGAGATCCAGCGCGCGGCCGACGAGCCTCCCGAGGGCACGCGTGCTGCCGTCCGTGGAACCGCCATTCGCCGTTACCCGCAGATCGTGGGCGCTTCCTGGACCTGCCTCCTCCTCGACGTCCCAGGCGCCCCCGAGCTGGCGCGTCTGCGCCTGCCCGACGACGTGGTCGTCGGCTCCGATGAGACGGCGACCATCCTGGAGGAAATTGGTCGCCGGGCGGCACCTGAGAGACACTGACTCTCACAGTGCGCTCACCAACGGTGCGCTGCTCGAGAAGACGAGTGAAGGAGCAACACATGACGCCGCAGCACGCCAGTCAGTCCCACGGACAGGTCCGTCGCGCCGGCGTCGAGACCACTGGCGCGGACACTGACGAGCAGATCAGTGCCGGGAAGCAGACCTCGTCGACCACACAGGTCAGTGACGTTGACAGCATCCTCGATGAGATCGACTCGGTCATTGAGACCAACGCCGTAGCCTTCGTCCAGGGCTTCGTCCAGAAGGGCGGCCAATGAGCATGAGCGGCTCACGTCCCGTGGCTCGGCGCATCATCGGGGTGGAGACCGAGTACGGCATCACCTGCGCCCCCGCCACCGACGGCCCCCCTCCCATGGACGCCGACCACGCTGCTCGTGAGCTCTTCGAACCCGTGGTTCAGCGCTCGCGCTCCTCGAACGTCTTCACTCGCGGGGGCGCTCGCCTCTACCTGGACGTGGGCTCCCACCCCGAGTTCGCCACCGCCGAGTGCGACCGCCTTGAGGACGTGCTCGCCCAGGACCGCGCCGGCGAGCTCGTCATGGCCGATCTCGCCGAGCAGGCCAACGCCCGCCTGGCCGCCTCAGGTGTTCCCGGGCGGATCCATCTGCTGAAGAACAACCGCGATGCTGAGGGCAACGGCTTCGGGTGCCACGAGAACTATCTCGTGCGCCGTCGTGGAGACTTCTGGAACGATGCCCGTACTCTCGTACCCCACCTGGTGACCCGGCAGATCCTCGTCGGTGCCGGCCACATCGCAGAGGACGGGGAAACGCGCCCCGCAGGCAACGGGCTCAGGGGCTACGTCTTCTCCCAGCGGGCCGACCAGATGCGGGACGCCGTTTCCTCGGCCACGACCCGAGCCAGGCCGCTGATCAACACCCGGGACGAGCCGCATGCCGATGCCGAGCGCTACCGGCGCATGCATGTCATCGTCGGGGACTCCAATATCGCTCAGGGATCCACCCTGCTCAAGGTGGCAGCCATGGACCTGCTCCTGGACTACCTGGAGCACGGGGGAGACCTCGGTGACCTGGCCCTGGCCGACCCCATGAAGGCCATCCGCGACACCTGCCATGACATGAGTGCGGGCGTGCTCCTGGAACGAGCCGACGGACGGACCATCACACCGTTGGAGATGCAGGCCGAGCACCTCGGGCGTCTACGCGATCATGTCGCACGAGACATCGAGATCACTGCTCTCCACGAAGCCGCACTGGATCTGTGGGAACGGGGGCTCGAGGCCCTCCGCCTGCAGCAGCCCGAGCGCGTGGACACGGAGCTGGACTGGGCGGTCAAGCACCAGCTGCTGACTCGCTACTGCCGGCGGCACAACACCGATCTGGCCGACCCTCGGGCGACCCGGTTGGCCCTCGCCTACCACGACGTCTCTCCCGGCCAAGGACTGCGTCAACGGCTGGAGAGCGCCGGTCTCCTGCGCCGATTCGTTGACGATGAGACCTGCCGCCGGGCGGTGGACACCCCGCCCGCGACAACGCGTGCACGCCTGCGTGGCGCGGTCGTCGCCAAGGCCGAGGACCTGCGCTGCGACGTGAGTGTCGACTGGGTGGGCATTCGACTCGACGACGGAGTCTGCTCACCTGTTACCCTGAGTGATCCCTTCTGCGCCGTGGACGAGCGCATCGATGCACTCCTGGAGAGCATGGAGCGTTCGGCAACCGATCTTCCCATCGGGGTGTGAACGGTGAGGCTCACGGCACTGGCAGGGCGATTGACGGAAGACGCAACATGAGTACTACCTCCTCCCCGGATCCCGGAGCGGGCACGCCTCTGACACGGCGGCAGCGCCGTGCCCTCGAACGTGCTCAGCAGGCCCAGCAGGAGGCACTGACCCAGGACCTCCCGGCGCATTCCCAACCTGTTGCGCAGACACGACCCGCCGGTACTCCGTCCACCAGTGCCCACCCAGCCGGCACGCCGGCGCCTCATACCGAGGCGCAGCCGCAGTGGCAGCCGCAGTGGCAGCCGCAGGCAGCCGGCCGGGCGCCCGTGCCCACGCAGAACTCCTCCCATCGCGGGCGACCCGTGGCCAGCGCGCCTGCGTCAGCGGCACCGCGGGTCAGCAGCCATGATCTCCACAGCGCGTCCATGCCGCCTGCGCGAGCTGATCGACACGATCCGGCTGATGAGCCCGGGCACCCGCTGGATGAGGCGATCACCGGGACGCAGGAACCAGAACCGACGCAGCGGCGACGGACGACCCTGGGAGGCCCGCTGGGCCGCATGCCCAGGGGACCTCTGGCAGTCGGCCTGATCGGTGTCGTCGTCCTTGCCATGATCCTGGTGCCGCTGGCCGTCAACAAGCTCGTCTCCGGAAGGAACGGAGCGGGTACCAGCACCGCGGCCCAGTCGACCGTGCTGGACGGCAACGCCCCCCTCAGCCAGCTGCTGAAGGTCAACGGACGGGTCGGATCGGGGTCGGCTCCCTCCATCACCTTGAACGACGACGCCTCCCTGTCAGCCCCCAGCTCGGTACTGACCGACGTCGTCGAGACCGGGAAGGGGCGCGCGGTCTCCGAAGGGACGCCAGTGATCCTGCAGGTCTCGCAGTTCTCCGGTCTCGACGGGCGCAACACGACGGGTAATGAAGAGGGGTACAAGCTCTGGCAGGGCATGCTCGGTCCTGACGTGGGAGAATACATCAACGCGGCGGTCTCCGGCCAGCGCGAAGGCACCCGCGTCGTTCTTCGCGAACCGGCCGATGAGGAGGACGGCTCCAGGACGACGAAGATCACCGTCGTCGACCTCCTGCCCACCACGGCAACGGGGGAGGAGAAGCGGCCGGCGGCCGGCACCCCCTCCGTCAGTGAAGGAAAGGACGGCTCCATCACCGTCAGCAGCGCCGGACTTCCCGCACCAACTCGAGCATCCACGGAAATCCTCATCAAGGGCACCGGCCCTCAGATCGGTTCCCAGGACCGTCTCATCGCTCGTACCACAATGGTCAGCTGGGCCACGGGCCAGCCCCTCGAGAAATCGACCTTCGGTTACCAGGAACCGCCCAAGCAGCTCGACATGAGCAACGCGCTGGTGGGAGTCTCCCAGAACCTGGTTGATATCACGGTCGGCTCACGGGTGGTCCTCTCACTGCCTGCGGAACAGGCGCAGGGGAAGGAACCCGTCGTCGTGGTGATTGACGTCCTCGCCAAAGACCCTGCTCAGGCTCCCGGAGGGGCCGAGGGACATGCGGGTAGCGCTTCAAGCGCCACACCTCAGACCTCCACCGGCCCGACACCCAAGGACCTATCATGAGCGTTGCCATTCGCATCATTCCCTGCCTGGACGTCAAGGACGGTCGTGTCGTCAAAGGCGTCAACTTCCAGGGCCTCAAGGAAGCCGGAGACCCCGTGGAGCTGGCCTCCCGCTACGGCGCTCAGGGGGCTGATGAGATCACCTTCTTAGACGTCTCGGCCTCGCATGAGGGACGTTCCACCATGCTGGACGTGGTCTGCCGTACTGCCGAGCAGGTGTTCGTTCCGCTGACTGTCGGTGGTGGAGTACGTTCAGTCGACGATGTGGATCAGCTGCTGCGGGCGGGGGCGGACAAAGTCGGCATCAACACCGCGGCCATCAACCGTCCCGAGCTGTTGACGGAGGTGGCGCAGCGTTTCGGCAACCAGGTGGTCGTCCTGTCAGTGGATGCGCGTCGGTGTCCTTCCGGTGTCTCCACGGCCTCTGGCTTTGAGGTCACCACTCACGGAGGGCGGACCTCCACCGGGATCGACGCCGTCGCCTGGGCGGTTCGCGGTGCCGAGCTCGGCGCCGGGGAGATCCTCCTGAACTCCATGGACGCAGATGGGGTCACCCAAGGATTCGACACCGAGATGATCGACGCCGTTCGTCGACGGCTCCGGGTGCCGCTCATCGCCTCCGGTGGCGCCGGATGCCCGCAGGACTTCGTCACCGCGGCCAACCATGGTGCTGACGCCGTTCTGGCAGCCTCAGTGTTCCACTACGGAGTCATGACCATCGCCGAGGCCAAGAATGCTCTGCGAGACGCACACCATCCGGTGCGTTGAAAAGGTGGGAGACTGACTGTGGGTTGGTGGCGGTGTAGCCGGTGTAGCGGCACCACCTGATGTCCTGGTGACCGCCCATGTGGCCGAGTCCGAGGAGAGCTCGTGAGCCACGACTATGACAACGAGCCCAGCCACTCACGTGGCGGGAATCCTTGGAGGCATTCGGGCGGCGAGAAGAACTGCCTGGAGGGATGTGCCCTTGATCTGGCGGATGCCGGTGTTCTCCACTCCGGAATCATTTGCGTCATAGCAATATCAGCTGCTCGCGTGGTGGCGCGAAGGCCATGGAGGGTCATGAGCATCGAGGCTGGTGGGGCGTTGTCCCCATGGAGATGCGAAGTCATCCCTGGGGAGTGATATGCCTACTCATGTAGGCTACGTGCAGCACTTCATCCTCGGGGAGGAATAATGAGTGACTTGAATCCGTACCAAGCGGATCCTCATCGTCAAAGAACTGCCGGTTCTCAACCCTACTTTGCCGGATCTGACATGGCCTCCCATGTCGATTCCGGTGCGTCGTCGGCTCCGGGCGGCTACTACAGTACTGATTACCCCGGTGGGCAGTCGTACCCCTTCCCGGCGGTGTCGGGAAATCAGATGGCCCCTTATCCAGAGGCTGGCCGGCAGCCTGATAGTCAGGTTTACGGTCCGCCCTACCATCAGCAGTACCCCTATCCGTCATATCCGTCCGCTCCTTATGGACCGTACCCGCCATATGGTCCGGGTGCGTCCTGGGGGGCGTTCTACGATCCGCGTCGGCATGAGGCCAACACCCTGGGTGGATGGGCGCTCGGGCTCGGTATTGCGAGTATCTTCATGAACTGCTTGTATCTAGGCGCTGTCCCGGGTGTGCCGGCGATCATCGTGGGGATTAACGGGATGCGCGCGGCCGATGAGGGGCGTGCCTCCAATAAGGGACTTTCGATTGCCGGAGTGGTGATGGGGGCTATAGGCTCTGTTATCAGTGCCTGCTTCTTCATGCTGTTCGTGATGGTGATTTTCAATGATCTCTAGGTCTGAAGGCTGCTGTGAGAATGTATCGAAGACGAACCACCGCTCCGGTGGGAGCTCGAGACTCGGAAGGCAGATAGGACTGGGCCTTCTGATGGCTCTCCCCACCTTGCCGGGCGGCCTCATCGTGTTGCGCGCACTGACTCTGCCCCGCAGCTCCCCGGGGCTTCCCGACCTCTGCCCGTTTCACCGTGTCACGGGGCTGTGGTGCCCTCTGTGTGGAGGCACCAGGGCGACTCGGGAGCTCATTCACGGCGACCTGTGGGCAGCCATGGGCTACAACCCCTTTGCGCTCGTGCTGGAGGCGCTGGCGGTTCTTCTGGTGGTGCGCTGGTTGTTCGTATCTGCCCGAGGCCGTCGACGGCCGCTCGTCACCGGCGGGGAGGGCATTCTTCTGGGGGCAGCGCTGGTTGTCTTCGCATTCGTGCGCAACCTGCCCGGCATGTGGGTCTACCTCGGTCCGCTGCTCGGACCTCCGGGCTGAGGAGCACCTCGCGTGCATAATGCAGTCGTGGCTCTCGATTCTCAGATCTCTGCGCGTCTGAAGCGCAACGCCGACGGACTGGTCTGCGCCGTTGTCCAGCAGTACGACTCACGTGAGGTCCTCATGGTGGGGTGGATGGATGATGAAGCGCTTCGTCGCACCCTGGCAGAGGGGCGCGTGACATTCTGGTCACGGTCTCGCCGTGAGTACTGGCGCAAGGGGGACACGTCCGGACACGCGCAGTATGTCAAGTCCGTCCATCTGGACTGCGATGGCGACGCGCTCCTGATCGAGGTCGATCAGGTCGGAGTGGCCTGCCACACCGGTGAGCGCAGCTGTTTCCTCACCGGTGGTGATCTGGGGGCGCACGTGGGAGAGCGTCCCTGCTGACCGCTCCTCGGCCAGCAAGGTTTGGCGATTTGCAACAGACGGCCTCGGACCGTCACGATGGATACAGACAGGCGCCCTTCCGGAGCGCCGGCAGGCGAGATCGGGGAGGTGTGTGATGACCTCGTTCGAGGCGATGGTGGCCGAGGCCAAGGCGGCCGCCGACCGTCGCGCTTCTCTGGTTCCCCTGTCCAGCCTGCGAGAGGCCTCCCGCTTGGTCCCCGGTGCCATCAGTGCCCTGCCCAGCTTGCGCACCGATGACCGGGCGGTCACGGTGATTGCCGAGGTCAAGCGCTCAACGGCCACGTTCGCCGACCTCAGCGGCGTTGGGGATCCGGGGATGCTGGCCTGCTTCTACGCCGCCGGCGGTGCCGCCTGCGTCTCGGTGGTCACGGGGCCGAGCGCCACGCGAGGCTCTCTCAAGGACCTGGATGCCGTCAGGGCCTCGGTGGATCTTCCCGTCCTCGCCAACGACCTGGTGGTCACTCCCTACCAGGTGCACGAGGCCCGGGCTCACGGCGCCGATCTGCTCATGCTCGACGCCCGCCTCGAGACCCTGGTGCTCGAAGGGCTCATCGAGCGGGTCCACTCCCTGGGGATGGGTGCCGTCGTCGAGGCTCGCACCCGCCGTGAGGCGCTGACCGCTGTTGATGCAGGCGCCTGCATCGTCGCCATCGACACCCGGGATCCTGAGACCCTGGCCGTCGACTGCAGCATGTTCGATCAGGTCACTGACGTTCTACCGCCTCAGGTCGTGCGGATCGCAGCCGGAGGAGTCAGAGGGCCGCACGACGTCATGAGTTTCGCGCGCTGCGGCGCCGACGTCGTCCTCGTCGGTGAGGCCATCATCCGCTCCACCGACCCCCAGCAGTTCGTCGCCGAGCTGGTCGCCGCCGGCGCCCATCCGGCACTGATCCCCTCCGCCCATCGAGAGGTTCTCTGAGTGCCTGTCGCACCGCTTTCCGCCATGATGCCAACGATGTCAACAATGCTGACGATGCCGGTCGCGGCCGTGCTGCCCGCAGGCATACCGAGCCCGTCCTCGGCCGTCTGGTACCTCGGGCCCATCCCGGTCCGGGCCTACGCGTTGTGCATTCTCACCGGGGTCTTCGTGGCCGTGTGGTGGTCGGACCGACGCTACCGGGCCGGAGGAGGCAGGCCGGAGGTGGTCCTCGATGTCGCCATCGTGGCCGTCCCCGCTGGAATCGTGGGTGCTCGTCTTTACCACGTGATCTCCTCACCCGACGACTACTTCGGCCCCAACGGAGACCTGTCCCGTATCCCCCAGACATGGCAGGGGGGCCTGGGAATCTGGGGAGGCATCGCCGGTGGAGTCCTGGCCGGGGTACTCCTCCTGCGCCATCGTGGCCTGCGTGTGGCTCCGCTGGCCGACGCCGTCGCCCCGACGCTGCTGGTCGCTCAGGCGATCGGTCGACTGGGAAACTGGTTCAACCAGGAGCTCTACGGCGCCCCGACGACTCTGCCCTGGGGACTGCGGATCGACGACGCTCATCTTCCAGCAGGTTCCACCTACCCGCCCGGGACCCTGTTTCATCCGACCTTCCTCTATGAGGCCCTGTGGAACTTGGCCGGGGCCGTCCTTCTGGTGTGGATCGGGAGAAGGATGGTTGCCAGCAGCGGGGTCACGGGCGGGAGACTGCTGTGGATCTACCTCATGGTCTACACCGCCGGCCGGGTGTGGATCGAGATGCTGCGCATCGATGAGGCCGAGACGATCCTCGGTCTGCGACTGAACGTGTGGACCTCCATCGTCATCTTCCTCGTCGGCGCCATCGGGCTGGCCCTCACCTCCCGGCGTCCCCTCAGTGACGCCATCGACAGGCCGGGGCGCGGAGCGAGGAAGGGGCGCTCGGAGCGTGAGGAGGACGACTCCGCTGAGGACGACTCGCCTGAAGGCGTCTCGCCGTCAGAATCCGCGGCCGTGGCGTCGGCCGTTCCGGACCAGACGGATGTGTTGTAGGGACTGAATCATCGGGGACCGGCCCGTCACTGAGGCGGCGGAGAACCGGGTGAGGATGGTCGCAACCTGACGAGTGACGGGATTCGTCCTCGTGCACAGGGCCGGGAGTCCCGTATTCTGAACCCATGCGTAGAGCCAAGATCGTATGTACCCTCGGACCCGCTACTGACTCCCCCGAGCAGGTGCAAGCGCTCGTGGACGCCGGCATGAACGTGGCGCGCATCAACCGCTCCCACGGTCGCGCCGAGGACCAGGAGGAGGTCATTGCCCGCATCCGCGAGGCAGCCGCCGCCTCCGGTCGGGCCATCGCCATCCTGGTCGACCTCCAGGGCCCCAAGATCCGCCTGGGGCGTTTCGTCGATGACCAGAAGGTCATGCTCAACAAGGGCGACGAGTTCACGATCACCATCGACGACGTCCTCGGCACCGTCAAGCGCGCCTCCACCACCTTCAAGGGGCTTCCCGGCGACTGCCGCCCCGGCGACCGGCTCCTCATCGACGACGGCAACGTCGCGGTTCGCGTCGTGGCCGTCACCGACACCGACGTTGTCACCAAGGTCGAGGTGCCCGGCTACGTCTCCAACAACAAGGGCATCAACCTGCCCGGCGTCGCCGTCTCCGTCCCGGCCCTCAGCGAGAAGGACCGCGAGGACCTGCGCTGGGCCCTCAAGATCGGTGCCGATCTCATCGCCCTGTCCTTCGTGCGCGACGCCGACGACATCAAGGACGTCCACGAGATCATGGACGAGGTCGGTGTGCGTATTCCGGTCATCGCCAAGATCGAGAAGCCCCAGGCGGTGGAGAACCTCTTCGACATCGTCTCCACCTTTGACGGCATCATGGTGGCCCGCGGTGACCTCGGTGTGGAGATGCCCCTGGAGGCCGTTCCGCTGGTGCAGAAGCGTGCCATCGAGCTGGCTCGTCGCCAGGCCAAGCCGGTCATCGTGGCCACCCAGGTCCTGGAGTCCATGATTCAGAACCCGCGGCCGACTCGGGCTGAGGCCTCCGACTGCGCCAACGCGATTCTCGACGGCGCTGACGCCGTCATGCTCTCCGGTGAGACCTCCGTGGGTGCCTACCCCATCGAGGCCGTGCGCACCATGGCCAGCATTATCGAGAACGTCGAGGAGCACGGAGGGGAGCGCATCCCCGGCCTGGGCTCCTACCCGCAGACGCGCGGTGGGGCTCTGACCCGCGCTGCCGCCGAGATGGGTGAGCACCTCGATGTCACCTACCTGGTGACCTTCACCCAGTCCGGAGACACCGCCCGACGCCTGTCGCGTCTGCGCTCTCCGCTTCCGCTGCTGGCCTTCACCCCGCTGCATGAGACACGCAACCAGCTCGCCGTCTCCTGGGGCGTGCAGTGCTACGAGGTGCCCGAGGTCGAGCACACTGACGAGATGGTGGCCCAGGTCGATGAGATCCTTCAGGACAAGCACCTGGCCCAGCCCGGGGACACTGTCGTCATCGTGGCCGGCATGCCTCCGGGCACGCCTGGCTCGACCAACTCGATCCGCGTCCACACCGTCGGTGAGACGGGTGACTACAAGATCTGAGCATCACCGCTGAAAAGGGGGCTCCCACCAGATGGTGGGAGCCCCCTTCAGTCATGAGTACCTCCGGTGGGACTCGAACCCACAACACTCCGATTTTGAGTCGGATGCCTCTGCCAATTGGGCTACGGAGGCACGCCGCCGGCTCTGCGGGGGCGCTAACAGCGAGATCATACTAGGATCACAGCCGTGAGCAATGAGTCCAGCACCACCAAGTCCCGCCGGGTGCTCGTCGCTGAGGACGAGACCCTCATCCGCCTTGACATCGTCGAGACTCTCACCGACGCCGGGTACGAGATCCTCGCTGAGGCCGCAGACGGGGAGGAGGCTGTCCGTCTGGCTGACGAGCACACCCCTGACCTGTGCGTTCTCGACGTCAAGATGCCGGTGACCGACGGCATCACCGCAGCGGAGAGGATTCTTGAGAAGCACAACTGCGCCGTCGTCATGCTGACCGCCTTCTCCCAGACCGAGCTCGTCGAACGAGCCAGCGCCGCCGGCGCCATGGCCTACGTCGTCAAGCCCTTCACCCCGGCGGACCTCATTCCGGCACTTGAGATCGCCATGTCGCGACACGAGGAGATCCTGTCCCTCGAGAGTGAGATTTCTGACCTCACCGAGCGCTTCGAGACCCGTAAACGCGTCGACCGGGCCAAGGGGCTGCTCATGGAGCGCATGGGGCTGAGCGAGCCGGAGGCATTCCGGTGGCTGCAGAAGACCTCCATGAACCGGCGTCTGACCATGCGTGAGGTGGCCGACGCCGTCATCGAGCAGGTCGGTGCCGCCAAGAAGGACTGATCGTCTTCTGTCGCGCGGTGCGTCAGGTGAACAGACTGCGCAGCGTTCCGACGGCGATCGTCCGCTCGTCGTCATCAGTGACCGTGACCTGGTAGACCACGGTACGACGGCCGCGGTGCAGGGGAGTGGCGGTGGCCTTCACCCAGCCCTGGGACACGGATCGCAGGTGGCTGACCGTCAGTTCCGCCCCGACCGGGATGGCATCATCGGGCGCTGCCGCACGCGCTGCCACCGAGGCGGCCGTCTCGATGATCGCGGCAGTGGCACCGCCGTGCAGGATTCCGACGACCTGCCGTGCTCCATCGACCGGCATCCTGACTTCGGTCAGGTTCGCGTCGCGAGTCACCACCTCCATTCCGAGGGTGTCCATGAGTGTGCCCTCCTCACTGTCCTCCAGCACCGCGTGCAGTGCCGAGGAGGCGGAGACGGCGGAGCCCGCGGGACGAGGGTCGGGGTACGGGCGCCGGGAAGGGTCCGGGAAGGCCACGGCAGCGGCGCTCGCTCCCGAGTAGGAGGCTGCAGTGACGCGGCCCACGGGCCCCAGCGGCCCGACGACCGCCGGTGAGCCGGGGGAGTCGGCGGAGACAGGGGAGGCATGAGAGTCACAGGACTCTCCTACGCTGATGGGGGAGAGGGGCGAGTCGGACTGTGGATGGCTCATGGGCCTAGGCTGGCACGGTGAGCACCACTGCGACCAGCCCTGCGACGAGCCCAACACCTCAGCCCACCTCGGAACCGGTTCCCGAGAGGCTTCTTCTCATCGACGGACACTCGATGGCCTTCCGCGCCTTCTACGCGCTGCCCGTCGACAACTTCACGACGTCGACCGGTCAGTCGACCAACGCCGTCCACGGCTTCGTCTCCATGTTCCTCTCGCTGCTGGACAACGAGCAGCCGACGCACGTGGCGGTCGCCTTCGACCTGCCGGGAGGCACCTTCCGTACAGAGGAGTATGCCGAGTACAAGGGGACCCGCGATGAGACGCCGCAGCCCTTCCTCGGGCAGGTCGAGCTCATCCAGGAGGTCCTGGAGGCCATGGGCGTCAAGGCGATCACCGCACCGGGCTACGAGGCCGACGACATCCTGGCCACCCTGGCGACCTCGGCCCAGGCCGAGGGCATGGAGGTTCTCATCTGCTCCGGAGACCGCGACTCCTTCCAGATGGTCACTGAGCAGTGCACGGTGCTCTACCCGGTCAAGGGCGTCTCAACGCTGCGTCGCATGACGCCCCACGAAGTGGAGGAGCGTTACGGGGTGACGCCCGATCGCTACCCCCACCTCGCCGCCCTCGTGGGGGAGACCAGTGACAACCTTCCCGGAGTCCCGGGCGTGGGCCCCAAGACCGCCGCCAAGTGGCTCAACCTCTACGACGGGCTCGACGGCGTCATCGCTCATGCGGATCAGATCAAGGGCAAGGCCGGACAGGCCCTGCGCGATCACCTCGACGACGTCATGCGCAACCGCCGCCTCAACCACCTGCTCACCGACCTGGATCTCGGCGTCGTTCCCCGCACCGACCTGCGCCTCCCGGGCGCCGACCGCGCCGGCCTGGCACGCGTGTTCGAGACCCTGGAGTTCCGCACCCTGCACCAGCGGGCGCTGCGCATCCTGAGCTTCACCGACACCTCCGATCATGCCGAGCCGGGTGAGGGAGAGGGAACCGGCGCCCTGAGCGCGCTGAGCGATCTGGAGATCGTCTCGCTGGGGCATGATCTTGCCGCGGGTCACCTGTCACAGTGGTTGGAGGCCGGCCTGTCGTCGGCCGACGGAGACGGTTCCCGTCCCCTCGGTGTCGATGTTGTCGGCGTCCTCAGACCCGTCGAGGGTGATGCCGCGCTCGTCTCGTTGTCCGACGGCTCTCGGGCGGTCGTCATCGACCTCACCGAGATCCTGCCCGAGGACGAAGCGGCCCTGGCCCGGCTCCTGGCCGACGTGGACCGCCCCAAGCTGGTGGCCGATGCCAAGGGAAGCTGGCACGCACTGAACGCCCGGGGACTCACGCTGGACGGCGTCGTCGCCGATCCCTCCCTGGCCGGTTACCTGTGCCGTCCTGAGCAGCGCAGCTACGACGTCGATACTCTCACCCAGCGCTGGCTCGGCATCGATCTGGCCGCCGTCAATGAGGGCGGCGCCTCGGCCGACAGCGGTCCCGGTGACTCCCAGAGCGCCTTCGACCTCGAGGCCCTCGCCTCCGACGCCGTTCCCACGGCCCACCTGGCCAGTGCGCGTCGGGCCGCTGTCCTGCTCCCGCTCCAGGTCGTGCTCGATGAGCAGATGGCCGCTCGCGACGCCGTGGGACTGTTCACCGACCTGGAGATGCCCGTGGCCGCGACCCTGACCGTCATGGAGGACGCCGGCATCGCCGTCGACGACGCCGTGCTCGCAGCCCGCGAGACCGAGCTCGACGCCCGCGTGACCCACGCCGCCGAGGGTGCCTACGCCGCCGCAGGGCGAGAGCTCAACCTCTCCAGCCCCAAACAGCTCCAAGCCGTCCTGTTCGACGAGCTGAAGATGCCCAAGACCCGCAAGACCAAGACCGGCTACACCACCGACGCCGATGCCCTGGCCGGGCTGTACGCCAAGACCTCCCACCCCTTCCTGGAGCACCTTCTTGAGCACCGCGACGCCATCAAGCTGCGGCAGACGGTCGAGGGACTGCGCAAGGCGATCCAGGCCGACGGGCGCATCCACACCACCTTCCAGCAGACCATCGCCGCCACCGGGCGCCTGTCATCGACCGACCCCAACCTGCAGAACATCCCGGCCCGTCACGAGGAGGGGATGCGTATCCGTGAGGCCTTCGCCGTCGGTGAGGGCTACGAGTGCCTCATGACCGCCGACTACTCGCAGATCGAGATGCGCATCATGGCGCACCTGTCCGGAGACCAGGCGCTGATCGAGGCCTTCCGCAGCGGGGAGGACCTGCACCGCTACGTTGCCGCCCTGGTCCACGGCATCGAGGTCGAGGACGTGAGCGCCCAGCAGCGCAGCCACGTCAAGGCCATGAGCTATGGACTGGCCTACGGTCTGTCCACCTTCGGACTGGCTCGTCAGCTCGGTATCGACAACGCCGAGGCGGCGGACCTGAGGAACGCCTACTTCGCCAGGTTCGGAAAGGTTCACGACTACCTGGAGTCCGTGGTGGAGCAGGCGCGCCGGGACGGATACACCGAGACGATGTTCGGGCGCCGCCGCTACCTGCCCGATCTGACCAGCGACAACCGACAGCGCCGTGAGATGGCTGAGCGGGCCGCGCTCAATGCTCCTATTCAGGGCAGTGCCGCAGATATCGTCAAGAAGGCCATGATCGACGTCGACAGCGCGCTGACCGAGCGGGCACTGAGCAGTCGTATCCTCCTGCAGATCCACGACGAGCTCCTCATCGAGGTCGCGCCTGGAGAGGCCGAGACGGTCGAGAGCCTCCTCAAGGAGCAGATGGGCGGGGCGGCCGAACTCTCGGTCCCACTGGACGTCGCTGTCGGACGAGGGCGCACCTGGCGTGAGGCTGCCCACTAGAGACCCTCTCCAGGACCCTCGATCATCGCCCGAAGAAGCCGTTGATATGTGAATGAGATCGTCGCGTCATCCTTTCGACACCTAGTTGTCAGATGACGTGAGCGATTGCACGCACATACGGGATAATGCTTGAGCATCGTCTAGTTACGGATTCGTCACGTACTGCTAAGGTTCACTCGTGCGCTCCTGGGCGTCTCCTATGAGAGTAATCCAACCAGGATGATGAATTGGTCCGGGCTGATTCACGTCACTGGGGAGCGTGCGGTCCCTATCAACCCGATCCAACTATCCGCATTCGGAGCATCCACTCAATGACAACCACTACGCCCAGCCCCGCCCCGGTCGCCGTCAACGACATCGGTTCGACCGAGGAGATCCTCGCCGCTGTTGACGAGACCATCAAGTACTTCGATGACGGCGATATCGTCGAGGGCACTGTCGTCAAGGTCGACCGTGATGAGGTCCTCCTCGACATCGGCTACAAGACCGAAGGCGTCATCCTCGCTCGCGAGCTGTCCATCAAGCACGACGTCGACCCTGATGAGATCGTCTCCGTCGGTGATGAGATCGAGGCCCTCGTCCTGCAGAAGGAGGACAAGGAGGGGCGCCTGCTCCTGAGCAAGAAGCGTGCGCAGTACGAGCGCGCCTGGGGCACCATCGAGCGCATCAAGGAGGAGGACGGCGTCGTCACCGGCTCCGTCATCGAGGTCGTCAAGGGCGGTCTCATCCTGGACATCGGTCTGCGTGGATTCCTCCCCGCCTCCCTGGTGGAGATGCGCCGTGTTCGCGACCTCCAGCCCTACGTGGGCCGTGAGCTCGAGGCGAAGATCATTGAGCTGGACAAGAACCGCAACAACGTGGTCCTCTCCCGTCGCGCCTGGCTCGAGCAGACCCAGTCCGAGGTCCGCACCAACTTCCTGCAGACCCTGCAGAAGGGCCAGGTCCGCTCCGGTGTCGTGTCCTCCATCGTCAACTTCGGTGCCTTCGTGGACCTGGGTGGCGTCGACGGTCTGGTCCACGTCTCCGAGCTGTCCTGGAAGCACATCGACCACCCCTCCGAGGTCGTCGAGGTCGGCAACGAGGTCACGGTCGAGGTCCTGGACGTCGACTTCGACCGCGAGCGCGTCTCCCTGTCGCTCAAGGCGACCCAGGAGGACCCGTGGCAGGCCTTCGCCCGGACCCACGCCATCGGCCAGGTCGTTCCCGGCAAGGTCACCAAGCTGGTTCCCTTCGGCGCCTTCGTCCGCGTCGAGGACGGCATCGAGGGCCTGGTCCACATCTCCGAGCTGGCGCAGCGTCACGTCGAGGTTCCCGAGCAGGTGGCCAAGGTCGGCGACGAGGTCTTCGTCAAGGTCATCGACATCGACCTGGAGCGTCGTCGCATCTCCCTGTCGCTGAAGCAGGCCAACGAGGGTGTCGACCCCGCGTCGGAGGACTTCGACCCCAGCCTCTACGGAATGGCGGCCGAGTACGACGAGCAGGGCAACTACAAGTACCCCGAGGGCTTCGACCCGGAGACCAACGAGTGGCTCGAGGGCTACGACGCCCAGCGCGAGGCCTGGGAGGCCGAGTACGCGGCTGCTCACGCCCGCTGGGAGGCCCACAAGGCCCAGGTCGCCAAGGCCCTGGAGGAGGAGCAGGAGTCCGGTGCTCCGGCAGCCCCCGCGGGTGGCACCTCTTACTCCTCGGCTCCGTCGGAGGCATCTGGCACGTTGGCCTCCGATGAGGCCCTGGCTGCTCTGCGTGAGAAGCTCACCGGTAACTGAGCATCCGCACCTTTTCACTGGTCAGGACTGATTTCTGACATTATCTGAGGGTCTCTGCCTGTTCCGCAGGCAGAGACCCTCAGGTGTAGGTGCCTTCTCCCCATCGCCCGGGCACCTTGCCTGTGCGAGGCTGTGGCCGGGGCTGGCACTCCCCGCTTCCTAGGTGTAGGAACCTGTACGTGACGACCGTTGGAGACGATATGAGCTATTGGGGTGGCATTGCCCGTGCTCTGGAGGATGTCGACCCCGTCTGCCCCAGTCGTGTCGCTGCAGCGGCCCTGTGGAAGGCGATCGCCGCTGACGACGTCGAGGGGGCGGCTCCGGGGAACGCGCCCGACCAGGTGGTGCAGGCGGTCTGCGCCGTCGACCGGGCGTGGCTGGTTCAGCTGGGCCAGGACCCGGACATGAGCAAGGAGAGCCTCGACCAAGCGGTGGCCTTCTGCCAGGGGCTCCGGACGGCTCACGGCTGCTCGACGCTTCCACTGCGCTATGCCCAGGTGGAGCTCTCCGCCGTCCTCGGCCTCAGGGACGAGGCCCTCGAACAGTTCCGTGAGGCGAGACTCTTCTCCTTCGGCAAGACCGATACTGGCGCGGTCCTGGCCACCGCCCGCATGCATGACGACTACTCCGGCGTCATCAGTACCGCGACGGCGACTCCGAACCGTGCCGAGGTCGATCCCGTGGAGACCGCCCGGGGGCTGGGCGCAGTGCTGGTTCCCTACCTGGCTCACCAACGGCTCGTGGAGGCCGAGGACGCCTTCGCATCCTTGAGCCGGCTCCGGCTTCCGGACGTCGTTGAGCTCCAGTCCCTGGGGGACAGGTTCGAGTACCTGGGTCTGTCCTCCCAGTGGCAACGGGCCATCGCGCTCATGCGGCACAGTCCTATGAAGGCTGTGTCCGAGGCCTCGGCCTGGAAGCTGATGAACACCGCTATCGGACTGGCTCTCGTCATGAGGGAGGCCAACAGGGCCGACTACGGCAAGCATGCCTTGGGTGCCTCGCTGAGCTGGACAACGCCCTGGGGGGATCTGGAGCTCACGGCGTGGGACACCGTCGTGCGTGCCTATGACGTCATCACCGGCTTCGTGCGCGGCATCGCCCACCGCTTCGATGTCCGCAACGGCAACAACGGCGTGTCGTACCGGGTGGAGATGAGGATGGCCGCTGAGGCCGCTGGACTCGCCAGCCGGTCCTACGGCACGGTGACGAGCGCTATGCCGGCTGATCGTGCCCGGCTGCGTAACCAGGGGGCCCTGCTCAAGGAGGTCCGCGAGCTGCTCACGCTGTCTCGTGGCTATGGCATGGAGTCGGTGCGTCAGCGTGCCATGTCGACCGCTGAGACGGTCAGCGTTTCGCTGTCCGAGGTGGTGGACGACTCCGCTTTGGAGCTGGTCGTTGACCTCCGCCTGGCCTTCGGCCGGCTCCTGGCGGCACTGGGCGCCAATGAACGGGCGGAGAAGGAGCATCTCGACACGGCGGAGCTGAGCCTGAGCCAGGGATGGACGGAAACCGCCTGCGCCGCACTGGCCCTGGCCTCGCACGCCGCTCAGGCCCGTGGAGACCGCGCTGCCGGCGGCAGGGCATGGAGCCAGTGCCGGGAGTCGATGGAGTCCTGGCCGATGAACCGGCCGGGAGAACGCTGCGGGATGCTCGTCGACGCCGTCGGTGACCCTCTGGTTGCGGTGCAGGTTCTCTCCACACTGGCGGAGATCCTGGTTGAAGGGGTGGAGGAGGACCACTCTCGCGCGCCGATCGTCCGAGAGATCATCTCGCGGGCGTCGGAGCAGGCCTCCCGGTGCGTGAGTCCCCCGCAGAACGCGGTGGAGTCCCTGGCCCGGGTCGAGGAGCGCATCGCGCCTTACGGGCGGGGCCGGGGAGGAAGAAGACGACCCGGTTCGACCACCGCGATCACCACTGACGGTCAGGCGGCCTCAGGGAGCAACTGACAAGGCGCGGCCGCGCTCCCGTATCGCCCAGTATCGCCGGCACGCTGGCCCGGCTCGGGCCGGTCACGGCATGATGGGACCATGTGCCACACACCTGCAGCCCGTACCACTCGCCGCCCGACGGACCGAGCCCTACGCGTGGGGCTCACAGGTGGCATCGGAGCAGGTAAGTCAACGGTGGCCGCGCTGCTCGAGGAACGCGGCGCGGTCGTGACCAGCGCCGACGAGGTCGCTCGCGACGTCGTCAGCCCGGGCAGTGACGGTCTTGCGGCAGTAGTGGCCGAGTTCGGGGAGGAAGTCCTTGCCTCGGACGGCTCCCTGGACCGCAGCGCCCTGGGGCGGCTGGTCTTCTCCGACGACCTGCGTCGCGCGCGCCTGGAGGAGATCCTTCTGCCCCTCATCGCAGCAGAGGCGTGGGCCCGGATGGAGACGGTTCCGGCCGGGCAGGTGGCGGTCTACGACGTTCCTCTCCTCGTCGAGGGGCAGATGCAGGACATGTTCGATCTCGTTGTCGTCGTTGAGGCCGAGCTCGAACTGCGTCTGAAGCGGCTCGCCGAGCGGGGGATGAATCGCGATGAGGCGCTGGCCCGCATTGCCGTGCAGGCAACCGACGAGGAACGCCGCGGTGTCGCTGACGTCATCGTGTCCAACTCCGGGGCGCTGGAGGACCTGAGCGCCGAGGTCGACAGCCTCTGGAACACGCGGATCACGGAGCCGGGCACCGTCGCCTGACAACGGGGGAGTTCTTCCCATCGGCGGATGCCTCCTCCCGCTCCTACCGTGGGGTGAGGGGCCACGGTGCCTCGGACACCGTCCGGCCAGACCTATCAGTCGTACGAATAGGAACCGCCATGCCGCGATCTCCAATGGTCGCCTCCACTCGTCGAAGCCTTCTGCTGCTTGGGAGTCTCACGGGGCTGGGAATGCTGGCAGGCTGCGGGATGTGGCCGGAGGATCAGAAGGCCAAGAAACCAGTCCTGTATCTCTACCCCACGAGGACGATGCAGCTCTCGGTGTCGCTGGACTATGAGGGAAAGCTGACATACACCTATCCGACGCCGCAGACACAGGCGGAAGGCGGCGTCACATGGCATGTGACGGCATCTCCTGACGGGGACCTCACCGACGCCTCAGGGCGTCACTACCCGTCACTGTTCTGGGAGGGGGAGGGGACCATGGCTCTCACCCAGGACAAGGGCTTCGTCGTCGAGGCGGGTGCGGCTGCCGCCTTCCTGGAGGACAAGCTCTCCACCCTGGGGCTGAGTGAGCGCGAGGCGGCCGAGTTCATCACCTTCTGGGGGCCGCGGATCGCCGAGCGGGGCAGGGCCCTGGTCACCTTCGCCACCGATGAGTACGCTCGCAAGGCCGTCTACCGCTTGACTGACGTCTCCTCGGGTGCCGAGATCGTCCCGGAGACGTTCATTCGGGTCTACATCGTTATCGGGGACGTACCGCAGGCAGCGGTTCCCGAGCAGAAGCTGGTGCCTGCACCCGCACGGACCGGATTCACCGCCGTTGAATGGGGCGGAACCGAGAGGTAGAGCCGGTAGGCGGACTCAGCCCGAGCAGCTGCTGCGTCGAGAGTTTGTACGGGCAGGGCCGAGGGCGCCGACGATGGTCGCCGAGACAGCAACGATGAAGGCCATGGGAGATCCTTGAACTCGGAGGGTGAAGACAGGGTGCAGGGGAGGCCCCAATGAGCATCCACATGAATGTGGAACGGCACGATTCGGTGTCCTGCGGGGACCACCGTAATAGGTGAACTCGATCGGAAGGTTCCTTCTTGGATACAAAGACGTATCTGTGTGGTGACAGCCGGATCGCAGGATGATGAATGAGGCGACCGCGCGATCGGAGGTGTCAATGATGTCAGAGGGACCGCGTAGCCTGAGGGCATGCGTCCCGTCACCGAGCTCCAACGCGCAGCCAAGCCCTTCGAGGTCGTCAGTCCCTACTCGCCCAGCGGGGACCAGCCCGCGGCGATCGCCGAGCTGACCGAGCGTCTCAGGGCGGGGGAGAAGGACATCGTTCTGCTCGGTGCCACGGGAACCGGCAAGTCCGCGACGACCGCATGGCTCGTCGAGCAGGTCCAGCGCCCCACCCTCATCCTGGAGCCGAACAAGACCCTGGCCGCCCAGATGGCCGCCGAGTTCCGCGAGCTGCTCCCGAACAACGCGGTCGAGTACTTCGTCTCCTACTACGACTACTACCAGCCCGAGGCCTACGTCCCGCAGACGGACACCTTCATCGAGAAGGACTCCTCCATCAACGACGAGGTCGAGCGCCTGCGCCACAGCGCCACCAACTCCCTGCTCACCCGCCGGGACGTCGTCGTGGTCTCGTCCGTGTCCTGCATCTACGGACTGGGCACCCCTCAGGAGTACGTGGACCGGATGACGCCCCTGGAGGTGGGCCAGCAGATCGACAGGGACGATCTCCTGCGGCGCTTCGTGACGATGCAGTACACCCGTAACGACATCGACTTCACCCGCGGCACCTTCCGCGTTCGCGGCGACACGGTCGAGATCATCCCGATGTACGAGGAGCTCGCCATCCGCATCGAGTTCTTCGGTGACGAGATCGAGGCCCTGGCCACGCTGCACCCCGTGACCGGCGACGTCATCGACACCGTCGAGCAGGTCTTCGTCTTCCCCGCCTCCCACTACGTGGCCGGCCCCGAACGCATGCAGAAGGCCATTGAGGGCATTGAGGCCGAGCTCGCCGAGCGCCTGGCCCAGCTCGAGCACGACGGCCGGCTCCTGGAGGCCCAGCGCCTGCGCATGCGCACCACCTATGACCTGGAGATGCTGCAGCAGATCGGCATGTGCTCGGGCATCGAGAACTACTCCCTTCACATCGACGGACGTCAGACCGGCACTCCGCCCAACACTCTTCTGGACTACTTCCCCGAGGACTTCCTCCTCGTCATCGATGAGTCCCACGTGACCGTCCCCCAGATCGGCGCCATGCACGAAGGGGACGCCTCCCGCAAACGCACTCTGGTCGACCACGGGTTCCGCCTGCCCTCCGCGTTGGACAACCGCCCCCTGACCTTCGCCGAGTTCGAGGACCGTATCGGTCAGACCGTCTACCTGTCAGCCACGCCGGGCGACTACGAGACCCAGCGCTCCGACGGCGTCGTCGAGCAGATCATCCGGCCCACGGGACTGGTGGACCCCAAGGTCGTCGTCAAACCCACGGAGGGACAGATCGACGACCTGCTCGAGGAGGTGCGCATCCGTGTCCAGCGTCAGGAGCGGATCCTGGTGACCACCCTGACCAAGCGCATGGCCGAGGACCTGACCACCTATCTCGCCGAGAGAGGCGTGCGTGTGGAGTACCTCCACTCCGACGTCGATACGCTGCGGCGCGTCGAGCTCCTGCGAGAGCTGCGGCTGGGCCGCTTCGACGTCCTCGTGGGCATCAACCTGCTGCGCGAGGGGCTGGACCTGCCGGAGGTCTCGCTTGTCTCCATCCTGGACGCGGACAAGGAGGGCTTCCTGCGCTCGACCCGCTCCCTCGTGCAGACCATAGGGCGTGCCGCCCGCAACGTCTCCGGTGAGGTCCACATGTACGCCGACACCATCACTCCGGCCATGGCCGAGGCCATTGAGGAGACTGAGCGTCGCCGCACCAAGCAGCTGGCCTACAACACCGAGCACGGTATCGATCCGCAACCACTGCGCAAGAAGATCGCCGACGTCACCGACATGCTCGCCCGCGAGGACGTCGACACCGCCGACCTCCTGGCCGGCGGCTACAGGGGCCACGAAGAGTCCTCGGTGCGCAACCGGCGCAAGCACGCAGCCGAGGCCACGGTGCGCGAGAAGCTAGCCGGGGCGGCGCAGGGAGACCTCGTCGAGCTCATCAACGAGCTCACCCAGCAGATGCACGCCGCCGCCGAGGACCTCCATTTCGAGCTCGCAGCCCGGCTGCGTGACGAGATCCAGGACCTCAAGAAGGAGCTGCGCGCCATGCAAGCCGCCCAGTGACGGAGCGGGACACGCATAATTCGTGGTGCCGTTTCAGTGCTTTCGCCCCACAAGTGAAACCGGGGATCCTGCGATTTTCTCGGGCAAATGGCCAGTACTCACCTCAACGTCTTACGCGTCGACGCCGATCTGAGTGATTATGCAGGGTATTATGTACGCCGAAGAATTTCTATTGACATACAGTCGTCCTTGTCGCCTCCATTAAGTTACCGTATGGTAAGTACATGTTGTGCCAATGTGATTGCGAAGGGGCGTGAGTCGCTATGGCTGAACGTGACGTCGAGGTCGTTGAAGTGGGGGACCGGCAGGTCGCCTCCGGTAAGGTTTCATTGGCCGCACTGACGGCACTCGGGATCGGATCGATGATCGGAGGCGGGATCTTCGGTTTGCCGCAGCAGATGGCGAGTGCTGCAGCGCCTGGGCCGCTTATCATAGGGTGGCTCATTACAGGAGCCGGCATGCTCATGCTCGCCTTCGTCTATCAGCGGCTGGCTGTCAATCGGCCCGAGATCAACGCCGGTGTCTACGGTTACGCCCGCGCCGGCTTCGGTGACCTCGTCGGGTTCTCCTCCGCCTGGGGGTACTGGCTATCGGCCTGGATCGGCAATGTCGGTTACCTCGTGCTGCTCATGGCTTCGCTGGGGGTTTTCCTCCCCGGATTCGGCAGCGGCAATACTGCACTTGCCATCGGGGTCGCCTCGATTGTCATGTGGATGTACCACGTCCTGATCCTGCGCGGCATCCGCGAGGCCGCGATCATCAACTCGATTGTCACTGTCGGTAAGGTTCTACCGCTGGTCGTCTTCATTATCATCGGCCTGCTCGCTTTCAAGCTCGATGTCTTTACCCACGACTTCTGGGGGTCCGGTGCTGGTACGGGGATCAGTGGAGTGCTCTCCCAGGTCAAGAACATGATGCTGGTGACGGTGTGGGTGTTCATCGGCGTTGAAGGGGCGTCCGTGTTCTCCGAGCGGGCCAGGACGCGCGCCGATGTCGGCAGGGCGACGATCCTGGGGTTCCTCTCTGTTCTGGCCCTTCTGCTCGCCGTCAATGTCCTGTCCTACGGCATCGTTCCCCGCTCCGAGCTCGCCAGGCTGGGCGACCCATCCCTGGCCGGGGTGCTTGAGGCGGCGGTCGGTCCATGGGGGGGCGAAGTTCATTGCCCTGGGACTCGTCATCTCCCTGGTGGGGGCCCTCCTGTCCTGGTTCCTCATGCTGGCCGAGATCGTGCGCGTTCCCGCCCAGGAAGGTCTCATGCCCTCGTTCCTGGGCCGCGAGAACGCTCAAGCCGTGCCCGCCAACGCCCTGTGGCTGACCATGGGGCTGGTCCAGCTCTTCCTCATCTGGACCTACTTCAACGCCTCGACCTACACGCGTCTCATCAACCTGGCCTCAGCCCTCATCCTGCTGCCTTATCTCCTGTCCGCCCTGTTCCAGGTGCTCGTCGCCATCAAGGACGAAACCAAGGTGAAGGTATTCGATCTTGTCGTCGGCGTTCTGGGCTCGGTGTACGGACTATGGCTGCTCTATGCCGCAGGCTTGGTGTACCTCTTGTACACGGCCATCTTCTACCTGGTGGGCCTGCCCTTCTACATCTGGGCGCGGCGTGAGCAGAAGGTCAAGGTCTTCAATGGGGCCGAGTGGGGGCTCGTCGCGCTCTTCTCCGCCATGGCCGTCTATGCCATCTACGGGCTGGTCACTGGTGCACTGAGTCTTTGACCGCCGTTCTCAACCATCTTCCTGTCATCTACGACTGCACCGCTCTCGGCAGCACTTGATTGTGCTGTCACGACTTGGAATGAGGAACAATGACCGAACAGAAGCACGGAGTCTACTCCGAGGTCGGCAAGCTGCGCCGTGTCATGGTGTGCCGCCCCGGCCGCGCACACGATCGTCTCACGCCGTCCAACTGCCACGATCTGCTCTTCGACGATGTCCTGGACGTTCGCAAGGCTCAGCGCGACCACGACTTCTTCGTCGAACTCATGCGTGAGCGTGACATCGACGTCCTCGAACTGCGGGATCTGCTCGCCGATGTCCTGGACATCCCCGAGGCGCGCTCGTTCATCCTGGACCGACGCATCAACCACGCCACCATGGGCGTGGGCGTCGCTGAGGACCTGCTGGCTTGGTTGGAGGAGATGCCCTCGGCCGAGCTCGGTGAGCTCCTCATCGGCGGCCTCGTGTCCGACGAGGTGCCCACGGACGTGTTCGGCAGCTGCATCTCTCCTTACCACGTCAACAGCGACGACCCCGAGATGCTCATCGCCCCGCTGCCCAACACCTTGTTCACCCGTGACAACTCCGCCTGGATCTACGACGGCGTCGAGATGTCCCAGATGTTCTGGGGCGCCCGTCGACGTGAGGTCCTCCTGCTGACCGCCATCTACCGCTACCACCCGATGTTCGCGTACGACTACAACGTCTGGCTGGACACGGTCGACAAGGACATGGGGCACACCTTCATCGAAGGGGGCGACATCATGCCGATCGGCAAGGGCATCGTCCTGGTCGGCATGGGGGAGCGCTCCACCTTCCAAGCCGTCAGCCAGATCGCCAAGTCGCTGTTCGACGCGGGCTCGGCCGAGCGGGTCATCGCGGCCCGCATGCCCAAGGAGCGCGCCGCGATGCACCTGGACACCGTGTTCACGGTGTGCTCCGAGGACGTTGTCAACGTCTACGAGCCGGTTGTCCGGGCGATGGACACCTTCTCCCTGCGTCCTGACGAGACCGAGCGCGGCGGCATCAAGGTCACCTACGACGAGGGCTACTTCGTCGACGTCGTCTCCGAGGCCCTGGACGTCAAGCTCACCCCGGTCATGTCCACCGCAGGACGCTACGGGGCCGAGTGCGAGCAGTGGAACGACGGCAACAACGTCGTGGCGCTGTCGCCGGGAGTGGTCGTCGCCTACGACCGCAACTACTCGATCAACGCCAACCTGCGCGCCGCCGGCATCGAGGTTCTGGAGATCCCCTCCAGTGAGCTCGGGCGCGGCCGCGGAGGCGGACACTGCATGACCTGCCCGATCGATCGGGATCCGGTCTACTGACCGAACTCGCTTCAGGGCAGGGACGTTGCAGTCACGATGGTGATGTCGTTGCCGCCTCCGAGGATTCTCTGTGACGCGGCAACGTCATGCACCCCACACCTGCTCGACGGGACACTCCATGTGCCCACACCGGTGAGAACGTTAGACTCTCAGACGTTATACACGGAGGGGAGTACTCCCAACCAACGGCGACGTCGTCATCACGGTGGTGCGGGCACACACGATCCTGCGTTCCCGGCGTCGCGGCCAGAGTGGTATGCGCCTTGAGCGCCTGCACACGTGGCGGGAGGAGACCTCCGGTACCAGTTCCGTACCGGAGGAGAACACGTGGACGTCCACATCCTGGGGTGGATCGGCCTGGCGGCCATTATTCTGACCCTCATCGTGATCGACATCGTCGGTCACGTACGCACCCCCCACGAGCCCACCATGAAGGAGGCCGCCGTCTGGTCGGTGGCCTATATCGCCATGGCCCTGGTCTTCGGCGGCATCGTCTGGTTCGTGTGGGGCGGAGGCTTCGCCCAGGAGTACCTGGCCGGCTACATCACCGAGAAGGCGCTGAGCATCGACAACCTCTTCGTCTTCGTCATCATGATGTCCTCCTTCAAGGTACCTCGGAAGTACCAGCAGGAGGTCCTGCTCGCCGGCATCGTTATCGCCCTCATTCTGCGGCTCATCTTCATCCTCGCCGGTGCCGCGCTCATTGAGAACTTCTCCTGGGTGTTCTACTTCTTCGGGGCGTGGCTCCTGTGGACCGCCTTCTCCCAGGCGCGTGAGGGCGTCGAGGAGCCCGACGACGAGGATGAGGAGTACAAGCCCAGTGGCTTCGTCAAGCTCATCGCCCGCGTCATCCCCATGACTGACGGCTTCGTGGGCGGCAAGGTCATTCACCGCCATGCCGGGCGCACCATGATCACCCCCATGATGCTGTGCATCATCGCCATCGGCACCGCCGACGTCATGTTCGCCGTCGACTCCATCCCCGCGATCTACTCCCTGACCAGTGAGCCCTTCCTGGTGTTCTCCGCCAACGCCTTCTCCCTGCTGGGCCTGCGCCAGCTCTACTTCCTCATTGACGGGCTGCTCGACCGGCTCGTCTACCTCCACTACGGCCTGGCGGTCATCCTCGGCTTCATCGGCTTCAAGCTCATCGTTCACGCCCTGCACACCAACGAGGTGCCCTTCATCAACGGGGGCCAGGAGTGGCACGCCATCCCTGAGGCGTCGATCGGAGTGTCCCTGAGCGTCATCATCACCACTGTCCTGGTCACGGTCATCGCCTCAGTCCTCAAGTCGCGAGCAGATGCCCGGCGTGCCGAGGTCGCATCCTGATGTCTCGACCGCCAGGAGGAGGGGAACCCCTCGACCGATTCACTACTGTGTGACTCGTGAGCACCACGAATGCCTCTGAGTCCCCGGTGATCGGGCTCAGCGCCGCGCAGGTCGACGAGCGTGTCAGTGCCGGACGGATCAACGAGTACCGTGAGCGGACCTCCCGCAGCGCCGCACAGATCCTGCGGGCCAATGTCTTCACGATCTTCAACGGGATTCTCGGCGTCGCGCTGGCTCTCGTCCTGGCGTTAGGGCACTGGGCGGACGCACTGTTCGGATTCGTCCTGCTGCTCAACACCGCCACTGGCACCCTGGCGGAGATCCGCGCCAAGCGCGCCCTGGACCGTCTCGCTGTGCTGGAGACACCCCGCGCCGTCGTCCTGAGGGAGGGGGCCGAGACTGAGGTAGCGGTCGGAGAGGTCGTTATCGACGATGTCGTACGACTCCGGGCCGGCCAGCAGGTGCCTGCGGACGGGGACGTCCTGATCAGTGATGGCCTTGAGATCGATGAGTCGATCCTGACCGGTGAGTCCCGGCCCGTACGCCCTGTGAGCGGAGCGCAGGTCATGTCTGGGACCACGGTGACGGCCGGGACCGGACTGTTCCGCACCACAGCGGTCGGTGGGGACGCCTATGCCCACCGGTTGGCCCGGGAGGCCCGCAGGTACTCGCTCGTCGTCAGTGAGCTGCAGGCCGGAACCAACCGGGTGCTGCACTGGATCAGCTGGGTCATCGTGCCCGTGGCCCTGGTGCTGGTGTGGTCCCAGCTGCGGTTGAGCGGAAGCGTCGCCGAGGCCTGGAGCAGCGGAGCCTGGCGCCACGCGGTCGTCGCCGGCATCGCCGGCGTGGTCAGCATGGTGCCCCAGGGCCTGGTGCTCCTGACCTCCGTCAACTTCGCCACCGCCTCCCTGGCCCTGGCCAGGCGCAACGTCCTGGTTCAAGAGCTGCCGGCCGTCGAGGTCCTGGCCCGGGTCGACACCCTGTGCCTGGACAAGACCGGCACCATCACCACCGGCCGCATCCGCCTCGGGGAGATCCAGAACCCCGACGGCGAGCAGGCGTCCTCCGAGGTGCTCTCGGCGCTCGCCCTACTCAGTACGGTCGGGGAGGCCAACGCCACCGCCGACGCCATCAGGGAGGGGCTCAGCGATCTCAGAGGCCTTGGTGAGCAGGGCCTCGAGGAAGCCCGGGAACCCGGCAATACGGGCCCCTCGGCCGACGTGGAGTCGGTGCCGTTCTCCTCGCGCCGCAAGTGGTCCGCGGTTCGCGACCGGTCCGGCACCACCTGGGTGCTCGGCGCCCCAGAGATCGTCCTGGCGGGACACAGTGAGTCAGTGCTGGACCGTGCTCGTCAGATCGCCGCGCAGGGAGTACGCGTCGTGGCTCTGGCTCGATCAACCTCGCTCTGGAAGTCGGCTCGGGAAGAGGGCGACCCACGGCTTCCCGATCACCTTGAGGCCGCGGGGATCGTGATCCTCACCGAGGAGATACGCCCTGACGCTGCTGAGACCCTCGCCTACTTCCGCCTGCAGGGCGTCGATGCCAAGGTCATCTCCGGTGACAGCCCCGAGACGGTGGCCGCGGTCGCCCGCCAGGCCGGGGTCAGCGCCCCCGCCGGCGGAGAGCTCGTCGCTCTGGACGCACGTACGCTGCCTGCTGGTGCAGGTAGCGGGCATGAGGCGGATGAGGACTTGGAGCGCCTGGCCGACGCGGTTGAGGGCGCCAGCGTCCTGGGGCGCGTCACTCCCGAGCAGAAGCGGGCACTGGTGCGGGCACTGAAGTCCCGAGGGCACGTCGTCGCGATGACCGGGGACGGCGTCAATGACGCCCTGGCACTCAAAGACGCCGACCTCGGCATCGCCATGGGTAATGGAGCTCCGGCAACCAAGGCGGTGGCGCGTCTGGTGCTGCTCAAGGGAGAGTTCTCGGCCCTGCCCGGGGTCGTGGCTCAGGGACGCCGTGTCATGGCCAACACCGAGCGCATCGCCTCCCTGTTCCTGGCCAAGACCATCTACGCGTCCCTCATCGCCGTCGTCGTGTCGGCCATGGCGGTCGCCTACCCGTTCCTGCCTCGCCAGTTCACGGTCGTCTCCTCGCTGACGATCGGGATCCCCGCCTTCGTCCTGGCCCTGGCCCCCAGCAACCAGCGTTACCGGGAGGGTTTCCTCGGCCGGGTGCTCAGCCTGTGCGTGCCGGCGGGACTCATGGCGGGAACCGTGACCTTGTCCACGTACCTTTGGCTGACGCTCACCCATGCCCCGCGGGCCCAGGTGACGACGGCGACGACCCTGGTGCTCATTACCTGCGGGCTGTGGCTGCTCACGCTCACGGCCCGGCCTCTGACGAGTTGGCGTCTGGGGCTGGTTGTTCTCATGGGGATGATCGCAGTGCTCGGCGTCGTCGCCCCACCGGTACGCGCCTTCTTCCTGCTGGCCTGGCCCACGCCCGGCGTGTGGTGGGTCATTGCGCTCATGGCCGGCCTGGCCATTGGCGGAATCGAGCTGGTTCACCTGGTGCGGCGCCGGATCGTACGCGGTCGGGGATGAGTGCGCCTCTACTTCGCAGCGACGAGGCGCAGCCAGCCTTTGTGGGGATGGACGCTGACATCCACCATCAGGAAACCGGCCTCGTAGGCTGCGCCGGCTAGGGCTTCGCTGTCAGGGACGTGCATGTTCAGGCGATCCGCCCAGGCCCCCGCTGACGCCCGATCAGCGAACTCGTTTGCGATCACGAGCCTACCGCCGGGACTCAGGACGCGGCGGATCTCAGTAAGGCCGGCCTGCAGTTCCGGCCAGAAATAAGTGGTTTCGAAAGCCGTCACCACGTCGAAGAACCCGTCACGGAAGGGGAGGCTCTCCACTGAGCTCTCCACGATTCGCAGGCGTCCGGAGGAGACGGCGGCGCGGTTGACGCTCCGTGCGGTCTTGACCGCCTCAGGGGAGTGGTCAATGCCGGCCACCTCACGGCGCGTCTCCTCCAGGATCCGGGAGATGGCCTTGCCACCTCCGCAGCCGACGTCGAGTACCCTGTCAGTCAACTGGATACCCGCTGCCTTCAGGCCCCACTGGTGCAGGCGGCCGTGCCCGATGTTCATGCTGCGGAGCAGGATGCGGCCCATGAGCGAGGAAGGGCGGGAGAACTGGGACTCGGTCGGCGCAGAAGAAATCATGGGCCCATGCTCCCGGCCGGGTGGTGCGGGAGCAAGAGCCGTCAGCACATGAGACGGTGGGGAAGTAGTTCAGGCTAGGACCCCGATGACCGGGTTCCACTCGCGCGGGATGCGCTCAGAGATGAAACCGGCCTGCTGGAAGGGGTCGTCCTCAAGAAGGGACAGGGCTCCGGCCTCGTCCTCGGCGCGCACGACGATGAGGGCGTCGTGGGTGCCCACGTAGGGGCCGGCGGCCAGCAGCAGGCCCTCATCGGCCAGGCGACCGTTGAAGGCGCGGTGCGAGGGGCGAACGGCGGCCATCTCCTCGTCCTTGTCGGTGACGTAGCGGTACTCGACGGCGTAGATCTTGCTCATGGCCTCAGCATAGAGGCGAGGGCCCGGCCGTGGCCTGAACACAGGAGCGCTGGCATTCTTCCGGTGCCCTGGGTATGAGACGCGTCGAACACATGTGCGACGCGCAGGACGTGCAGTCAACCCTTAGACTCGAATCCCGTGAACGACTCTCTTATCATCCGTGGGGCCCGCGAGCACAATCTCAAGGGCGTGGACCTGGACCTGCCGCGCAACACGATGATTGTCTTCACCGGGCTGTCAGGATCGGGCAAGTCCTCTCTCGCCTTCGACACGATCTTCGCCGAGGGGCAGCGCCGCTACGTGGAGTCCCTGTCCTCCTACGCCCGTCAGTTCCTCGGCCAGATGGACAAGCCCGATGTCGAGCTCATCGAGGGCCTGAGCCCCGCCGTCTCCATCGACCAGAAGTCGACCTCGCGCAACCCCCGATCCACGGTGGGCACTGTGACGGAGATCTACGACTACCTGCGTCTGCTGTACTCACGGGCGGGTATCCAGCACTGCCCGGTCTGTGACGCCGTCATCTCCTCTCAGACCCCGCAGCAGATCGTCGACCAGGTCCGCGCCCTGCCCGAGGGCACTCGCTTCCAGGTTCTCGCCCCCGTGGTACGTGGACGCAAGGGCGAGTACTCCGAGCTCTTCGGCGAGCTGCGCGGTCGCGGCTTCAACCGTGTGCGCGTCGACGGCACCTCCGAGCGCCTCGACAACCCCCCGACACTCAACAAGCGTCTCAAGCACGACATCGAGGTCATCGTCGACCGGCTCGTTGTCCGCGAGGGCATCCGCCAGCGCCTCACCGACTCGGTGGAGACGGCGCTCGGCCTGGCAGAGGGCCTGGTCATCATCGAGCAGGTCGACCTGCCCGAGGACGACCCCGATCGGGAGCGGCGCTACTCCGAGAAGCGCGCCTGCCCCAACGAGCACCCCCTGGCCCTGGACGAGATGGAGCCGCGCACCTTCTCCTTCAACGCCCCCTACGGCGCCTGCCCCGCCTGCACCGGAATCGGTACCCGGCTCGAGGTGGACCCCGAGCTCGTCGTCCCCGACGAGGAGCTGACCTTGGCCGAGGGCGCCGTCGCCCCCTGGTCGAGCCACCAGAAGTACTTCACCCGCCAGCTCGAGGCCCTGGGCAAGGAGCTGTCCTTCGACGTCGATACCCCCTGGCGCGCCCTGCCGGCGCGTGCGAGGGAGGCGATCCTGCGCGGTAAGGACTACGAGGTCAAGGTCACCTACCGCAACCGTTGGGGGCGTGAGCGCATCTACTCCACCGGCTTCGAGGGGGTCCTCGACTACGTCATGCGCAAGCACGACGAGACCGAGTCCGACTGGTCCCGCGAGCGCTACCAGGCCTACATGCGTGAGATCCCCTGTCCCGTCTGTGCCGGGGCTCGGCTCAAGCCCGAGGTGCTGGCCGTGCGCGTGGGCGAGCTGTCCATCGCACAGCTGTGCGAGCTGCCGATCAGCGAGGCCCGAGACTTCCTGGCCGACCTCAACCTCAGCGGCCAGGCCGCCCAGATCGCCGGCAGCGTCCTGACCGAGATCAACGCGCGCCTGGGCTTCCTCGTGGACGTGGGTCTGGACTACCTCAGCCTGGCCCGTGGTGCGGCCACCCTCTCCGGAGGCGAGGCCCAGCGCATCCGCCTGGCCACACAGATCGGTTCTGGCCTGGTGGGTGTCCTCTACGTCCTGGACGAGCCCAGCATCGGTCTGCACCAGCGCGACAACACCCGACTCATCGAGACTCTTCAGCGGCTGCGGGACCTGGGCAACACACTCATCGTCGTCGAGCACGACGAGGACACCATCCGCTCGGCCGACTGGATCGTTGACATCGGTCCTGGAGCCGGCGAGCTGGGTGGTGAGGTCGTCTACTCCGGTGACATCGAGGGCCTGGCCGGAGCCGAGGGCTCGGTCACCGGCGACTACCTGGCCAGGCGCCGTCAGATCGAGATCCCCGTCACTCGGCGCAAGCGGGACAAGAGTCGTGAGGTCACCGTCGTCGGCGCCCGTGAGAACAACCTCAAGGACGTCACCGTCTCCTTCCCGCTCGGCGTGCTCACCGCTGTTACCGGCGTCTCCGGATCGGGAAAGTCCTCCTTGGTCAACTCCATCCTCTTCCAGGTGCTCGCCAACAGGCTCAACCGCGCCCGCGGCGTACCCGGCAGGCACAAGACGGTGCGGGGTGTGGAGCACCTGGACAAGGTGGTCCATGTCGACCAGTCGCCGATCGGGCGCACCCCCCGCTCCAATCCCGCCACCTACACCGGGGTGTGGGACCACATCCGCAAGATCTTCGCGGCCGTGCCCGAGTCGAAGGTGCGGGGCTATGGACCCGGGCGCTTCTCCTTCAACGTCAAGGGCGGACGCTGCGAGTCCTGCAAGGGTGACGGCACGCTCAAGATCGAGATGAACTTCCTACCTGACGTCTACGTGCCCTGCGAGGTCTGCCACGGCTCCCGCTACAACCGGGAAACCCTGGAGATCCGTTACAAGGACAAGACAGTCGCCGACGTCCTGGACATGACCATTCACCAGGCAGCCGAGTTCTTCTCCGCCTCCTCAGTCATCTCCCGTCACCTCAACACCCTGGTGGAGGTTGGGCTGGGTTATGTACGCCTGGGCCAGTCGGCCACCACGCTCTCCGGCGGTGAGGCCCAGCGCGTCAAGCTCGCCACCGAGCTTCAGCGCCGTTCCACCGGCCGGACCATCTACGTCCTGGATGAGCCGACCACTGGGCTGCACTTCGAGGACATCCGCAAGCTGCTCGGGGTGCTTCAGGGACTGGTGGACAAGGGCAACTCCGTGGTCGTCATCGAGCACAACCTCGACGTCATCGCCAACGCCGACTGGGTCATCGACATGGGGCCCGAGGGTGGCAAGGGCGGGGGAACCGTCGTTGTGGCCGGCACCCCGGAGAAGGTGGCGGCCACCGAGTCGTCCTACACCGGCCAGTTCCTGGCCCCGGTGCTGGAGGCCGCCCGCAGCTGACGCCTCTGCCCGCTCCGGTCCGGCTCTGCTGGATAGCTCGACGTCGGCTCCCCGCCGCACTCAAATGCTCCCAGGACCCATGGGGACCTGGTCGCTCTCGCGACGCTGGTCCTGCGCGAAGCGGTTGTAGAGCAGCGAGAGGACGAAGCAGACGACGCCTGCGGCCGCCAGCGAGATGACCCGAATGATCGAGTTCTGCGAGGCCACGTCCATAACGGCGAGCTTGAGCACGGACAGGAGCACCAGGGTCAGTCCGTAGTGGCGCAGGATCGTCAGACGCGCCCCGAACCCGAGGACGATGCAGGCTCCGCCCGTCAGCAGTACCAGTACTGACATGAGGACCGAACCCGGGCCGACGTCGGTGGCCACCATGACTGAGAGCCACATGAGCAGCGAGTTGCCGATCGCAAGGCTCAGGCACACCTCCGCAGACCGCCGCCAGGGAAGCAGGAGCCACGTGGCGCATGCCCCCACCCCCAGGGCGACGGCGACCAGCAGCAGCATCCAGATCGAAGAGGAGGCATCCTCGGCCCACGACAGCGTCAGCAGCGCCAGTACGGCCACTATCCCTGAGAGGATCCACGACGGTGCTGGTGCTCCTGACTGCTGTCCTGCTGGGTGGGGCAAGGCCTGACCGTGAGGACCCACCCGGTAGCGGGCGCCTCGGCACTGCCCAGTGAGCACTCGGAGAGGTGTGGCTCCGCTTGACAACGCCCCCAGAGCGATGAGTGCGATCGTCACCAGACCCGGAACCATGCGCAGGGCCGCCCAGGTGTTTTGGGAGTCCTCCACGAGGCCGGATCCCAGGAACGGGACGACGACGGCGATATTGAAGGCCATCGCCGCCAGTGCCGCCCGCAGGGCCAGCACCCGTGGCTGAACACGTGAAGCCGCGGGGTATGGGGTCGGGACCGGAGAGCTGTCTGCGACTCGGTCACCGAGACCCTCGGCCACGATCACCATGAGCGCAGAAAGCACCACGGAGATGATCAGCGACCAGGCGTCGCCGCGGGAGTAAACAGTGCCCGGGGGCGTGAGAATCGGTGCCGTCCCGAGGAGGGCCAGGATCGGGGGCGGCTCCACTCTTCCGTTCAAGACGGCAGGAAGGAGGCACAACATCGCGGCCACAATGACGAAGAGATAGGCCCTGGGGTCGCCAGTGATCGTCATCCCGACCAGTGCGAGGGGGAAGAATGCGACCTCGTGCCCGATCGCCATGGCGCGGCGCCAGCGAGCGGGGCAATAGACCGGGAGTATCGCGAGTGCCGCCGCGGCCAGCAGGAGGAGCTCGAGGAGGAAGGTGATGACGATGACGCTGTGCGCCAGGTGGAGACTCTTCTGCCCCATCAACAGGTTCCTGAACGCCAGCAGGAGGACCACCGCCGTTGGGCCCCAGTCCCAGCCGGAGGTCTCGACACCGATGCTCCACAGCCGTGTGCTGGCGTGCATCGTCTGACACACCAGTAGCAGGCACAGGATGAGAGTGATGCCGGTACCGCCGACGGTGGACAGCCGCAGCATTGGCTGCATCGGAGCGGCGATGAGGGCTGTCGCCGTCGCCACCATCGACGTCACCGGATACCACGCGGCCAGCCTCATCCGCCCTGTAGCGCGAGATAGGACGGTGCAGGTCAGTGCCAGCACCGTGACGTAGATAGTGATCATCAGCCACGTGATGAGCGCGGCCTGTGGCTGGCGCACCACGTGGCTGACTGCGAACCCGATGGTCACCAGGGCTCCGAGGGTGGAGATGACGGCGGTGAACAGCACTCGTGTCATGTGGGACACGGCCAGAAGCACGAGCCCCCAGCAGGCCATGAGTACCAGGGCGGGCTCCGGATTGAGCATTCCGTCGAGAAGAACGGCTCCCACGACGGCAACAAAGCCGAGTCCCCCACCGGTGCCCGTGATCGTGGCCGCGGCGACACGGTGACGGGGACGACTGATCCCCAGCCGGGCGCCGGCCGCTGTCATCGTGACAGCGATCAGTGCCAGCGCCAGGATCTTGATCGGGTTGGGAATGGAATCCCAGACGAGGGCCAGAAGACTGACCCCGGCAGACAGGACGAGTACTGCTGCGGCGCCGGAGAGCAGATAGCGTCCGAGGTTGCCCTCCCGCATTGCCCGCTGGGTCCAGCTGGGGACTTTCTCGGCCCCGGCGCTGCGTGTCTGGCCGGTCCCGGCCGGTCCCGCCTGATTGGTTCCCTGCATATGAGGGGCGTTGCCTGCGACGGGTGCATGACGCATCGGGTCCGGACTGGTCCAAGGAGCCGAGGCTGGCGCGGGCTCCATGGGGGTCGGCTCCGGATGACGCTGGACCGGCGGCGCCTCGTCCCGGGATGCTCGTGGGGTGTCCGAAGCCGTGGCCGTCGTGGGGTGGGCGGTCTGGTCATCGAGGAGGGCCCCGTTGACGGGGGTCTGAGCGATGGGATCGTTGAGGTGCTGCAGGGGGAGGTCGGTGGTCCGGCTCGCCTCCGGGGTGCTCGCGGGCGGTGTCGTCTCGGCCTGGAGCGGAGTGCGCGTGGGCGGGACTCCTGCACGGTGGTCCTCAGTGGTGTCGGTGGCCACAGTCTCCTTCGACGTGGCAACGGGGCTGCTGCTCCTCGCTGTGGCGGGAGAGCCGCTGCTGCCTTGCATCGGAGCGGCGGAGGAGTAAGTCAGCCAGGTGACGCGTTCTGCGAGCCAGTCGATCTTCCTCTCGATGAGGTCCAGTCGCTGCAGGACCACGGCGATATTCGGGCCGACAGGGGGCGGTACGGACATGACGGTTCTCCTCGTCACTCGGTGCTCGGCGGTAAGCACGTGTCACTCAACCGATTCTTCTGAGAGTAAGGGGGAGTCGTCGATGTCGTGAAGGGGGTACAAGTACCCTGTGGACAACTTGGGAACGAGGAGAAGACTGGTTGCGCGAGAACGAACAGAGTCGAACAAAGTTCCACAAGAACGGTCAGGCTGGGATAGGCTGCGCGTCATGAGCGAGAACGGACTCACTGCAGCCCAGCACAAGATGCGCGACGCCGGTGTCGCCGAGCAGGCCATCACGGTTTTCACCCACTACTACCAGTCCCTGGAGGCGGGAGCCACAGGTCTCATCCCCGAGGAGACTATCGAGCCCCTGACGCAGATCGACTCCCTTGCTGACGTCGAGGTCAGTGAGGAGGAGGCTCGCGAGGCGCTGAGTAAGACGGTCCTCATCCGGCTCAACGGGGGCCTGGGCACCTCGATGGGCCTGGATCGCGCCAAGTCCCTTCTGCCGGTACGTGACGGCAAGAACTTCCTGGACCTGTTGGTCGATCAGGTTCTGGCAGCGCGTCGGCGCTACGGTGTGAGCCTGCCGCTGATCCTCATGAACTCCTTCCGCACCCGCGAGGACTCCCTCGAGGTGCTGGCCGGGCACCCCGAGATCCAGGTTGACGGCCTGCCCCTGGACTTCCTGCAGAACCGCGAGCCCAAGCTCCGCGCTGATGATCTGACTCCCGTGGAGTGGGAGGCCGACCCCGAGCTCGAGTGGTGTCCTCCGGGGCACGGCGACATCTACACCGCCCTGCTCGCCTCCGGTCTGCTGGACGCCCTCCTGGAGCAGGGGTATCGGTACGCCATGACCGCCAACTCCGACAACCTCGGCGCGGCGCCCTCGGCCAGGATCGCCGGTTGGTTCGCCGCCTCCGGTGCTCCTTATGCCCCGGAGATGTGCCGCCGTACGCCGGCCGACGTCAAGGGCGGCCACTTGGCCGTGCGTAAGAGCGACGGACGCATCATCCTGCGCGACACGGCGCAGACGCCCGATGACCAGATGCACTACTTCACCGACCAGTTCCGCCACCCCTTCTTCCACACGAATAACCTCTGGTTCGACCTCAAGGTGCTACGCGACACCCTGGTCGAACGGGGAGGGATCCTCGGGCTGCCGCTCATCAAGAACAGCAAGACGGTGGACCCCGCCGACTCCTCCTCGACACCGGTCGTTCAGCTCGAGACCGCCATGGGGGCCGCCGTGGAGGCCTTCGAGGGGGCGACCGCCATCGAGGTACCACGTTCCCGGTTCCTGCCGGTCAAGACCACCAACGATCTGCTGCTGGTGCGCTCGGACGTCTACGAGCTGGACGACGACGGCCTGCTGCAGATGGTCCCGGAGCAGGCCTGTACCGTGAATCTCGACCCGCGGTTCTACAAGAAGATCCAGGACTTCGAGGCCCGGTTCCCCGAGGGCGTCCCCTCCATCAAGGATGCGCGGTCGTTGACCGTGGATGGCGACTGGACCTTCGGTTCCGGCGTCGTCGCCACCGGTGAGGCGCACGTGGAAGCGGAGGGCTCGCCCGGAAGGATCGCCGACGGCGTCCATATCTGACGACGGATCGTGCCGAGGTCAGCGGGACAGTCTCACAGGCTTGTCGATGCGCATGAGCTTATCGGGGTTGCGGACGATGAGAACCTGCTGAACACCAGTCTCCGAAGCAACCAGGAAGACCACGAACTCTACGTTCCTGGAACTGCTGACCACGGCTGCGAGCTCCCCGTTGAGCCGCGCCGGCGCCACATCGAACTGTGGCGTCTTCGCGGCGATGCCGATAAGGAAGCGGGCCACGGACTCTGCGCCTCGGACGGCACGGCGTGCCGCTGAGGCCCGGCCTCCACCGTCGGACACGAGTACCGCCTCAGGAGCCAGCAGGCGTATGGTGGCCGCCAAGTCTCCCGAGCGAATGGCGCTGGTCAGCTCGGTCCACAGCTCGGGAGAGGGGGTGGCGCGTCGGTGTGTTCGTCCTTCTTGCAGCCGGGTGCGTGCACGGTGCACCAGCTGGCGCACGGCGGTGTCGGATGCATCGATGATGCGACCGGTCTCCGCCGATGACAGGGAGAAGATCTCTACCAGGAGGAATGCTGCGCGTTCGGCGGGGGAGAGGGTCTCCAGTACCGTCAGCGTCGCCTCAGAGACCGTCTCCGCCAGGATCAGGTCGTCGGCCAGTTCTGCCTCGGTGGCGACCGGCTCGGGAAGCCACGGTCCCAGGTAGGACTCCTTCCGGTTGGCCTCGGAGCGCAGCGCGTTGAGTGCTAAGCGTGTGGCGATACGGCACAGCAGCGCGCGCTCCTGCCGGACCGGTTCTCTGACGCGTTGGCGGCGCAGCCATGTCTCCTGCACGATGTCCTCGGCCTCCGCCGCGCTACCGAGCATGCTGTAGGCGAGAGTAAACAGAACGGCGCGATGTTCCTCGAAATCCTGACCGGACCTGTCGTCCATATCTGTGGGTTGGTCGGAAGCAGTCATTGAGCTGGGCCTCTCACGATGCGGTATGAGCCGGAGCGCTGAGCCTCTTCGATCAACCACTGAGTAGTGCGGTCCATGACCCAGTCCTTGACTCGCCGGGCCATTCTCCCCGTCAGGACGGGACCGTTGGGAACGTCGTCCGGACTTACGTGCTCGACGAGGCCGTGGTCGCGTCCCAGCGAGACGCAGCGCATGACATAACCGACCCCCGTGTTGGACGGCGGTGGGGTCTTCAGTACGTCGGAGATGAGAATGTCAGCGGCTACGGCTCCCAGAGACAGGGCTGAGGCGCAGCTAGGGCGTAGATGCGGGGCCGGAGGCGCAGCGCAATCGCCGATCGCGGTAATCCTGGGGTCGTCGGGGGAGCGTAGGAACCTGTTGACCACGATGCGCCCGTCGGAAGAGGTCGACACTGGTGGATCGCATGGAACAGTGACCGGTGCAAAACCTGCGGTCCATATGGTGACCATACCGGGCTCGGGCTGGCACATCTGGTCGTCGGTCACCGTGCAGCCCAGCCGACGCAGTTGGCGAGAGGCATGCTTGCGGGCTCGTACGCCGAGGTGGGAGCCGACGGTACCGGAGTCGACGATCTCAACATCGAATCCTTGCTCAGCAAGTTCCGCGGCGGTCTCGATCCCGGTGAGACCACCTCCGACGACGCGAATGCGCGTGTGTGAAGAGCCGACGAGTTCATCTCGAAGCGGCTGCAGATCGGCGATTCCGGAGATCGGCAGTGCTCCAGCAGGTGCCCGGCTGGTGCTGCCGGTCGCCAAGACGACCTGGTTGAAGGGGACGGGGGCGCCGTCGGACAGATGGACGACACCCCGTTTGCGATCGATGCTCGTCGCGCGGTCGATGACGACGTCGATGGCTGGGTTGAGCAGCTCGGACAAGGGCCGTACCGGGTCTTCTTCAGCACGAAGAGCCTCGTGCAGACGAATACGCTCGACAAGGTGTGCCGAGGCACTGATGAGGCGAACACGTGTGAGGGCGGTGGCCATTGGGTGAGAAGCAATCCGGTTGGCTGCCATGATCCCGGCGTACCCGGCGCCGATGATGACGATGGTGGTGCGATGCGTTGGACTCATACCCATCAGACACATCGGCGCGTCGAATCGTGACAGTCGAGCGGAGACTGTGACGGTATCCATAGTGGGAGGCTGATTCTGAGCTCGCCTTTGCTCGTCTGCTTGCAGAGCGGGGTGATGTAAAAGTACCCGCCCTTGGGGGCGGGTACTGTCAACTTGGTGTCAGGGTGCTGTGGTGGGCGATACTGGAATCGAACCAGTGACCTCCTCGGTGTGAACGAGGCGCTCTAACCCCTGAGCCAATCGCCCGGTGCGGCGCTAACCATAGTCAGGCCTGCGTCCCCGGAGCAAATGGCTGCCCGGTGAGGTGAATCACCGCGATGCTGTTTGCCTGTCACTGTGATCGTGATGCTATGGTTTTCCAGCACCGAGCGGTTCGGCCGGACCGTGAGGAATCATGCGGATGTGGCTCAGTTGGTAGAGCATCACCTTGCCAAGGTGAGGGTCGCGGGTTCGAGTCCCGTCATCCGCTCCGAGGAGCCGGGAGCGCCCAGCCCCAGCATCTCATGGTGGGTTGGCCGAGAGGCTAGGCACCGGCCTGCAAAGCCGTTTACACCGGTTCGAATCCGGTACCCACCTCGGGCGATTGGCGCAGCGGGAGCGCGCTTCCCTGACACGGAAGAGGTCACTGGTTCGATCCCAGTATCGCCCACCACCATGATGGAGGCCCGAGCCGGCACGGCTCGGGCCTCCCGTTGTTCCGGGGTCCCTCTGGGACTGGCGGCGACCGGCTGCTGGGCCATGTGTCGTGGACGAGGATGATTGGCGTCTACCCTAACGGGCATGGCCGACCCCTCGACGTACCGTCCTGCCCCGGGCGAGATTCCCACATCCCCGGGGGTCTACCGGTTCCTGGACGGGCAGGGACGCGTCATCTACGTCGGCAAGGCCAAGAACCTGCGTCAGCGTCTGTCCAGCTACTTCCAGGACCTTGCCGCCCTGCATCCGCGCACCCAGAAGATGGTCACCACCGCATGTGCCGTGGAATGGACGGTCGTGTCCACCGAGGTGGAGTCCCTGGCCCTGGAGTACTCCTGGATCAAGGAGTTCAACCCCCGTTTCAACGTCATGTACAAGGACGACAAGTCCTATCCCTACCTGGCGGTGACGATGGGGGAGACCCACCCCCGCGTCCAGGTGGTCCGCGGGGCCCGCAAACCGGGAACCCGCTACTTCGGTCCCTTCGTCCAGGCTTGGTCCATCCGTGAGACCGTCGACCAGCTGCTGCGAGTCTTCCCGGTGCGCTCCTGCTCCGCCGGTGTCTTCCGCCGTGCCCAGGCCTCGGGGCGTCCCTGTCTGCTGGGGTACATCGATAAGTGCTCAGCCCCCTGCGTGGGCCGTATCAGCCCGCAGGACCATCGGGCGCTGGCCGAGGACTTCTGCGCCTTCATGGCCGGCCGCACCGGCCCCTACCTGCGTCAGGTCGAGGCTGAGATGAAAGCCGCAGCCGCCGCCCTCGACTTCGAGAAGGCCGCTCGTCTGCGTGACGACGCCACCGCCCTGCGCAAGGTCATCGAGGGCAACGCCGTCGTCCTGCCCGACGCCACCGATGCCGACGTCTTCGCCCTGGTCCGCGACGAGCTCGAGGCCGCCGTCCAGGTCTTCCACGTCCGTGGCGGCCGGGTGCGCGGGCAGCGCGGCTGGGTCGTCGATCTCATCGACGACGCCGGGGACGCCGAGCTCATCGAACGCCTTCTCGAGCAGGTCTACGCCTCCCTCGTCGATCCCGCCGACGCCGGTGCCGTCCACCAGAGGGGCGCTCCCGCCTCCTCGGGCACCACCACCTCCGTCGGGGTGGGTGAGCGCGCCCCCTCCAGCCCCCAGCCCCGCAGCGGTCCCAACGGTTCCAGCAGCGAGGCCCCCAGGCGCAACGGCGAGTCGGCGGCCACGAGCGTCGACGACGTCGCCCACACGGCCACCACCGCGGTGCCCCGGGAGATCCTGGTTCCCGAGATGCCCAGCAACGCCGCCACCGTGCGGGCCTGGTTGGCCGGCCTGCGCGGCGCGAAGGTAGACCTGCGCGTTCCGCAGCGCGGCGACAAGGCCGCCCTCATGGACACGGTGCGCAAGAACGCAGAGGAGGCTCTGCGGCTGCACAAGACCCGGCGGGCGGGGGATCTCACCCAACGTACCCTCGCCCTTGATGAGCTCGCCGAGGCCCTCGACCTGGCCGAGGCGCCCCTGCGCATCGAGTGCTACGACATCTCCCACACCCAGGGCACCTATCAGGTCGGCTCCATGGTCGTCTTCGAGGACGGTGCGCCGCGCAAGTCCGACTACCGCCGCTTCACCGTGCGCGGCCAGGACGGAAACGGTGCCACTGATGACACCGCAGCCATGCACGAGGTCCTCACCCGGAGGTTCAAACGGCTCATCGCTGAGCAGGGACAGGGCGAGGCGGCCGCCCGCGCTGCCGAGGAGATCGAGGACGCCGAGGGTATCGCCGTTGCCTCCGGTCCTATCGACCCTGAGACCGGCAAGGCCCGGCGCTTCTCCTACGCGCCCGGACTCGTCGTCGTCGACGGCGGTCTGCCGCAGGTCAACGCCGCGCGTGCCGTGCTCGACGAGCTCGGCATCGACGTCCCGCTCATCGGCCTGGCCAAGCGTCTGGAGGAGTTATGGGTGCCGGGGGAGGAGTTCCCCGTCATCCTGCCACGCACGTCGCCCGCCCTCTACCTACTCCAGCACCTCCGGGACGAGTCCCACCGCTTCGCCATCACCCACCACCGCAAGAAGCGCTCGGCCGGCATGACCCGCTCCGTGCTGGACGGGATCCCCGGCCTGGGACCGGCTCGTCAGGCCGCCCTGCTGCGTGAGTTCGGCTCGGTCAAACGCATTCGGCAGGCCGACGTGGACGACATCACCCGTGTCAAGGGCATCGGACCGGCTCTGGCAGGTACTATCTTGGCTCACCTCAACAGTCCAGATACTCAACAGTAGTGTGATTTCACGATGTGCTGGACTGACGTCAACTCGAAAGGAAACCCCGTATGAGGATCTCTGCCCGCAACCAGCTGCCCGGTACTGTCGTCTCCATTGAGAAGGGTGCCGTCAACGGCGTCGTCAAGATCGAGGTCGCCCCCGGCGTCATCATCACCTCCTCCATCACCAACACGGCCATCGAGGAGCTCGAGCTGGCAGAGGGTAAGAAGGCAGTCGCCGTCGTCAAGGCCTCCTCCGTCATGGTGGGCCTTCAGGACTGAGGCCAGACGCTGCCGTGAGGCGCGGATCGGCACAGCCGTCAGTGCGATCATGGTAGGGGCGGTCACGGACCCGGAGCCTTCTGAACTTGCCACCTGGCAGAAGACACAGAGGATGAGGAGCTATGACTGTGCCATCGCCTGACCCCGACCTGCGCTTCCCCGCCGGCTTCCTGTGGGGCGGGGCCACCGCCGCCAATCAGATCGAGGGCGCTTACAACGAGGACGGCAAGGGTCTGTCCGTCCAGGACGTCATGCCCCGGGGCATCATGGCCCCGCCCACCCAGGCCCCCACGCCGGACAACCTCAAGCTCGAGGCCATCGACTTCTATCACCGCTACGTCGAGGACATCGCCCTGCTGGCGGAGATGGGAATCAAGGTCTTCCGCTTCTCCATCGCCTGGAGCCGCATCTTCCCGCTCGGCGATGAGACTGAGCCCAACGAGGAGGGGCTTGCCTTCTACGACCGGGTCCTCGATGAGCTCGAGAAGCACGGCATCGAGCCGCTGGTCACCATCAGCCACTACGAGACCCCGCTCCACCTGGCGCGCACCTATAACGGCTGGACCGACCGGCGCCTCATCGGCTTCTTCGAGCGCTACGCCCGTACCCTGTTCGAGCGCTACGGCAAACGGGTCACGTACTGGCTGACCTTCAACGAGATCAACTCCGTCCTCCACGAGCCCTTCCTGTCCGGCGGCATCGCCACGCCGAAGGGCAGGCTCAGCGAGCAGGACCTCTACCAGGCCATCCACCACGAGCTCGTTGCCTCCGCGGCCGCAACCAGGATCGCCCACGAGACCAACCCCGATATCCGGATCGGCTGCATGATCCTGGCCGTGCCCACCTACCCGCTCACCCCCGATCCCCGGGACGTGTGGGCGGCCAAGCAGGCCGAGCGCGCCAACTACGCCTTCGGGGACCTGCACGTGCGCGGTGAGTACCCCGGTTACCTGTGGCGGACCCTGCGGGACAAGGGCATCGAGCTGGAGATCACCGAGGAGGACCGTGCGCTGCTGCGGGAGCACACCGTCGACTTCGTCTCCTTCTCCTACTACATGTCCGTGTGCGAGACCGTCACCCAGTCGGCCGAGGCCGGCCGGGGCAACCTCATGGGCGGCGTGACCAACCCCACCCTCGAAGCCTCCGAGTGGGGATGGCAGATCGACCCGGCGGGCCTGCGCACCATCCTGAACGACTACTGGGACCGCTGGGGCAAGCCCCTGTTCATCGTCGAGAACGGTTTGGGGGCCAAGGACGTCCTGGTTGCCGGTCCTGACGGCGCCACGGTCGAGGACGACTACCGCATCGCCTACATGAACGATCACCTGGTCCAGGTCGCCGAGGCCATCGCCGACGGCGTCGAGGTCCTGGGCTATACCTCCTGGGGCTGCATCGACCTGGTCTCGGCCTCCACCGCCCAGATGTCCAAGCGCTACGGGTTCATCTACGTCGACCGCGACGACGACGGCAACGGCACCCTGGCCCGCTACCGCAAGAAGTCCTTCGGCTGGTACCGCGACGTCATCGCCTCCAACGGCGCCTCCCTCGTGCCCCCGACGCAGGAACCGCCGCAGGAGTAGTCACTGAGATTCCGCAGCCCGGGCGACTGGCTCAGACGCTGGGACGGATCGCCCGGGCCGCGGCCTGGGCCCGGTCTCTAGCGGCCTGGACGTCATCGGCGTAGGCCACCACGACCCCCAGACGACGCCCCTCGTGGGCCACGGGTTTGCCGAAGAGCCTCAGATCCACGCCCTCCTGAGCGAGCGCCTCATCAAGACCCGAGAAGCTCACGCCCTCACCAGGGACGGACTCGCCCGTCGCCTTAATGGTCGCCGAGGCTCCGGGGGAGCGCAGCGAGGTGTCCACGGGCAGCCCCAGCAGGGCACGGGCGTGCAGCTCGAACTCGCTCAGGCGCTGGCTCGCCAGCGTCACCAGACCGGTGTCGTGCGGGCGCGGAGAGACCTCGGAGAAGAGAACCTCCTCCCCGCAGATGAACAGCTCCACCCCGAACAGGCCCCAACCGCCCAGTGCCGTGGTCACGTTCTCAGCCAGCTGCTGAGCCCGCTCCAGGGCAACCGGGCTCAGGTGCTGCGGCTGCCAGGACTCCACGTAGTCCCCATCGACCTGCCGGTGCCCGATCGGCTCGCAGAAGCCCGTCACCGTCTCCCCGGTGGCTGGATGACGCCAGCGCACTGTGAGCAGGGTGATCTCGGTATCGAAACGCACGAAGCCCTCGACAATGACCCGGCCCCTGTCGACCCGTCCGTCGGCCGCCGCATAGCGCCAGGCCGCCTCCAGGTCCTCAGGTCCGCGCACCACCGACTGGCCGTGACCCGACGAGGACATGACCGGCTTGACCACGCACGGAAAGCCCACACGCTGAGCCCCCGCCCGCAGCTCGTCCAAGGACGAGGCGAAGGCGTAGGGACTGGTTGCCAGTCCCAGTTCCTCAGCCGCCAGACGGCGGATTCCCTCACGATTCATCGTCAGCTGCACCGCACGGGCGGTCGGCACCACCCGCACCTCGCCGGTGCTCTCCAGCGCCGCCAGGGCATCGGTGGCCAGCGCCTCGATCTCGGGGACGACGATGGCGGCGCCGCTGGCGCGGATAGCGGCCGTCAGCGCCTCGGGGTCACTCATGTCAACCGTCAGGGCGTTGTGCGCCACCTGCTGCGCTGGAGCCCCCTCGTAGCGGTCGATCGCCGTGACCTCCACCCCCAGGCGGCTGAGTGCGATCGTCACCTCCTTGCCGATCTCGCCGGCGCCCAGGAGCGCCACCTTCGTCGCGCTGCTGGTCCAGGGTGTGCCCAGGACCGGAGCTGTGGGCTGCCGCATCGCGGTCTCCTGGGACTCGCACGGGAGCGAGTGCGCCTGGTCGGCAATGGGGGAGGGGCTCATGGGGCCTCCTGGTGTCGGGCGCCGGGAACCGGCGGCAGTGAGTACTGGCGATGATGAAACGCTACCGGCAAACCGGCGTCGGCGACGGGTGGACCGACCTGGACGTGCGATGCTTGGGGCATGCATGACGAGCGTCGCCCTCAGCCCTCCTCCGTCAAGCGCAAGCGGCTTCAGGACACGGTTCCCATCGAGATCCCCGCACTCGATGAGGCGACCCCTCCGGTTCCGCCGGCAGAACGTCCCGAGCTGATCATTGTCACAGGCATGTCCGGGGCGGGACGCTCGCGCGCGGCCAACGCGCTGGAGGACCTCGACTGGTACGTCGTGGACAACCTGCCGCCCCAGCTGCTGCCCGCCCTGTCCGGAATGATGACGACGGTCGGCGCCGGTGTGCACCGTCTGGCCGCAGTCGTCGACGTGCGCAGTCGCGAGTTCTTCTCCCACTTCATGGACTATCTGCGCAAGGTCCGTAACAACGGCACCGACGTCAGGCTCATCTTCCTGGACGCCTCCGACGCCGTCCTGGTCAGACGCTTCGAGTCCTCCCGCAGACCCCACCCGCTGCAGGGCAACGGCTCCGTCCTCGACGGGATCGAGCATGAACGCACTCTCCTGGGCGGCTTGAGGGGCGTGGCCGACAGCGTCATCGACACCTCCAACTACTCCGTCCACGACCTCGCCCGCCGGGTACGTGAGCTCGTGGCGCACGAGTCCGATCTGGCCCTGCGCATCAATGTCATGTCCTTCGGGTTCAAGTACGGCATCCCCCTGGATGCCGACCACGTCCTGGACGTGCGCTTCATCCCCAACCCCTACTGGGTCTCCGAGCTGCGACACCTCACCGGACGTGACGCACCAGTGGCCGACTACGTCTTCGCACAGAAGGGGGCGGCGGCCTTCGTCGACGGGTACGCCGACCTGCTCATCCCTGCGCTTCCGCAGTACATTGATGAGCTCAAGCCTCACGTTACTCTGGCTGTGGGCTGCACCGGCGGCAAGCACCGCTCCGTGGCCTCGGCGGAGAGGCTCGGGGCCAGGTTGAGGCGCGGAGGCTTCGAGGTCGTTGTTCAGCACCGTGACCTGGGACGGGAGTAGGCAGTGGGAACAACGATCGATGTGGCGGGCTGGCCCCGCCGCGGTGAGGAGGGACCGGCCATCGTCGCGTTGGGGGGCGGGCACGGTCTGTCCGCCACACTCCGCGCGCTGCGTCACGTCACCCACCGGCTCACCGCCGTCGTCACGGTCGCCGACGACGGCGGCTCGTCAGGACGCCTGCGCCGGGAGTTCGACTGCCTGCCGCCAGGAGACCTGAGAATGGCGCTGGCGTCGCTCTGCGAGGACTCCGAGTGGGGCCTCACCTGGCGAGACGTGCTCCAACACCGTTTCGAGGGACAGGGCGAGCTCGACAACCACGCTCTGGGGAACCTGCTCATCCTGGCGCTGTGGCAGCTGCTGGGGGACGAGGTCGCAGGGCTCGACTGGGTGGGGCGCCTGCTGACGATCCACGGTCGCGTCGTGCCCATGTCCTCCTCACCCCTGGTCATCGAGGCCGACATCGTCTCCGGAGGGAACCGGCGCCGGGTCAGTGGGCAGGTGGCGGTGGCCTCGGCCCGCGGACGTCTGGAGAACGTGGTGATGGTTCCCGAGGACGCCGACGCCCACCCAGAGGCGCTGCGCGCCATCGATGAGGCGGAATGGGTGGTCCTGGGGCCCGGCTCCTGGTACACCTCAGTGCTGCCGCACCTCATCCTGCCGTCCATGCGTCGTGCGCTGGTGAACACCTCGGCCCGCAAGGTCGTGGTCCTCAACCTCTCCGCTCAGCAGGGCGAGACCGACGGGATGACCATCGCCGATCACCTACGGGTCCTGCGCCAGTACGCGCCCGACCTGCGCCTGGACGTGGTGCTGGCCGACCCCTCCACCGTTGAGGACGTCGCTGATCTTGAAGCGGTGGCCACAGCCATGGGGGCCACCGTCGTCCTGCGCCAGGTGCGCACCGGCGAGGCCCTGTGCCACCACGACCCGCTGCGCCTGGCAGCCGCCTTCCGGGACGCCTTCGAAGGAGCGCTGGGGGACGTCACCGATCGCGGCGAGCATGATGAAACGTGACGCTCGACTCATTAAGGAGTTCTGCTGCTCACAATCGTTCATAATTCTCCGCGGCCGCGTCCAGCCGGCTGCCGGGTGCTGCGGCTAAGAATTCTCCATTGATACGCCTCGGGCGCCGTAAGACATCGCTCTGTCATCTCAGCCGTTTCGCCCGCTGCCTGGTCCGCGTCCGTTCGAGCAGCGAGTCGCCAGCACCTGGGATGCCCCGGCAACGGCCGCAGCGTCAACCATTCCACCCATACTGAATCACGAACCCCGACCACGAGGAGCCCGCCCATGTCGCTGACGGTCACCGTCAAGGATGAGCTTGCGCTCGTCGCTACTGAGAACGCCGCCCAACGACGGGCGGAGGTCTCCGCGATGCTGCGCTTCGCCGGAGGGCTCCATATCGTCTCCGGGCGCATCGTTGTCGAGGCCGAGCTCGACCACGGAGGAGCCGTGCGCCGACTGCACCAGCACCTCAAGGAGCTCTACGGGATGGAGCCCGAGGTCATGGTGGTCCAGGGCGGATCCCTGCACAGAGGATCCCGCTACGTGCTGCGAGTGACGCAGCGGGGCAAGGACCTGGCCCGGCTGTCTGGGCTGGTCGACGACCGAGGCCGACCAGTGCGAGGCATGCCGGTGGCCGTCATCCAGGGCGGGCGCAACGCCGCCGCTGCCGCCTGGCGCGGAGCCTTCCTGGCCCGCGGTTCCCTGACCGAGCCCGGCCGGTCCTCCTCCTTGGAGGTCACCTGCCCCGGTTCGGAGGCAGCACTGGCCCTTGTCGGGGCTGCGCGGCGCTTCGACATCTCCGCCAAGGCCCGAGAGGTACGTGGGGCCGACCGCGTCGTCGTTCGTGACGGCGAGGCCATTGGTGTCCTCCTGGAGCGGATGGGGGCGCCGGAGGCCTTCAAGGTGTGGGCCGAGCGTCGATCCCGGCGCGAGTCGCGGGGGACCGCCAACCGTCTGGCCAACTTCGACGACGCCAACCTGCGTCGTTCCGCCCGTGCCGCTGTGGCCTCGGGGGCCCGGGTCGAACGCGCCTTCGAGATCCTCGGGGACGATGTCCCCGCCCACCTGCTTCAGGCCGGCCGCTTGCGCATCGCACACAAGCAGGCGTCCCTGGAGGAGCTCGGGCAGCTCTCCGACCCGCAGCTGACCAAGGACGCCGTCGCCGGGCGTATCCGCCGGCTCCTCGCCATGGCGGACAAGCAGGCTCATGAGCTGGGCATCCCCGACACTGAGTCGGTTCTCACCCAGGAGATGCTCGAACCCTGAGCCAAGATGGGACCTCTGTCCTTGCCTCAGGGGTGGCCGATGGTCATTGGTCCCCGTGTGGGCTGGCTTGTGCATCACAGTGTTCGCCCGTGGCGTGGTCGGCGACTCCCAGCGCCTGCCCAGTGTGACTAGACTCGGCCGTGCCGGAGCTGAATCGGATCTGAGCTGAAGAAGTTCCGGAGCACACGCCATGTGTGAGAAGAGCCCAGCAACCGTGCGCCGCCAACCGGCGCACTAGGAGGACACAAAGTGACCACCCGCGTTGGTATTAACGGCTTCGGCCGGATCGGCCGCAACTTCTTCCGTGCCGCCCTCGAGCAGGGCGCTGACATCGAGGTTGTCGCCGTCAACGACCTGACGGACAACAAGACCCTGGCCCACCTGCTCAAGTACGACTCGATCCTCGGTCGTTTCAACGGCGAGGTCTCCTACGACGAGGATGGCATCACCGTCAACGGCAAGCACATCAAGGTGCTCGCTCAGCGCAACCCCGCCGACCTGCCCTGGGGCGACCTGGGCGTCGAGGTCGTCGTGGAGTCCACCGGCTTCTTCACCGACGGCGAGAAGGCCAAGGCCCACCTCGACGGTGGCGCCAAGAAGGTCGTCATCTCCGCTCCCGCCAAGAACGTCGACGGCACCTTTGTCATGGGTGTCAACGAGGGCGACTACGACAACGCCACGATGAACATCGTGTCCAACGCCTCGTGCACCACCAACTGCCTCGCCCCCCTGGCCAAGGTTCTCCACGAGAACTTCGGCATCGAGCGCGGCATCATGACCACCATCCACTCCTACACGGGTGACCAGCGCGTCCTCGACGCCCCGCACAGCGACCTGCGCCGTGCCCGCGCCGCCGCGCTGAACATGATCCCCACCAAGACCGGTGCCGCTCAGGCCGTGGCCCTCGTCCTTCCCGCACTCAAGGGCAAGTTCGACGGTCTGGCCGTGCGCGTCCCCACCCCGACCGGCTCGCTGACCGACCTGACCTTCATCGCCGAGAAGGAGGTCTCCGTCGAGGCCGTCAAGGCCGCCGTCAAGGCCGCCGCCGAGGGTGAGCTCAAGGGCGTTCTCGAGTACACCGAGGACCCGATCGTCTCCACCGACATCGTGGGCAACCCGCACACCTCGATCTTCGACGCCACCGAGACCAAGGTCATCGGCAACCTCGTCAAGGTCCTCTCCTGGTACGACAACGAGTGGGGCTACTCCAACGCCCTGGTCCGCCTGACCGCTCTGGTCGGCTCCAAGCTCGCCTGAGACCAGACCGAGAGCATGACTCTCTAGAAGACGGCGCCCGCGCCACGCTATGCGTGCGCGGGCGCCGTCCTTCCCACACCCACACCATCACCCACAACCGATGAGAGGCTTCATGAAGACCATCGAGTCCCTGGGCGACCTCAAGGGCAAGCGAGTCCTGGTCCGCTCCGACTTCAACGTGCCGCTGGACGCCGACAAGAACATCACCGACGACGGCCGTATCCAGGCCGCTCTGCCCACCCTGCGCACCCTGCTCGACGCCGGCGCCAAGGTGATCATCACCGCCCACCTGGGACGCCCCAAGGGGCAGGTCAACCCCGACTACTCCCTGGCTCCCGTCGCCAAGCGTCTCGCCGAGGTCACCGGCGTCAAGGTGACCCTCGCCGAGGACACCGTGGGCGAGTCCGCCAAGGCCGCCGTCGCAGCAGCCGGTGACGGTGAGATCGTCCTGCTGGAGAACGTGCGGTTCAACGCCGCCGAGACCTCCAAGGACGACACCGAGCGCGAGGCCTTCGCCGCCGAGCTCGCCGCTCTGGCCGACGTCTTCGTCTCCGACGGCTTCGGCGTCGTGCACCGCAAGCAGGCCTCCGTCTACGACGTCGCCAAGTTGTTGCCCTCCGCCGCCGGTCTGCTCGTCGTCAAGGAGATCGAGTCCCTGGGACGCGCCGTCAACAACCCCGAGCGCCCCTACACCGTGGTGCTCGGTGGCTCCAAGGTCTCCGACAAGCTCGGCGTCATCTCCAACCTGCTGGGCAAGGCCGACCGCCTCCTCATCGGCGGCGGCATGGCCTACACCTTCCTGGCCGCCCAGGGCCACGAGGTGGGCACCTCCCTGCTGGAGAAGGACCAGATCGACACCGTCAAGGGCTACCTGGAGATCGCCAAGGCCAACGGCGTCGAGCTGCTGCTGCCCGTTGACACCGTCGTGGCCCCCGCCTTCGCCTCGGACGCCCCGGCCACTGTGGTGCCCGCCGACGGGCTGCCCGCCGACCAGATGGGTCTGGACATCGGCCCTGAGACGCGACAGCTCTTCGCTGACGCCATCGCCACCTCCAAGACCGTGGTGTGGAACGGCCCCATGGGCGTCTTCGAGTTCCCGGCCTTCGCTGAGGGCACCAAGGCAGTGGCCAAGGCGATCTCCGAGTCCGACGCCTTCTCCGTCATCGGCGGTGGCGACTCCGCCGCCGCCGTGCGCACGCTCGGCTTCGATGAGGCCACGTTCTCCCACATCTCCACCGGTGGAGGCGCCTCCCTCGAGCTCCTCGAGGGCAAGACCCTGCCCGGTATCGCAGTGCTCAACGACTGAAGGAAGGCAACCCAGATGAGTAACCGCACCCCGCTCATGGCGGGCAACTGGAAGATGAACCTCGACCACCTCGAGGCCAACCATCTCGTCCAGGGCCTGGCCATGGAGCTCAAGGACCGCGATCACGACTACACCAAGTGCGAGGTCCTTGTGATCCCGCCCTTCACGGACATCCGCACCGTGCAGACCATCGTCGAGGCCGACTCCCTGAGCATCAAGTACGGCGCCCAGGACGTCTCCATCCACGACAACGGCGCCTACACCGGTGAGATCTCCACCGAGATGCTCACCAAGCTCGGCGTCAGCTACGTGGTCATGGGCCACTCCGAGCGCCGTGAGTACCACGGCGAGTCCGACGCCCTCGTGGGCGCTAAGGCCCGCAAAGTGCTCGACGCCGGTATGACCCCCATCCTGTGCTGCGGCGAGGCCCTCGAGATCCGCAAGGCGGGTACCCACGTCGACTTCGTCCTGGGGCAAATCCGCGCCGCCCTTGAAGGATGGAGCGGAGAGGACGTTGCCAAGATCGTCATCGCCTACGAGCCCATCTGGGCCATCGGCACCGGCGAGACCGCCACCGCCGAGGACGCCCAAGAGGTGTGCGGAGCGATCCGCGAGGCCCTGCGCGCCGACTACGGTGACGCCACCGCTGACGCCACCCGCATCCTCTACGGCGGTTCCGCCAAGCCCGACAACATCAAGGAGCTCATGGCCCAGCCCGACGTCGACGGCGCGCTCGTCGGCGGAGCCTCCCTCAAGGCGGACTCCTTCGCCGCCATGGCGAACTTCTACGCCTGAGCGGCCCGAGCCGCGACGGAGGAGGCGAGCGATCACGTCCCCGTAGCGTCTCACCGCTCACCGTCCGGGTCCCGGACACCTCACATCGCGAGGTGTCCGGGACCCTGCACGTTGCAGGTAGACTGCCAGGCGGACAGGTGGGGGCGCGGACCCTGTCGGGAGTCGCGCCGGACCCAGCCGGAGCGTGAGGCCCCCGCAGCAAGACGGAACCAACAACGAAGGGAACGTGACGTGAACGTAGTGCGTATCGTCCTTCAGGTGCTGCTCGTCCTCTCGAGCTTCTTCCTCATCATGTCGATCCTCCTGCACAAGGGTAAGGGCGGCGGTCTGTCGGATATGTTCGGAGGCGGTATCTCCTCCTCGGCCGGGTCCTCCGGCGTGGCCGAGCGCAACCTCGACCGCATCACGGTGGCCGTGGCCGTCATCTGGACGATCACGATCGTCGGGCTCGGCCTGGTCGCCAAGCTCGGCTGAGCGTCGGCGGATTCTGACGAGCACTGCGCACACGACGGATCCAGCCGTCGACACCACCCCCGATCCGCGTGGCGACGTCCTGGACCGGGGGCTACGCGGCTACCTCGCCCACCTGCGTGTCGAACGCGGGCTGAGCCCCCACACCCTGAGTGCCTACGAGCGCGACCTCGGCCGTTACCTGCGTTACCTGAGAAGCGCCGGCATCTCAGCCCCGCAGGAGGTGAGCCGCAATGACGTGGCTGGTTTCCTCGAGGTCCTGCGCACCGGATCCGACGGCGCCCGCCCGCTGGCGTCGTCGTCGGCATCCAGAACCGTGACCGCAGTGCGCGGCTGGCACAAGTTCCTCATGGCCGAGGGCACCACCTCCCAGGATCCCTCGGCCACCGTGCGCCCTCCCCAACCCGGAAGACGCCTGCCCAAGGCCCTGGGCATTGAGGAGGTCCGTCTCCTCCTGGAGGCCGCAGGCGTCGATGACTCTCCGGTGAGTCTGCGCGATCGGGCCCTGCTCGAGGTCCTCTATGCCACTGGCGCCCGCATCTCCGAGGCGGTGGGTCTCGTCGTCGACGACCTCGACACCGACTCCCGGCTGCTGCGGCTGTTCGGCAAAGGACGCAAGGAACGCGTGGTTCCCATGGGGGCCTACGCCTGGGAGGCGCTGGACGCCTACCTGGTGCGAGGCCGACCGGTCCTGGCCGAGAAGGGCAGGGGAGTGCCGCAGGTCTTCCTCAACACCCTGGGCAGGCCCCTGAGCCGGCAGAGTGCCTGGGCCGTCCTGCGGCAGGCCGCTGAACGGGCCGGGCTCATCGGGGTGGACTCCGCCGACGAGCGGCGCATCTCCCCCCACACCCTGCGCCACTCCTTCGCCACGCATCTGCTGGCAGGAGGGGCCGACGTCCGTGTCGTCCAGGAGATGCTCGGACACGCCTCGGTCACCACCACCCAGATCTACACGAAGGTCACCGTTGACCACCTGCGGGAGGTCTACGCCACCAGTCACCCGCGGGCGCTGGCCTGATCAACGAGCGCATCACCGCAGGTCGTGCTCCCGGTTCTCAGTGTGGGAAGCCTGGGTGCGCACCGGGCTACGCCTGAAAGCAGGGACCTGCCTGGGCTGTTCTCTGGCGTGTCCTGTCTGAACTGGGCGATGTCGGTCGGCTTTCGACTAGGCTGGATGACGTGAATGACTCCATCCAGCCAGGCCTGATCGACAACCCCGGCACCGAAGAGAGCGAGGAGAAGGACTTCCCCGTTCCCGCGCCGCTGGAGTCGCACGGACCCGCTCGGGTCATCTCCATGTGCAACCAGAAGGGCGGCGTCGGAAAGACCACGACGACGATCAACCTCGGAGCGGCTCTGGCCGAGCTGGGGCGCAGGGTCCTTATCGTCGACTTCGACCCCCAGGGAGCGGCATCGGCCGGCCTGGGCATCAACGCCCATGAGCTCGACTCCACCATCTATGACCTGCTCGTCGCCAGTCGTCCGGACATTCGCACGGTCATCCACGAGACCACGGTGGAGGGTCTGGACATCGTCCCGGCCAACATCGACCTGTCCGCCGCAGAGGTCCAGCTCGTCAACGAGGTCGCCCGCGAGCAGGCCCTCAAGCGGGTGCTGCGTCCAGTGCTCGACGAGTACGACGTGATCCTCGTGGACTGCCAGCCCTCGCTCGGGCTGCTGACCATCAACGCCCTGACGGCCTCCCACGGCGTCATCATCCCGCTGGAGACCGAGTTCTTCGCCCTGCGCGGGGTGGCGCTCCTGGTGGAGACCGTCGAGCGGGTCAAGGACCGTCTCAACGCCACCCTGGAGATCGACGGCATCCTCGCCACCATGGTGGACTCCCGTACCCTGCACTCACGAGAGGTGCTCGAGCGCCTGGAGCAGGCCTTCGGTGAGCAGCTCTTCGACACGCGCATCCGGCGCACGATCAAGTTCCCGGACGCCTCCGTGGCCAATGAGCCGATCACCAGCTACGCGCCCTCCCACCCCGGCGCGGACGCCTACCGCCGGCTTGCCCGCGAGGTCATCGCCCGCGGCGATGTCGCCTGAGCCGGAGGAGCAGGGGCCGCCCCGGCTGCCCGGATTCAGTGTCACGCTGCCCCAGTTCGAGGGGCCCTTCGACCTGCTTCTGAGCCTCATCGCCCGCAAAAGGCTGGACGTCACCGAGCTGGCGCTGGCCGAGGTGACCGATGACTTCATCGCCCACATGCGCTCGGACTGGGACCTGGGGCGCGCATCGGAGTTCATCGTCGTGGCCTCCACCCTCCTGGCTCTCAAGGCACACCGCCTTCTGCCTCATGACGAGGATGAGGAGGAGCCCGACCTCGAGCTGCTCGAGGCCCGTGACCTGCTCTTCGCCCGGCTCCTGCAGTACCGGGCCTTCAAAGAGGCCGCAGCGGCCTTCCGTCACCGGGCGGAGACCTCCGCACGCAGCCACCCTCGCATCGTCGCCCTGGAACCGCATCTGGCGGCGTTACTGCCCAGGCTCGTGGCCACCATCACTCCAGAGGAGCTGACGCGGCTGGCGGTCGGAGCCTTCACCCGTCCCACGGATCCAGGTGTCCAGACCGTCCACCTTCACGAGCGGGTACCGGTCGGGGAACAGCTGAACCTCATCGCCCTCAGGCTGCGCCGTCACGGAACCCTGACCTTCGCCCAGATCATTGAGGACGCCGAGCGTACCGCCGTCGTGGTGGCTCGGTTCCTGGCTCTGCTCATTCTCCACCGGCAGGGCAGCGCTGAGCTGGACCAGCCCGAGGCCATGGGCGAGATCACCGTGACCTGGTGCGGCGGCCAGGACGATCTGACCGGCATGATGACCTCCAAGAACCTCACTGAGCTCGAGGAGGAATTCGCATGAGCGAGGCCGCAGAGCCTCAGCTGCGCAGCGCCGCTGAGGCCATCCTCATTGTTGCCGATGAACCGGTGACCACCACTGCGATCGCCGAGGCCCTCGGCGTCGAGGAGAGCGTCTGCGAGGAGCTGCTCGAGGGCCTGGCTGCCGAGTACCGGGGAGAGGCGCCCGGCACCCGGCCTCACGGATTCCTTCTGCGACGTGCGGCGGGCGGGTGGCGCTTCGCCTCCGTGCCCGAGCACGCCGACCTCGTCGAGCAGTTCATCATCGGTGGCGCCACCGCACGGTTGAGCCAGGCCGCTCTGGAGACACTGGCCGTCGTCGCCTACCGGCAGCCGGTCACTCGGGGGCGCGTCGCGGAGATCCGTGGTGTCAATGTCGACGGTGTCATGCGCACCCTGCACGCCCGCGGCCTCATCGAGGAGGCCGGCGCCGAGACCTCCGGTGCGATCCTGTACCGGACCACGGGAGAGTTCCTGGAGTACCTGGGAATCGACTCCCTGGACGAGCTGCCACCCTTGGCTCCCTACCTTCCCCGTGCTGAGGCACTGGGGGAGATCGTCGAACAGGCCGATGAGATGGCCGGTAGGAGGACCCCATGACCCCGAGGAACCGCCACGCCCGAACCGAGTCCGTACCCCACAGCGACTTCGGGGCGCAGGAGTTCTACGACGAGGACGATCTCGAGGAACTGGACGAGAAGACCGACGCCGCCGACCTGGCCGCCTTCGACGCCGAGGCCATCGACGAGGACGAGGAGTCCCATCTGCTCGCCATGCGTGAGCGCGCCACCAAGGGCGGCCAGGACGACCCGCACGTCGCCTCCGGACAGCGGCTGCAGAAGGTCCTCGCCCACGCAGGAGTCGCCTCACGCCGCGCCTGCGAGCAGCTCATCGCCAACGGCCGCGTCAGCATCGACGGCATCACCGTCACCGAGGTTGGCGTCAGGGTGAACCCGCTGACACAGGAGATCCGTGTCGACGGCAGCCGGATCCTTACCAACCCCGAGCTCATCACTCTCATGCTCCACAAGCCGGCCGGGGTCGTCACCACTATGGAGGACCCCGAGGGCCGTCCGACCGTGGCCCAGTACGGACGCGACTACCTGGCCGAGCACCCCGAGCTTCCCGACTCACTGCGCCTGGTTCACGTCGGCCGCCTCGACACCGAGACCGAGGGGCTGCTTCTGCTGTCCAACGACGGCGAGCTCTCCCACAGGCTCATGCACCCCAGCTTCGAGATCGCCAAGACCTATGTTGCCATCGTCGAGGGACAGGTCGAGCCCTGGGTCCCACGCAAGCTGCGGCGGGGCATCGAGCTGGAGGACGGTGAGGCCAAGGCGGACCGAGTCACCGTCAAGGACTCCGGACCACGTGGCTCCATCGTCGAGATCACTCTCCACTCCGGCAAGAACCGTATCGTGCGGCGCATGCTGGACGCCGTTGGCCACCCTGTGACGCGTCTGGCGCGCACCAGGCTGGGACCTCTGCGGCTGGGTAACCTGCGCCCCGGTGAGACCCGCACCCTCACCGGCGAGGAGATCGCCGCGCTGCAGCAGGAGGTCGGTCTGTGAACACTCCCGAGCCGCTGACGTCGGTGTCCACGCGTGGGCCGGTACTCATCGTTGGTACAGGACTGCTGGGAACCTCGCTCGCCCTGGCGCTGCGGGCGGCGGGTGTCGAGGTGCAGCTCTCCGACACCTCACCCACGTCCCTGGCCCTGGCCCGAGACATGGGGGCGGGAACGCTCCACGGGAAGGACAGTTCCGAGCCGCGGGTCATCGTCGTGGCCACGCCCCCCGACGTGACCGCCGACGTCGTCGTCGCGCAGCTGAGTGCCCACCCGAATGCGGTGGTCACTGACGTCGCCTCGGTCAAGGAACGGGTCGTCGCCGAGGTTCGGGCCCGTGCGGGAGCGCAGGCGCGCAGGTACGTCGGCTCCCACCCGATGGCGGGTCGGGAGCGCTCGGGTGCCGGCGCCGCTGACTCCGACCTCTTCGCCGGGCGCCCCTGGGTGGTGGTTGGTCAGGACTCGGATCCGCAGGCGGAGCTGGTCATCAGGAATCTGGCGGTCGATGTGGGCGCCAGCCCGGTGCGCATGGGTGCGGTGGAGCACGATGCCGCCGTCGCCGCCGTGTCCCACATGCCCCAGCTCGTCTCCTCGCTCGTGGCCGCTCGCCTGGAGGAGCTGGGGGAGGGGGCCCTGGCCCTGTCGGGGCAAGGACTTCGTGACGTCACGCGGATCGCTGCCTCGGACCCCAGGTTGTGGTCCGCCATCATCGTGGGTAATGCGGGGCCCGTGACCGACCTGCTGCGCCGGATCAGTGATGATCTCAGTGCTCTGATCACGGGGATCGAGGCGGCCACCCGCGATCCGGACGGCCCGGAGCACACAGGCCCGGGAGCGGCGCGTGTTGCCGCTCCCGGGGCCGTCGGTGCGGTCACCGACCTCATGACCCGGGGAAACGTCGGCCGAGCGCGGATCCCCGGTAAGCACGGTGGGGCGCCGCGCCGCTACACCGAGGTCCAGGTGCTGGTACCCGACGCCGCCGGCGAGCTGGGCAGGCTCTTGTCCGACGTTGGAGCCGCCGGTGTCAACATCGAGGACTTCTCCCTGGAGCACTCGGCCGGGCAGAGCGCCGGCATCGCCCTCATCTCCGTCCTGCCGGCGGTCGCTCAACGGCTGGAGGAGGCGCTGGACACCCAGGGCTGGCGCGTCGTCGCTGGCTGAAGCCGGTTAATCCGTTGGTGGTGAGGCCTGCCTGTGTCAGTACTCATGGGGGTCTGATCCGCAGTATCGCGCTGGAGTGTGGGACGCTTGGCCCAGTTCATCACCGGAATCGGACCCTGATGGAGGGCACCATGGGAATCGTCGTTGCGATCGACGGACCAAGCGGATCGGGCAAGTCCACCGTCTCCCGGCGCGTCGCCGCCGAGCTGGGACTGGCCTACCTGGACACCGGTGCCATGTACCGGGCCGCCGCCTGGTGGTGCGAGCACGAGGGCGTCGACCTGGACGATGGGGCCGCCGCCGCCGAGGCCGTCGCCGCGATGCCGCTGCACATGGGTCTGGATCCCGAGCACCCCACCTTCACCGTGGACGGAACGGATGTATCGACCGCGATCCGCGACCCGCACATCGCCACAGTCGTCTCCAAGGTCGCCACCAACCTCGAGGTGCGCGCCGAGCTGGCGCGCCGCCAGCGCGAGATCATCCGCTTCGAGGCGACCGGGCACACTGGGGCCTTCTCCGAGGGCGCCGGCATCGTGGCCGAGGGGCGGGACATCACCACCGTCATAGCGCCGGACGCCGATGCCCGTCTGCTGGTGACCGCCTCGGAGGAGGCCCGTCTGGCACGCCGCGCCGGGGACCTGGAGGCCGCAGGCGAGCAGATCGACGCCGCAGCCCTGCGCGACCAGGTGGTGCGCCGCGACCGTGATGACGCCACGGTCTCCCAGTTCCTCACCGCACCCGAGGGCGTCACCCTGGTGGACACCTCGGAGATGACCCTGGAGCAGTCCGTCGAACGGGTCCTGGACCTGGTGGAGGAGGCCGCTGACGCCGCTGCCCAGCGGGACGCCGAGGAGGACCTGCGGGCCCAGGCCATGCGCGCCGGACTGGCCGACTACGAGCTCGATGAGGAGGACCTCGCCCTCCTGGAGGCCGACGGGGGCCTGCCCACCGGTGACAGCGTCGAGCCCGGACTGCCGGTCCTGGCCGTCGTCGGCCGGCCCAACGTGGGCAAGTCGACGCTGGTCAACCGGGTCCTGGGGCGTCGCGAGGCCGTCGTCCAGGACACCCCCGGTGTCACCCGCGACCGGGTCTCCTACCCGGCGGAGTGGGCCGGGCGCCGCTTCACCATCGTCGACACCGGCGGCTGGGAGGTGGACGTGGCCGGCCTCGACGCCGCCGTGGCCACCCAGGCCGAGGTCGCCGTCGAGATGGCCGACGCCGTCCTGCTCGTCGTCGACGCCCAGGTCGGCATCACCGAGACCGACGCCCGCGTGGTGCGGATGCTGCGTCGCAGCGGCAAGCCGGTGGTCCTGGCCGCCAACAAGGTCGACTCCCCGGCGCAGGAGGGGGACGCCGCTGCTCTGTGGAACCTGGGGTTGGGCGAGCCCTTCCCGGTCTCGGCCCTGCACGGCCGGGGTAGCGGCGAAGTCCTCGACGCCGTCATGGAGATCCTCCCGGAGGTCTCCGCCGTGGCCTCTGCGGCGCCGGAGGGGGACCTGCACCGCATCGCCCTCGTGGGGCGGCCCAATGTCGGCAAGTCCTCGCTGCTGAACTCCATCGCGGGAAGGGAACGCGTCGTCGTCAACGAGATCGCGGGCACCACCCGTGACCCGGTCGACGAGATCATTGAGCTCGACGGGCGTCAGTGGGTCTTCGTCGACACCGCAGGGATCCGCCGGCGCGTCAAGCAGTCACGGGGCGCCGACTACTACGCGGTGCTGCGCACGCAGGGCGCCATCGACAAGGCCGAGGTCGCCGTCGTCCTCCTGGACGCCTCCGAGCCGATCAGTGAGCAGGACGTACGCGTCGTCCAGCAGGCCGTCGACGCCGGCCGCGCCCTGGTGCTGGTCAACAACAAGTGGGACCTGGTGGACGAGGAGCGTCAGAAGATGCTTCTGTGGGAGGTCGAGCACGACCTGGCCCACGTCTCCTGGGCCCCCCACATCAACCTGGCCGCCCGGACCGGATGGCACACCAACCGGCTCGTGCGCGCCCTCGACGCCGCCCTGGAGGGCTGGACCACACGTGTGCCCACGGGCCGGCTCAACGGATTCCTGGGCCAGCTGCAGTCGGCCACCCCGCACCCGGTGCGCGGCGGCAAGCAGCCCCGCATCCTCTTCGCCACCCAGGTTCAGGTGGCCCCGCCCCGGATCGTCATCTTCACTACCGGTTTCCTCGACGCCGGATACCGGCGCTTCATCGAGCGCCGCCTGCGCGAGGAGTTCGGCTTCACAGGCACCCCCATCCAGATCGGGGTGCGCGTACGCGAGAAGCGTCAACGGCGCTGAGCCCCAGAGGCGTTCAGTCGCCGGCAGCGGTCTGCTCCTTGGCCCACGCGGTAACACGGGCGGCGCTCTCCTCCTCGGACAGGTCCTCGACCCGGGTCATGATCGACCACCGCACGCCGAAGGGATCGCGAATGGAGGCGAACCTGTCCCCGGACACGAAGGTGTCGGGCGACTCCAGCAAGGTCGCTCCGGCGGCAGTGGCTCGCTCAACGGCGGTGTCGACATCCGGGCAGTACAGGCCGATCGAGTAGCTGACCGGCTCCTCCGGCGGAGTCGCAACCAGGCCGGACAAGGCAGATGGTTCACCGATCTGGAGCCTCCCGTGACCGAAGTCGAGCTCCGCGTGGACGATCGACCCCTCCATCTCCACACTGTCCACGATGCGCGCCCCGAGGACGTCACGGTAGAACCGAAGCGCCCGGTCGGCGCCGTCAATGGCTAGAAACGGCGTGATGCTGGTGAATCCGTGCGGAGTCCCGTCAGTCGTGTACTGTCCAGTGGCCCCGGAAACGTTGTGTGTAGTCATGCCAACGACTGTAGGAACGATGGAGGTGCCTCCGCTTGAAGATCCGCGACAGTTCCGGAAAGGTGAGGAGCCGTGCCCGAGACGACCGCTGATCAACGGGGGATCCTCTACCCCTCCAGGCTTCCGACCTTTCATCGCGAGCCTGTCTCCGAGGCACTGGCCGACCGCGTCCGCTGGATCTGGATTCCGCGTTGGAACCTGCCTGCAGGACAACGAGATCGGCAGGAAGTGCTCCCGTTCCCCGCCTGTAATCTCGTTGTCGAGCCGGATGGGATCACCTTGCACGGCCCGACGACGAGTATCTCCTATCGCGAGCTGGAAGGTCGGGGCTGGGCCGTCGGGGCCCTTCTCAGGCCGGCGGGGGCGGGTGCACTGTGCTCGCCGTCCCTGATTCGGAACTCCCATCGCTTGCTGGAGGACCCTGACCTGAGCGCCGCGGTCGCCGGTGCTATGGCAGATATGAACACGACGACGGGCGGACAACGTGCCGCCAGTGCGCTGGCGGCCTGGGTTGCGCAGCATGCTGGGCCGCCACAAGCGACGGCGCTCATAGCCAACAAGATGGAGGATGTCGTCGCCTCCGACAGAAGCGTTCTGCGTGTCGATCAGCTGGCGAGACGTCTCGATCTTTCCATCCGAAGTCTGCAACGCCTGTGTGAGAAGTACATCGGCCTGCCCCCACTCGCCGTGATCAGACGCTATCGGCTTCAGGAGGCGGCGCAGCGGCTCCGGGAGGATCCGTCCGTCACCGTTGCACAGGTGGCCGCCGAGCTCGACTACGCGGACCACGCCCACCTGACCGCCGACTTCCGACGCGTTCTGGGCTTCTCACCGAGCCAGTACCGACAGCAGACCATGAGCGATCGTCAGGTACTCAGTGACCGGTAGCGGGCTCGAGCCTCGGGGGAGCTCTGCTTGATGGCGTCATGCCGTATCAGGACTCCATGAGGACGGGAACGGTTGGCGCCCGACAGTGGCGCGCGGCTGTGACACCCATAGACTGTAGCCATGCTGAATCCGGTTGATCCCACCACCACGCCCGCCTGGAAGCGCCTCACCGAGCTCCACGACACCATGACCCCGGACCTGCGCGCCTGGTTCGCCGACGATCCCGAGCGCGCCGAGCGCTTCTCCTACGAGCTGGGAGACCTCTACGTCGACCTGTCCAAGAACCTGCTGACCGACGACGTTCGCGACGCCCTGGCCGAGCTGGCCGAGCAGGTGGACGTCCCGGGCCGCCGCGGCGCCATGTACGCCGGCGAGCACATCAACATCACCGAGGACCGCGCCGTTCTCCACACGGCCCTGCGCCGACCGGCCACCGACTCCCTGACCGTGGACGGGCAGGACGTCGTCGCCGACGTCCACGAGGTCCTGGAGAAGATCTACGCCTTCGCCCGCCGGGTGCGCTCGGGGGAGTGGACCGGCATCACCGGCAAGCCCATCAAGACGGTGGTCAACATCGGCATCGGCGGCTCCGACCTCGGCCCTGTCATGGTCTACGAGGCCCTCAAGCCCTACGTGCAGAAGGGCCTTAAGTGCCGATTCATCTCCAACATCGACCCCACCGACTGCGCCGAGAAGGTCGCGGACCTCGATCCGGAGACGACCCTGTTCATCATCGCCTCCAAGACCTTCACCACCCTGGAGACCCTCACCAACGCCCGCATGGCCCGCGACTGGTTCCTGGCCGCCCTCCAGGCCAAGGGCATCGAGACCGATGGCGCCATCGCCAAGCACTTCGTGGCCGTGTCCACCGCCCTGGACAAGGTCGCCGAGTTCGGCATCGACCCGGCCAACGCCTTCGGGTTCTGGAACTGGGTGGGCGGGCGCTACTCGGTGGACTCGGCCGTCGGCACAGTGCTGGCGGTGGCCATCGGCCCGGAGAACTTCGCCGACTTCCTCTCCGGATTCCACACCGTCGACGAGCACTTCGCCACCAAGGCTCCGGCCGAGAACGTCCCCATGCTCATGGGCCTGCTCAACGTCTGGTACGTCAACTTCTTCAAGGCCGGCTCCCATGCCGTTTTGCCCTACGCCCAGTACCTGCACCGTTTCCCCGCCTACCTCCAGCAGCTCACCATGGAGTCCAACGGCAAGTCCGTGCGCTGGGACGGCAGCCCCGTGACCACTGAGACCGGCGAGGTCTTCTGGGGCGAGCCGGGCACCAACGGCCAGCACGCCTTCTATCAGCTCATTCACCAGGGCACCCAGCTCATCCCCGCGGACTTCATCGCCGTGGCCAACCCCGCTCACCCCACCAAGGACGGGGGAGTGGACGTCCACGAGCTGTTCCTGTCCAACTACCTGGCCCAGACCGCAGCGCTCGCCTTCGGCAAGACCGCCGACGAGGTACGTGCCGAGGGCACCGCCGAGGAGATCGTCCCGGCCCGCGTCTTCGCCGGCAACAAGCCGACCACCTCGATCCTCGCCCCGGCGCTGACGCCCGCGGTCGTCGGAGAGCTCATCGCCCTCTACGAGCACATCACCTTCACCCAGGGCATCGTGTGGGGCATCGACTCCTTCGACCAGTGGGGGGTCGAGCTCGGCAAGAAGCTGGCCCTCGAGATCGCCCCCGCCGTCCAGGGGGACGAGGAGGCCCTTTCAGGACAGGACGCCTCCACCCGCGGCCTCATCACCCGCTACCGCAGCCTGCGTCGCTAGCCCGATGCGTCACCGCAGCCACTCAGCGGCGGAGCCGTATGCAGAAGAACCGCACGTCCACGTGCGTACGGCAGGCACAGCGGATGCGCCATGCATCGGAAGGCTCCTGTTCGACTTCAACACCGAGTTCGACGCTCCGACTCCCTCCGTGCAGGAGCTCACCAGCAGGTTCCAGACGATGCTGACTCGTCAGGATGTTCTGGTCCTCCTGGCCGAGGACAGCAGTGCTGACCAGCCACGAGCAGTGGGCTTCGCGTACCTGACACTGCGTCCAACCCCATACAGCGATGGGCCGGTCGCCGAGTTGGAGGACCTCTATGTGCAGCCCGAATGCCGCAGCCGCGGCATCGGTTCCCGGCTGCTGGGGCAGGCACGCGAGCAGGTGCGACTGTGCTCCGCGCTCGAGATGCGTCTCGGCGTCGACGAGGCCGACACCGATGCCCGTCGCTTCTATGAGCGGCACGGTTTTCGGAACGTGGAGCCCGGCGAGGCCAGCCGAATGCTCTGTTATGTCAGCGATCCACAACCTTTGAGGAGGACATGATGAAGGAAGTCAGCGTCGATGAGCTGCGTCGTCGGCTTGATGCGGGGGAGGACTTGGTGGTCCTTGACGTACGTGAGCCCGACGAGGTCGCGCGCACGGCGATCCCCGGTTCAGTCAACATCCCGCTGGGGCAGGTGGTCGACCGGATGGGAGAGCTCGATGCGGCCCGGCCCACCGCGGTGATCTGCGCCGGTGGAGTGCGCTCCGCCAAGGCGGTCGAGGCCCTGATTGCTGCCGGCTACGCCGGCGAACTGGTCAACGTCAGTGGCGGCATGAAGGCGTGGCTGGGCCAGTAACCCGGTGGACGACCTCCCGGAACGGCCTCGGACTCACCGGTTCGGGGCCGTCCCGCATGTTTCAGCCTTGCCTCCGTGAACGCCTGAGCAGCTCTGCGACCGTGCGCAGGACACCGTCGTCGGTATTGGAGGGTGCCGTGTAGGCCGCTGCGGCATGGATGCCGGGGTGGGCGTTGCGCATGGCGAAGCCCAGGTCCGCGTGCTCGTAGAGATCCAGGTCGTTGAGGTAGTCGCCGAAGACGGCCGTCTGCTCCGGAAGGATCCCGAGCCTGACCTGAAGCGCCGCCAGGGCGCGCCCTTTCGAGGCCCGAGCCGACATCATGTCCGTCCAGTGCATCCCGGAGACGACGGTCTGCACGTGCGGGACCGCTGCGGTCAGTGCCTGGGAACTACCGTTCTCGACGTCGTCGAAGTCGAAGACCGCGACCTTGAGCACCTCGTCCAGCGGGATGGAGGAGAGGTCTTCGACGATCTCCAGTGCCTCGTAGTACAACCTGGTCTGTTCCAGGAAGGCCGCATCGGAGCGCTCGATGTAGGCGCAGTGCTTGCAGGCCACAACAGCGCCGACGTCGTAACCGGAGCTGGCCAGGTGACGGGTCGTGGTGATGGCGGCCTCGGCATCCCGGGCACTGATGGTGTTGGAATGAATCTCCTCACTGCCATGGACGACGAAGGAGCCGTTCTCAGCGATGAGTGGTGAGTCGTCAACAGCGGCTCCCAGGACTGCACGCAGGTTGGCCAGCTGCCTGCCCGAGGCGGGGGCGAAGACGACGCCGGCGTCTCGCATGTCCGCCACTGCCTCGATCAGCCCGGTGGGAACGCGCCCCTGACCATCAATGAGGGTTCCATCCATGTCGGTGACGACGAGGCGTAGATCGATCTCCGCGGGCAGCGGCGCGAGGAGCTCTGGCTCAAGGGGAAGACGCTTCACGGTCTCATCCTCTCAAGGATGACGCCTCGTTGGGGGTAACGGCGGTAGAGCAGTACCGAAGTAAAGACGGGCGCTTGCTGGTCCACACCGATCAGTGGACCAACAGGCGCCCGTCAGAGAAACGGCTCGCGTTCTCTCGGAGCCTTCAGCTCAGTCAGCTGGCCTGGCGGCGACGCATGACGAGGAAGGCACCGGTGCCGAGCAGGCCGGCGGCGGCGACTGCGACGGCGATGCTCGGACCAGTCGTGGCCAGCGCGGACTTCGTCGGGGTGGTGCGAGGAGCCGCGACCGCGGGAGTCGAGGACGGCTTGGCCGGGGTGCCGGTGGCCGTGACGGTCTTAGTGGTGGCCTTGGTGGTCGTGGTGGCCGGAGCGGACGGCGTCGGGGTGGCCGCGGGGGCGGTGGTCTCGGTCGCCGGAGGAGCGACCGGAGCCGCAGGAGTCGTCTCAGTGGTCGGCGTCGACGACGTGGTCTCCGGGGTCGGCTGCGGGGCCGGGGTGTCCGACGGAGGGGTGTCGTTCGTCGTCGTCGTCGTGGTGTTAGTGGTCGTCGTGGTGGTGTTGCTGGTTGTGCTGGTCGTCTGGGTCAGCGTCGTGTTGCTGACGTTGTAGGCGGCGAAGTTCTGAGTGGCGTACCACTTGCCGTCCGAGGTCTGGGCGAATCCGATGCCGATGGAGTTGACGTTCGGGTCCGTCATGTTCTTGTAGTGGCCGGGGGAGTTGAGCCACTGGTCGAAGATCAGCGCGCCGGTGTCGCCACCCGCGGTACGCCAGGCCACGTTCTCAGAGCCGGTGGTCCAACCCGCCGGGTAGGCCGACGTGAAGTCGGGGCGGTGACTCATGTTGTTGGCGGCCGCCTGCTGCTCGGACCAGTCCTGTGCGACGGAGTCCAGCTCCTGGTACCGGGTCACGGGCTGAAGGCCCAGGCTGCTGCGCAGCTCGTTGACCTTGTTCAGGACGGTGTTGGCGTACTGGGACCCTTCCGTGGTCACCTGGGCGGAAACCGCGGCGGCAGCGGCCGGCGCCCCCTGAGGAGCGGCCGGAGCGGCCGGAGCGGCCAGTGCGGCAGAGGAGGCGGTCAGCGGCACGACGGTGAGCGCAGCTGCGGCGATGACGCGCTTGATGTTCATGTGTCGTTCTCTCTGATCGGGAATGTGAGAACACAGTCTGATTTGCGCAAACGGTTATGAGTCGATGCGCAGGATGCTGTGAGACACCCTTGATGTCGGTGTTCACTCAACCACAGTCGCGCCAGCCATGCATGTTATTAGGCTGTGACTTTTCTGACCGAATTCATCGTGCGGCTGAATCGGGTGGTCAACCATGAGGGGTAGTTCTTTCGTCTTCAGATACCGATGAAAAGTGGGGACAGGTAGTGGATGGGAGGTGTGAGTGGCGTCATTGCAACGTTTACTTGATCGTGATTAAGGGTGGTGGATTCTCATGAAGGGTCGGAAATCTAAATAGACCTCATGGTTGTTATAGAGGGTGCAAATGTGAATGGTGTTGATAAGGTTAATGTCGGAAGAATGTGGGAGCGCTGCTGTCAACGCACTATCACCGAAAAAATCCGCACCCTCTTGGGAGGGTGCGGATCTTCATGCTGGTCGGGCTGGCGGGATTTGAACCCACGACCCCTTGACCCCCAGTCAAGTGCGCTACCAAACTGCGCCACAGCCCGTTGGCTCGCGGCAGAGGGCCGCTTGCAACGAGCAGAACCTTAACCCATCGGACCGCTCCTTCAGAAATCTGCTGGCGGTGAGGCCGCTCACCCCAGCGCATCAGAAGCGGTCGTCCTGATGGCGCCCTCCTCCCATGAGGGCGTCGAGCTGACGTCGCTCCTTCTTCGTGGGCCGTCCCGCACCGCGATCTCGGATGACGGCGGCCGGCGCATCCAGAGGGGACGGGCGAGGGGGAGAGGAGTCGATGTACGCGGTGCGGGCGATGGGCGCCCCCACCCTTTTGGTGAGGATCCGAGTGACGGTCAGCAGCCGGTCGAACCCATCGACGCGGTAGCGGACCTCGTCTCCCACCGAGACGTGCTGGGCGGGCTTGGCGGTCTCTCCGTTGACACGCACGTGCCCTGCCTTGCAAGCGCTCGTCGCGGCCGAGCGGGACTTGATCTGCCGCACGCTCCACAGCCAGACGTCGATGCGAGCCGACGCCGGGGCGCTTGGGGCGCTGTCGCCGCCGGGCATGGAACCAGGATGAGCTGCCATGACGGCATCCTAGGCAAGAGGCTCAGTAGCGGGACATGGAACGGCTTCGACGCCGTGAAGCTCTACGCCCTCGGCGACGGCCTCGAAGGATGAGCCCCCACCCCAGCACCAGGGCGCCGAAGGCCGTGAGCGCGGAGTAGCCAGGGCTGCGCCAGACAACGGAGCCGATCTCCTTGGCGGTGCGAGTGGCCTGCTCCGGGAGGGACACGGTTCCGTCCCCACCAGCGAGACAGTCGTCCAGGGTGGAACGCAATGCGTCCTTGTCGGTCTGGGGCAGGCCGAGCCGGTAGGCGGCGGCCACTGAGACGAACCGACGTGCGTAGATACAACGGTAGGAGGCATTGGCCGGCCACCAGCCACCCGGGCCGGTAGAACGCCAGCTCCCGGTCTCTGTGGAACCAACGGGACAGCTCGCCGGGCCGCAGGCGCCCTTGGCCTGGTTGGCCTCACCCTCAACGGCGACGAGATTCAGCGGGTCGTTGGCCGCCAGCAGCCGGGTTCGTTCATCCCACTGCCAGGCCCCGTGGGCGTAAAGGTAGTTCAGCGGCACCACATGGTCGATCTGAACAGCCGCTGAGGTCTCCTGGCCACGTGTGAAGGTAATCCTTCTGCCGGTGTAGGGATCCTGAAGCGCACCTGCCCAGACGGTGGCGTCCGGGCACACGCCCGCACCCTGGCCACGTCCTTCCTCACGAGGCTGTACGCCGTCGGCACGCGAGAAGTCGGCGTCTGTCAGGTCCCGGGCCAGGATCTCGTTACGAGTGTCGCATCCGTCACCGTCGACATCGGTCCACGCCTCGCCGAACCAGCCGGTGCGGGAGCCTCCCTCCGCCCAGGACCGGGCGGCCGGAGCGTCCTCAGGCAGTTCCGAAAGCGCCTCAAGAGAGGCGCTCGGAGACAGGATGAAGTCTCCTCTGCGGTCCCAGGGCGCCTCGTGGAGGGCGGCGAGCTCGGCGGTCGTGGACGTCGTGGACTTTGGGGAGGGGGCCGGCGAGGTCTCGTCAGCGTGGACGGGAAGAGCAGCCGTCATCCCCGACATACTGAGCGCGCCGAGCACCGAGAGGTGCGCCAGGATCCGGCCGGAAGCGTTCATGGGGCTACGGTAGCCTCACCCACCGACGGGAATTCCAGGTGTCGTCTGCCCGGGAAGCGTCAGCAGCTCGACCGAATCGGACTCAAGCAGCCATCAGGGCGTTGGCCGACTCATCCAGGTACCAGGTGGTCTGCTCTCCCCGGCAGCACGAGGCTGGCGCCTTGAGTACATCGGGGGTACCCAGCCCCAGGCGTACCGCCTCGGCCTTGCCCTCACCGCCGGCCACGACCATGACTCGGCCTGCGCGCTGCAGCGCCTCGAAGGTCAGGGAGTAACGCTCGGGAGGCGGCTTGGGCGAGTTACGCACTGCCACAGCAGGGACTCCTACTGCAAGTGCGGCCGGGTGCCCGGGAAACAGCGAGCAGACGTGGGCGTCAGGTCCCAGCCCCACGTGGACGACATCGAATCCGCCGTGAGGCAGTCCCGCCGACTCGAGCTCATGGACCATGCGAGCCGTCGCCTCATCCAGGCCGCCGACCTCGTTCGGAGCGGCCAGCCGGTGAGTCTGAGACTCTCGCATGCCTGCGGCAATGAGCGGCGCAGCCAGCAGATCGTTACGCTCCGGGGCGCCCACGGGTACGAAGCGCTCGTCACCGAACCACAGGTGGATGGCGCGACGCACCGGTTCGGGCTGGGCGACGATGAGCGGCGCGAGGGCCTCAGCCAGTGCCATCCCGCCGGAACCGCCTGTCAGTACCAGATGGGCGACTCCCCGGGCCGCCACCGCCCTGGCCAGGATCCGCATGGTGTCCTCGCAGGCCCTTCGAGCGGCGTCACCCAGTGTTGGAACCACGACGACAGCTGGTGTCGCAGCCGCAGCCGCGGCCGACTGGATCTCAGCGATGACCTGGGCGTCGGGTGTGCGGTTGTCAGCCATTCACGGGCTCCTCGAGCAGTGTGGCCAAGACCTCCTGGTAGACGAGATCGGGGGTGAGCCGGCGCAGTTCCTCATTGAGAGTGCTGATCGGTTCTCGTCGCGCCATCGTCACCACCTGGGGCTCGGGGGATCCGGGGCGCGTGATCGTGACCCGCTCCAGATCATGGCGAGCGATGATGATCTCACCGTCGTCGGTTCTGGCGGTGATGGAGGAGATGCCCTTGAAGTCCTCCTCATCGACTCGCATGACCGGCACGTCCAGCCGCAGCCGCAGCCAGGCGATCATGAGTGAGAGCGAGGAGTTTCTCGGCTCTCCGGCCACCACTACCTCCCGCAGGCTGCCTGCGCGCAGTAGCGGGTCCAGGGTGGAGGCCACCATGGCGCGCCACAGAGTGATCCTGGTCCAGGCCAGGTCGATGTCACCTCGCACGCTCACCGGTGCCAGCTCCCGCAACGCCCTGGCCGGGAAGTCCTGCGCGGGAGTGTTGGTGATGCGCGTGGAGCCCAGGCGGCCCAAGGGGTCCTGCGAGGGGACCTCGGGGACAGTCGTCGGCCACCACACGACCACTGGGGCGTCCGGCAGGAGGAAGGGGACCACCAGTGTGTCGGTGTGCAGAGCGGCCTCGTCCCAAGGCCGCAGGACCAGTGTCTCGCCGGCGCCGGCGTCGTGACCGACACGGATCTCGGCGTCCAGGTGTCCTCCTGCCTGGGCCGAGACATGACCGTCGCGGCTGCGTGGAGTCACTCGACCAGTGTCCTCCTCAGGTGGCTTGACGACGGCGATGATTCGGCTGGGATGGTCCCGGCTGGCGCCGTGCGCGGCGCACAGCGCATCCTCCAGACCCTTCTCGTCCGTGGAGATCACGAGCGTCAGCACCCGGGAGGAGCCCGAGGTCCCCTCGTGCTCCACCAGTCGGGAGACGATCCGGGAGGTGGTCGTCGCGGTCAGTGTGGTGATCATGAGCGCCTCCAGGTGCGGCCGTCGCGGGCAAGGAGATCATGGGCACTGGCCGGTCCCCAGGAGCCGGGGCGATAGCCCTCAGGGCTCCCACCAGCGCTCCAGTGCTCGATGACGGGATCCAGGATGCGCCAGGACAGGTCGACCTCGCGCTGGTGGGGGAACAGTGGGGCGTCGCCCAGGAGCGCATCGAGGATGAGACGCTCGTAGGCCTCCGGCGACTCCTCGTTGAAGGTGGCTCCGTAGCCGAAGTCCATGGAGACGTCGCGCAGCTCCATCTGGGTTCCGGGAACCTTGGACGCCAGCCGTAGCGTAATGCCCTCATCAGGCTGGATGCGCAGCACGATCGTATTGGCCCCCACGGCCGTGGTGGCAGCCGACTCGAACGGCAGGAACGGCGGCTGCTTGAAAACGACGGCGACCTCAGTGACCCGGCGGGCCAGGCGCTTACCGGCGCGCAGGTAGAACGGCACGCCGGCCCAGCGGCGGTTGGCGATCTCCAGACGCAGGGCGGCGAAGGTCTCGGTGCGTGAGTCGGCGGCGACTCCGTCCTCCTCCAGGTAGCCCCGCACCGGCAGCCCTCCCTGGAAGCCGGCGTCGTAACGGCCCCGGGCAGTGGTGAGGTCCAGGTCCAGGACTCCGTCGCGCTCCAGGCGCACGCAGTTGAGCACCTTCTCCTTCTCCAGGCGCACCGCGGCCGCCTCCATACTGGTGGGCTCCTCCATGGCCGTCAGTGCCAGGAGCTGGAGCAGGTGGTTCTGGATGACGTCGCGAGCAGAGCCGATGGTGTCGTAGTAGCCGGCCCTGGTGCCGATACCGATGTCCTCGGCCATGGTGATCTGGACGTGGTCGACGTAGCGCTGGTTCCACAGCGGCTCGAACATCGTATTGGCGAATCTCAACGCCAGGATGTTCTGCACCGTCTCCTTGCCCAGGTAGTGGTCGACCCGGAAGACGTCGTCGGGACGCACGATGCGTCCCACGAGGGCGTCGAGCTCTCGGGCGCTGGAGCGGTTGTGCCCGAAGGGCTTCTCGATGACGACGCGGCGCCAGGAGTCGGCGGACTCCTCTACGAGCCCGGAGCGGGCGATGCGCTCGGTCACCGCTGGGAACCATCCCGGGGGGATCGACAGATAGAAGGCGCGGTTGCCGCGCGTGCCCCGGGTGGCGTCAAGGTCATCCACCACCCGAGTGAGCTGGTCGTAGGCGTCGTCGTCCTCGAAGGAGCTGAACTCCACGAAGCGCATGCCCGCTGCCAGCTGCTCCCAGATGGCGGGACGCCACGGGGTGCGGGCACCCGCCCGAGCCGATTCCTCCACGTAGCCGCGCAGGTCGTCGTCGGACCAGGGGCGTCGTCCGACACCCACCAGCGAGAAGCTGGGGGAGAGCAGGCCGCGGTTGGCCAGGTCGTAGATGGCGGGCAGGAGCTTGTGGCGGGCCAAGTCACCGGTGATGCCGAACATCACCAGAACGCAGGGGTCAGCGATACGCGGAAGGCGAAGGTCGCGGGCGTCGAGAAGCGGGTTGGCCGCCCGCGTGGGCCTCGACGACGGAAACGGAGTCGCAGAGTCGGAGCTGGACACGTCAGCCTTTCTGAGATTCGACGAACGGCGGACCAGACGTCACCAGCGGGCCGTCGGCGCACTGCGGCGATCTGACAGAGACGGTGAGGTGTCTGGTCAGGGCCGCCGTACCGGCTCGAGGAACCGTGCTGGCCGCACTCGTCACTCTAGCGCCCTCGCAAGTGGCTGACCCGGCAGGGACAGGCCTGCCGTGAGCCGTTACACGTCATTCGGGGCACGTCTGAACCACGGACGCTCCTCGTGCATGAGGACTGGACGCGGTAGGGTCATCGAGGTTGACAGGTACCGGTGGGTACTCGTCGGTGTCGTGAACCGGACTGTCGACACCCCCTTGTCGTCTCCCGGAGCGCAACCAATATCGTCCGCCACCAAGGCTTGGAACCGCAGCGCCGTCACAGGGGCTGCGGCACAGGAAAGGACTTCCATGAGCAGCTTCATCCCCGCACCGGCCACAGCCGACCTCGGTGTCTTCGGACTGGGGGTGATGGGGGCGAACCTGGCCCGCAACCTGGCTCGTCATGGTCACGCGGTCGCCGTCTTCAACCGCACGCTGGCACGCACCGAGAGGCTCATCGAACGCTACGGCTCCGAGGGCGACTTCGTGCCCGCGGCCGACCTGAAGGACTTCGTGGCGTCGCTGCGTACCCCCCGCGTGGCCATCATCATGGTCCAGGCCGGAGCGGCCACCGAGGCGGTCATCGAGGAGCTCGCCGCCCTCATGGAGCCCGGTGACATCATCGTCGACGCCGGCAACACGCTCTACACCGACACCCGGCGCCGTGAGGTCTCTCTGCGTGAGCGCGGCCTGCACTTCGTGGGCATGGGTGTCTCCGGCGGCGAGGAGGGGGCGTTGAACGGTCCGTCGATCATGCCCGGCGGTACTGCTGAGTCCTACGACCGCCTGGGGCCGATGCTGGAGTCCATCTCGGCCCACGTCGACGGTACGCCATGCTGCACCCACGTCGGCCCCGACGGCGCCGGCCACTTCGTCAAGATGGTCCACAACGGCATCGAGTACGCCGACATGCAGCTCATCGCCGAGGCCTACGACCTGCTGCGCCACGTCGGCGGGTTCACCGTGGAGGAGATCGCCGAGGTCTTCCGCTCCTGGAAGGATTCCGAGCTCGACTCCTACCTCATCGACATCACCACCGAGGTCCTGTCCCACACCGATGCGGCCACCGGTGAGGCCTTCGTCGACGTCGTCGTCGACGCGGCCGGCCAGAAGGGCACCGGTGTGTGGACCACCCAGACGGCCCTCGAGCTGGGCGTGGCGGTGCCCGCCATCGCCGAGGCCACCTTCGCGCGCGCGGTCTCCTCCTCCGCTGAGGCGCGGGCCGCTGTCCAGGCCTCCGACATCGCTCCGGGGACCACGCAGGCGACCCTGACCGATCCCGAGGAGCGACGCGCCTTCGTCGACGCCGTCAAGCAGGCCCTCTACGGCTCCAAGATCGCCGCCTACGCCCAGGGCTTCGATGAGATCGCCACCGCCTCCAAGCAGTTCGACTGGAACATCGACCTGGGCGCCATGGCCCGCATCTGGCGAGGCGGATGCATCATCCGTGCCCGCTTCCTGGATGACATCACCCGCGCCTACGACGAGAACCCGGCTCTGGCCAGTCTGCTCACGGCGCCGGTCTTCGCCTCCTCCCTGGCGAGCGTGCTGCCCGCCTGGCGCCAGGTCGTGGCCACCTCCGCCACCACCGGTGTCCCCGCCCCGGCCTTCGCCTCCTCCCTGGCCTACGTCGACCAGCTGCGCTCACGGCGCCTGCCGGCCGCCCTCATCCAGGGACAGCGTGACTTCTTCGGCTCGCACACCTACCACCGCACCGACGACGTCGAGGGCGTCTACCACACCCTGTGGGCCACGCCTGAGCGTACCGAGGAGAAGTGGGACTGAGACCGACGAGGTCTTGTGCAGGCATCGACCGCGATCATATGACGCTAGATTCTGGCGCATGACGACCACTGCGCCCGCCCGCTCAGACAGCCCCACGAACCTGCGTCACGAGGAGGCCTCCTGGCGATCGTCGGTGTGCCAGGTGCCCTCCAGTCACGTGGCCGTCGACGTCTCCGAGGCCACCGCACGTCACGAGGCCGCCTTCAGCGTGCGTTGCCTGATGCGGCTGGACATCAGGCAACGCGCCGAAGGCCTCTGGGTGGACTTCGTGGGGCAGGCGGTCGACTCGCTCAGCGTCGATGGGCAACCGATCCCGGTGGCCTGGGACGGGGCCCGCATCGACCTGCCCGTCCTCGACCCGGGTGAGCACACGGTGGAGATCACGGCGCGCGGCCTCTACTCCAACTCGGGTCAGGGGCTGCACCGCTTCCACGATCCCGTCGACGGCGCCACCTACCTCTACACCCACTTCGAGCCCTCCGACGCGCGCAGGGCCTGGCCGGTCATGGAGCAGCCGGACATCAAGACCCGCTTCTCGCTGGAGGTCACCCACCCGCACGGCTGGACGATCATGTCCAATACTCGTCCGGAAGCAGGAGGATCGAGCCCCCAGACCCCGACAGGCACCGACTCCGCCTGTGAGGTGACATCCTTCGCCGCCTCCAGGCCCCTGCCCAGCTACCTCACCGCACTGGCCGCAGGCCCCTGGCACCGAGTGACCGGGCAATGGGCGTCTCCGAGCCGTCCGGGTCTGACGATCCCCTTGTCCTGGTCCTGCCGAGAGAGCCTGGCCGAGCACCTCGACGCCACCGAGCTCCTCGACCTGACCCGCGCCGGTCTGGACCTCTACGACCGCGCCTACGACTACGGCTTCCCCTGGGACTCGTACGACAGCGTGCTCGTCCCGGAGTACAACCTCGGAGCCATGGAGAACCCGGGCTGCGTCACCTTCAACGAGGACCTCTACCTCTTCCGGGGGCCGGTCACCCGCTCCCAGAGGGCCGGACGCGCCAACACGATCCTCCACGAGATGTGTCACATGTGGTTCGGCGATCTCGTGACCCCCACGTGGTGGGAGGACACCTGGCTCAAGGAGTCCTTCGCCGATCACCAGGGCACCTGGGCCGAGGCCGAGGCGGCCGGCTACACCGAGGCCTGGGTGAGCTTCGCCTCCACCCGTAAGGCATGGGCCTACCTGGAGGACTCCCGGCCGGCCACCACCCACCCCATCGTCGCGCAGGTCGACGACGTCGAAGCCGCCCGGCAGGCCTTCGACGGCATCACCTACGCCAAGGGCGCCGCCGTCCTCAAGCAGCTCGTCGCCCACGTCGGCCAGGAAGCCTTCCTCAATGCCTCGGGGCTCCTCTTCGAGTGCAGAGCCTACGGCAACGCCTCCCTGGACGACTTCCTGCACGTGCTTTCCCAGATCTCAGGCCACGATATGCACGACTGGGCCCGCGCCTGGCTCCACACCGCAGGCCCCTCGGTCATCACCGACGAGCTGGTCGTTCACGAGGGGCGGATCGCCTCCTTGACCCTGAGGCAAGAAGGAACCGACCCGGTGACCGGACAGTCCGTGCTGCGTCCGCACACGCTCGTCGTCGGCCTGTACTCCTTCGACGGGGACGGTGCGCTGGTGCGCACCCACAGGCTCCCGGTCTCCCTGGAGACCGGGAGCCTCGACGTCGCCGAGGCCGTGGGCCTGCCCGCTCCCGATCTCGTTGTCGTCAACGACGAGGACCTCACCTATGCCATTGTGAGGCCTGACGATGCCTCGCTGTCCTGTCTGATCACCTCCCTCGGCTCCCTGCGCGATCCCATGGCGCGTTCCCTGGCCTGGTCGATGCTGCACAACCTCGTGCGTGACGCGGTCATCGATGCAGCACTGTTCGTCCAGGCCGTCCTGGCGCACGCCGACGATGACACCGAGCCGAGCACCTTGACCATTCTGCTGAACCAGGCACTACGAGTCGCCAGCAGGTATGCCGGCCCGCATACGCGTCGCGCACTCCTGGAACGCCTCCTGGCCGATGACTCGACGGAGCCCCCGGGACAGAAGGATCCGGTCGTCCTGCACGGAGGGTGGGGCAGGCTCCGTGCCGCTGCGCCGGGCTCCGACGCGCAGATCGTGCGCGCCCGGGCCTGGCTGGATGCCGCCGGGCAGGCGGGGCTGCTCGGTGAGGGGAGGAGCGTCCAGGTGTCCGCACGTGTCCGCGGGATTCTGGAGGGCGCTCTGCCCGGCCTGGAGCTGGATGCCGACATGCGGTGGCGTGCCCTGACCGCCCTGGCGCAGCTGGACGCCGTTCGTGCCGGCGAGCTCGAGGCGCAGCAGAAGGCGGACCCGACGGCCAGTGGCATCACCCATCACCTGAGGGCCTCCAGCTCGATACCCCGCCAGGACCTCAAGGCCGAGGTCTTCGACCGGCTTCTGAACGACACCTCGCTGAGCAACGACCACATCGACGCCCTGGTGGCGGGCTTCGCCGTCGATGCTCATCGGGATCTGACCGCGGCATTCACTTCCCGCTACCTTCACGAGCTTCAAGGACTGTGGGCCGGGCGTGGTCAGGAGATCGCCACTCGGTTGGTCGTAGGGCTCTTCCCCGCCAGCGGGGACGAGGCGGATGCTCAGGCGGTCGAGGACTGGCTCGCGAAGCACCCCGAGGCGCCGTCGGCACTGCGCCGGCTCATCCTCAAGAGCGTTGACGACCTGAGACGTGCTCTGACCGCCCGACGTACTGGTTCAGCAGATCTGTGAGGGCCAGATCATCTCCGCCTCTGTGAGACCTTTGTCCTAGCCTGACCAACATCAATGACGGACCGTGATCCGTTTGAGACCTTTATTCGGCGCTCCCGGCCACCTCGAGGGCCTTGTCGGGCGCGTGCAGCGGGTAGGCTGCTCGTCAAACATGGAGAGCCGTGTCGTGGTGTTGACTCGACGGCGGTGCAACGAACGGTATGGTGGTCCCTGAGGCGGCGCACCGGGCGCCGCAACGAACCGAGGGGCAGGAATAATGTCGAGCAGTCCGATCGAGCAGGATCCCTCCTCCACACAGACCTTTGGGGTCGTCGACGTCGCCAACTCAGTTGACTCCCCGGTGGTGGGGCTGAGCCAGCAGGACGCCGCCGCGATCGCTGCCCTGCCGTCGGGAACGGCGCTTCTCCTCGTCCACCACGGCCCGACCACTGGTGCGCGGTTCCTCCTGGATGCTGAGGAGACGACCGTGGGACGCCACCCGCGTGCCGACATCTTCCTTGACGACGTCACCGTCTCCAGGAAGCACGCGGTCTTCTCGTCTCTGCCCGATGGTGGGTACGGGGTTCGTGACTCCGGTTCGCTCAATGGAACGTATGTCAACCGCACGCGAGTGGAGCAGGTGGCTCTTCGCTCCGGCGATGAGGTCCAGATCGGCAAGTACCGGATGACCTACCACCCCGGCCCCCAGGGCGGAGCCGCGTCTCGGTGAGCGCCGCAACCGCACGAAGCAAGAAGCGAGATGCCCCCTCCTCCTTGCTCGAGGCCTCTGAGCGCCCGGCAGGCGAGACCTGGCCCCGCGGCATCTCTCGAGAGCCTGTGATGAAGATCGGGCAGGTGGTGGATCTCCTCAAGGTGGAGTTCCCGGCCCTGTCGATCTCCAAGGTTCGTTATCTCGAGGGCGAGGGGCTCATCAGTCCTCACCGTGTCGGCAACGGTTACCGTCGCTATTCGCAGGCGGACTTGGAGCGTCTGCGCTATGCCTTGGCTGTGCAGCGGGACGAGTACCTCCCGTTGCACGTCATCCGTGACCGTCTGGCGCTCCTGGACGCCGACGTCGAGGCCCCCGCACCACAGCCCGTTGCCCGGGTGGTCGCCCGGGATGGTCAGATCGTCGACGACGGCCCCATGGACCTGGAGGCTCTCCTGGCCCACTCCGGCGCCAGTGAGTCTCAGATCGAGGAGCTCGTCGCCGTTGGGCTCATCAGCCCCGATGTCCGTGGGCGTTACAGCCAGCAGAATCTGAGGACCGTGCGCCTGGCCATGGAGATCACCCGCAAGGGAGTGCCTCTGCGCAACCTGCGTGCGGTGCGAGCCTCGGCTGAGCGGGAGGCGGACACGATCGACCAGGCAGTGGCCCCGCGCCGGTCGCGGTCGCGTAGCGCCGGTGAGGAGACGGCTCGGGAGCTGGCCGAGCTCGTCGCGGACCTGCACACGATTCTGCTGCGTCGCGCCGTGGATGCGCTGGGCTGAGGGCGAGTGCACGCACGCCCGGTAGGCGGTCGCCTGGCCGGGCTGTTTTGTATCGACAAAGGTCAGCGTGCATCGTGTGCGTGTTCCTAGGACAGGGATGACCGCCTCCCGTAGGGTTGGAACGTGCCATTGATGCAGTTGGTGGGTGTCAGATCCACCGATCCTGATGACGGCTTGGTCGCCGTCCTCGTGGAGGACGGAGGGCCGGCGATGCTGGCCATCCCGGTGACGGCGCACGAGGGGCTGGTTCTGCAGGCTCACGGCTCACACAGATCGCCGTCGTGGCCCAGGCTTCTCGATGACGTCGTCGAGGCATTGGGTGGTCGCATCGGGCGTACTGAGCTCGACGTCGACGATGACGCGCGCATCGTCGCCCGGCTCGTCGTTGAGACTCCTGCCTGTGCGAACCAGGTGATGACGGTTGCCTGTACTCCGGGGGAGGGGCTGCTTCTGAGTGGTTACCATCGGTTTCCGGTGCATGCCAGCAGGTCGCTGACGCGCCTGAGAGCTGTTGATCTCAGCGACGACCATGGCGCCGAGCGGCTTGCGCAGTGGCAGCGAACGCTGTCGGAGACCGATGACCTGGCCGACGACACGCGGGACTGATGTGACTCGTGTGACTGATGTTGTGATCTATGGCACGTGTTGTCAGTGTTGTGTTACCGGTGATCTGGCTCCATCGCAAGGAATTGTCGACACGTGCGTGCAGACCGTTGACCTCAGCTGGAGATTCATGCCTGACGGCACAACGAGTTGGGGCGTGCCCTTCGTTGAGCATCGCCTCAACTGGCCCTATCGTGGAGCCGTGGCCGCACGAGGCGGGCCGCCGCGCCAGTTTCAGGTGCGTGTTCTTCCGGTGACAGGAGCAGGTCGTGAGCATGAATGAAGCCAGTGCGATAGCAAGGCCTCAGCGTACTCAGGGCATGCTGTTCGGCGACCCGTTGCCGCAACTCGATGCGGACTCGGGCTACCGAGGGCCGGTGGCCTGCCGTGCCGCCGGTATCACGTACCGCCAGCTCGACTACTGGGCGCGCACCGGACTGGTCGAGCCGTCGATTCGGAGCGCCAAGGGATCGGGCTCTCAGCGGCTCTACTCCTTCCGCGACATCCTGGTCCTCAAGGTCGTCAAGCGCCTCCTGGACACCGGGGTCTCGCTGCAGCAGATCCGCACGGCCGTCAGTGCCCTCCACTCCCGCGGCGTCGAGGACCTGGCCTCCATCACCCTCATGAGCGACGGCGCCTCGGTCTACGAGTGCACCTCGGCCGATGAGGTCGTTGACCTGGTCGCCGGCGGCCAGGGCGTCTTCGGTATCGCTGTGGGGCGGGTATGGCACGAGGTCGAAGGAGCGCTGGCGGATCTTCCCGTCGATCACGCCCAGGCGCTCGGGACGCCGCTGGTCGAGGATGAGCTGGCCAAGCGTCGCGCCGCCAAGCGGCAGCAGGCCATCTGAGCGCCGCGAGACGCGCACCATTCAACTGCTTGTTCGCCGAGGCTGGAACCCGTCGTGACGGTTCCAGCCTCGAACGTATTCTGGCTTCGTCAATTCGACTCATGACAGGGTGGATGCCGCCGCGGTGCGGCTTTCCGGTGTCGCTCTCAAACCAGGAGGCAAGATGACTGGAGCTCCAAACCGTACCCTGGCCGACCTGCGGATCAGCCCCATTGGCCTGGGAGGCAACGTTTTCGGCTGGACGGCTGATGAGGCGACCTCCTTCGATGTACTGGACGCTTACGTGGATGGCGGTGGGAACCTCATCGACACTGCCGACGGATACTCCTACTGGGCCCCGGGGAACTCAGGAGGGGAGTCGGAGACCGTGATCGGAGCGTGGCTCGCCTCGCGCGCTGTCCGTGAGCGCGTGGTTCTGGCCACGAAGGTCTCCACCAAGCCCGACCGTCCAGGTCTGAGCGCGGACAACGTCCGCCGGGCGCTGGAGGAGTCGCTATCGCGTCTGCGCACCGACGTCATTGATATCTACTACGCCCACTTCGACGATGAATCCACTCCGCTGGAGGAGACAGTCTCCGCCTTCGAGGAGGCCCGCCTCGCCGGCAGGATCCGGCATGTGGGACTGTCCAACTACACGCCCGAGCGCATCCGGCAATGGTTCTCCATAGCCGACTCCCAGGGGGTCGCTCGGCCCATCGTCCTTCAACCCCACTACAACCTTCTCCACCGAGACGATGTTGAAGGCCCGGGCGCCAGGGGAGAGGTGGCGGCCGAGCTCGGCATGGGTCTCATGCCCTACTTCGCCCTGGCTGCCGGTTTCCTCACAGGAAAGTACCGCAGAGATGAGCCGATGAGTGGCGACCGAGCTGGAATGGTCGCTGATTACCAGCGGCCGGAGTGCTATGACGTCGTTGAAACCGTCGCCAGAGTGGCGGCGGATCACGGAGTGGAGCCCGCAGCCGTAGCACTGGCCTGGCTGCGTGATCGTCCCGGTGTCACTGCTCCGCTGGCCTCAGCACGCGATCTGAGTCAGCTGCGGCCGATCATGGACGCTCTGACTCTCGAGATCAGTGACGAGGAGACCCAGGCGCTCACCCGGGTCTCCGACGCCGCTCGCTCCTGACCCGCTGCGGGGGCCGGCGTCTACTGGGCGCGCCTGCCCAGAACGTAACGGCGGCTGTATCCGTCGGTGAGGTCGGTGATGGTGACGCGAACCAGACCGGCCTCATCGACGCGGTAGTGCTCCTGAATCCGCGGACCGTGATCGCGTCGCTCCACCGAGTAGTTCCTCAGCTCCTGGTCGTCGACGTCCCGCAGCGAGACCTCGAAGGGGAAGACGATGTCCTGATAGGGAGCGATCTCGCCGCGAGGCTCACCGCCCTCGTCGACACCGGCGCACTCCACGAAGCGGTACCAGCCGATGTTGTGCGCTGCATCGTACTCGCGGGTCAGCACCGTTCCCTCCCGGCCACCGGGTGAGGCCTGGACGGACTCGGGACTGAGGATCGCGTCGAAGGTGAGACGGTGCCCGCCGTCGGCCTCGCGGAAGACGCCGAAGCCCCGGGAGAGCCGGTCAGTGAGGTCGTAGTCGCTGGTGCGGTCCGCCGCGATCGCCAGGCCGATGGCGGTGGAGGCCCCAGGGTAGGGGGAGCGGTGAACCCGACGACCGAAGCGCTCCCGCAGGAGCCTGGGCACCAGAGGGAGACCGGAGGCGCCGCCGACCAGGTAGACGCCGGCGATGTCAGTCAGGTCCGGGCTCCCATCGTCCAGCCTGCCCACCAGTGGCGCCATCGTGCCCAAAGAGCGCTCAATGAGCGGTGTGCAGGTCTGGTACAGGTCGGCCACGGGCAGGACGACGTCCTGACCCCTCAGGACGATGAGCACTCGACGGCTCTGAGGAGTGAGGTGCTCCTTGGCGTCCCGGCACTGGTCCAGCAGGTCGTCGAGCTCGGTGGGGGAGAGGTCCTCCTCGGTGATACCCGCTGCGCTCAGGGCCATCGTGGCCATGAGCAGGTCGACGTCGTCACCGCCCAGGTCTCCCAGGCCGTGAGAAGCCAGCACCTCGTGAGAAGTGCCGACGACGTCGACCAGGGAGGTGTCGAAGGTGCCGCCACCCAGGTCATAGACCAGAACCCGGGTGCGTCTGGAGGAGACGGTGGTCGCCTTGCGATGCGTGTACTCGAATCCGGCTGCACTGGGCTCGTTGAGCATGGCGGCGACACGGAAGCCGGCCTGCTGGAAGGCCTCAAGAGTCAGGAGGCGTTGGGCCCCGTAGGCGTGGGCAGGAACCGCGACAACCACTCGAGTGCGTGCGATGTCGACGCCCCGTTCAGCGAGCTCTGCTTCAAGGTGACGCAGGTAGCTGGTGAGAACCTCCAAAACGGAGAAGGTCTGGTCTCCCAGCCGCACCGGTGTCGAGGCCGTCAACGTGGGGGAGGCCAGGACCCGTTTGAGGCTGCGCAGCAACGGAGCCCCGTGATGGGCGGCCCGCCTGGCAGCGAAACCATGGACGAGCACACCTTCGTGCAGTGCTGTCAGTGAGGGGATGAAGTCGTGCTCGTCGCCGTGCTCGTCGGTGAAGCTGATAACGGGGTAGTTCCCCCGATCAGCGCGTGCGACGACGGTGCGTGTCGTCCCCAGGTCGATGCCCAGATCGATGTCTGTCGCCGACTCGGAGTCGATCCCCTGGTCGGGGAGGGTGCCGCTGCTAATGCTGTCCAGGCTCTTCGTGGTGTCCGCTGCCATGCGGTGACCCTATCGTGACGGACCCCTCCTTCTGGGCTAAGCCACCACGTCAAGGGGTACTTGAGGAACGTGACAATTGGCTCAGCGGCTTTGCCCCCGAGATGGGACGAAAGACCGTGTTGCTGGGTACTGGACATGACGGGCTTATGGGATGCCGGGAACCGGTGAGAAGCTCGTATGCGATTGGTTAGGCAGCAGGGGGGTCGGCGGGTAACAATACTGGTGGGTTGCGCTCACGCGACCCGGGCCTCCGCAGCCGCCTGCCAGGGCGGTCGAGAGGGTCACCCAAATCTCCCATCGGGAACGGTATGAGCACCATTCTCTTCCTCGTGATCGTTGTCGTCGTGACGGCCCTCGTCTTCGACTTCACGAACGGTTTCCACGACTCGTCCAATGCGATGGCGACGTCGGTGGCGACAGGCGCCTTCACACCCAGAAGAGCGGTTCTGGTCGCCGCCGTGCTCAATGTGATCGGCGCCTGCCTGTCGACAGAGGTCTCCAAGACGATCTCTCATGGGATGTTCGATGACACGGTGATCGAGGCGGCGCCGGCCATGATCTTCGCTGGTCTGGCCGGCGCCATCCTGTGGAACCTGGCGACCTGGTTGTTCGGACTGCCGTCGTCGTCGTCCCACGCGTTGTTCGGGGGACTCATCGGAGCGGTGGTGGTGGCCGCCGGGGTCCAGGGAGTCCATTGGGGGACGGTGATCTCTAAGATCATTCTGCCTGCCGTCATCGCTCCGGTTGTGGCCGGGGTGGCGGCAGCGCTGGCCACCGCACTGGCTTACCGCATCGCGCATCCGACCAACCCATACTCCGAGAGGCTCTTCCGCAACAGTCAGCGGGTCACCGCATCGCTGGTGGCCCTGTCCCACGGCACGTCTGACGGGCAGAAGACCATGGGGGTCATCACGCTGGTGCTCGTGGCCGGCGGCTACCAGGAGGCCGGTACCGGCCCCCACTGGTGGGTCATCGCCGCAGCGGGCCTCGCCATCGGGCTGGGCACCTACTCGGGCGGGTGGCGCATCATGCGCACCATGGGGCGTGGTCTGGTGCATGTTGAGGCGCCGCAGGGCTTCGCGTCCGAGACCGCCTCGACCGTGGCGATCCTGGCCTCCTCCCACCTGGGCTTCGCCCTGTCCACCACCCACATCTGCACCGGTTCGATCCTGGGCTCAGGGATCGGCCGGGGCACCGAGGTGTCCTGGAGGACTGCCGGCAAGATGGGGATCGCCTGGTTGGTGACGCTTCCGTGCTCAGGCCTGGTGGGGGCCGCCACGTCCTATGTCGCAGTCAAGGGCGGGGTGCCGGGGACGATCGTCGTCATCTGTCTGCTCATTCTCGGAGCCCTGGCCATCATCCGGCAGGCGGGGCACAACCGGGTGGATTTCTCCAACGTCAATGACGCCTCCGAGGTCGTCGTCGTCAAGCAGGATCCAGAGCTGGGACGTGCTCCGCTGACGCTGGACGAGGTGCGTTCCGAGATCGTCAACGGCGCGACGGACCAGGACAGTACGCATCGGATGACGACAGGATCCATGGCATGACCGGTATGGCGATCGACTGGGGCTCGCTGGGGCTGGTGGCGTCAGTGACGGTACTGGGCACCGCCTTCATCCTCACCATCTGCTCGCTGGCGGCTCGCATGCTGGCCACTGTGCACGCCAAGCACGAGGCCGGCGAGGTCGAAGGGGTGCGCCTGGCTCAGGTTCTGGCAGGCGTCTTCATCGCCATTGCCGCCGTGATCGCGCTGTTCGGTCTGTGGCTCATCGTCCCGTACTTCCACTGAGCACCCGCTCATTCACACTGCCCTTTCGCGGCGGGGCATCCACTGAGAATCGCCCCAGTACACGATAGTGGTCCTGCTAACATCACATCGTGACTGAGGACCTCAAGGACCTGGCCCTGGATGCGATTGCTGCGTCTGTAGCGGCTGATGACCCGGACTACCCGCGCTTCCACGTCGTCCCACCGGTGGGGCGACTCAACGACCCTAATGGGCTGCTGGTCGACGGCGACACCTACCACGCCTTCTACCAGTTCAGTCCCTTCCACCCTCACCGCAAGCTGGTCTACTGGGGGCACTCGTCCTCGACAGATCTCCTGCACTGGCGTCACCATGAGCCCGCCATCATCCCGGACTCGTCCTACGACCGCTCCGGTGCATACTCCGGCAACGCGATCGTGTTGGAAGGGGCTGAGCTCGACGGCGCAGCCGCTCAGGCCCCCTACCACCTCTTCTACACCGGGAACCTCAAGGACCCCGTCACCGATGAGCGCACCGCCAGCCAGTGCCTGGTGACCAGCGGCGACCTGACCGACTTCACCAAGTGGCCCGGCAACCCCCTCATTCCCACCCACGCCGAGGGCTACACGGCCCACTACCGTGACCCGCAGGTCTTCAGGGATCCTGACCGGCCGGGGGAGTACCGAATGCTCATCGGGGTCCAGCGCGTCAACGAGACCGGTGCCGCAGTGCTGTACCGTTCCCGGGACCTGGTCTCCTGGGAGCTCGAGGGAGAGCTGAGCTTCCCCGGGGCGGGAGGCACCTTCGACTCCTTCGGGTACATGTGGGAGTGCCCCGGCCTGGTGCGGCTGAAGGACGAGGACACAGGCGAGGACTGGGACGTTCTCATCTGGTGCCCACAGGGCATCAAGCCCGGCCGGGAGGGCTTTGAGAACATCTTCCCCTGCGTCTACACGGTGGGTCGTCTCGTGGGTACAGAGCTGCGAGAGACCGGCGGGGTCTTCCACGAGGTCGACCGGGGCTTCGAGTTCTACGCCCCTCAGATCTTCGCCCGGTGCCCCTCCGAATCGGGGCCGGTGCTGCTGACCGGGTGGGCGGGCAACGCCTCCGAGGACGATCAGCCCTCCATCGAGACCGGGCAGTGGGTCCACGCCCTGAGCATTCCTCGGATGCTGAGTCTCAAGGCGGGTCGGCTCATCCAGCGCCCTGCTGCCTCGCTCCCGTATGACGCCGGCGAACCGGCACTCGTGGGTGAGCGCCTGAAGGATGGCCGCTATGAGGTCGACAACCTGAGTGGGCACCGCAGCTGGCAGCTTCGCCTGGAGGCCGACACTGAGCGGACCACGGGGCCGTGGGGACTGCGGGTCGGATCGGATGACTCGCACGTGGACATCACCCTGGACGGGCAGGTGCTCCGGGTGGATCGCTCCACCTCCCGCTATACCCAGCACGGTTCCATGCGTGCAGTGACACTTCCTGAAGGATGTGAGCCGGTGCTGGAGATCATTCACGACCGCTCGCTGACCGAGGTCTTCGTTGGCGACGGGGCGCTGGTCCTCACACTGCGCAGCTTCGTCGACATCAACAGCTCGGGAACGCGGCTGATGGTGGAGGGGAGTCTCGCGCTGACAACCGGCAGCACGAGGACTTTCATGCCGTCCTGAATTCTTCTCAACCTCGCGCCATGACAGGAGAAAAAGGCTCCTGAGCAGGGCGAGGACAGGAAATTGACCAGGCCCCTCTCTCCGGTTGCAGGGTGCTCTAACTCACTGTAATGTGACGATCGATTGACACAGGTGTGGCCGCAGGGAGTCAGCGATGTTCCCGACCGTTGGGTTTCCCCGCCCTCCCAGCTGCTGCGGTCCCATCACGAGAAAGGAAACCCTCGGGTGGCAATGGATCACGCCCGCGTGGCGAAGGATGTCCTGACGTATGTCGGTGGCGCCAACAACATCAACGCAGCGGCGCACTGCGCAACGCGCTTGCGTCTCGTCCTCAATGACATGGACAAGGTCGACCAGAAGGCTCTTGACAAGGACCCCGATCTCAAGGGCACCTTCATCGCAGGCGGTATGTTCCAGATCATCGTGGGACCGGGAGACGTCGACCTCGTCTTCTCCGAGATGATCCAAACCGGAGGGGTCAAGGAGGTCTCCAAGGACGAGGCCAAGGAACAGGCGGCCAAGAGCGGCAACCCGCTCTCCCGCTTCATCAAGGCAATTGCGGACATCTTCGTCCCGCTGCTTCCGGCCCTGGTCGCCGGTGGTCTCATGATGGCGATTCACAACGTCCTCACGGCCGATTTCTTCACCGCGTCCTCCTTCGTCACTTCGGACAACCCCACTGGCGCCTACGGGCTCGTCGACAGGTTCTCGTGGCTCGCCGACTACGACGACGTCATCAACCTCGTCTCCTCGGCAGCCTTCGCCTTCCTGCCGGTGCTCGTCGGCTTCTCCGCAGTCAAGCGCTTCGGTGGCAACGTCTACTTGGGCGCGGCCATGGGCGCCGCCATGGTCTCCACCCAGCTGACCAGCGCCTACGAGATCGAGACGGCTCGGCAGGCCGGCACCATTGAGGTATGGCACCTCTTCGGCCTGACCGTGGACAAGATCGGCTATCAGGCCATGGTCATCCCCGTCCTATGCGTCTCATGGCTACTGGCATACATCGAGAAATGGCTCCACAAGCGCCTGTCCGGGACTGCTGACTTCCTGCTGACCCCGCTCATCACTCTGTTGGTGACCGGCTTCCTCACCTTCGTTGTCGTCGGTCCTCTCGCGCGCGAGCTCTCCGACGGCATCACCAACGGCCTGAGCTGGCTGTACACGACCGCTGGACCGGTGGGCGGTTTCCTCTTCGGCATGGTCTACTCCCCAATCGTGGTCACCGGTCTGCACCAGTCCTTCCCCGCGGTGGAGCTGCCCCTCATCGCGCAGATGAGCAGCGGCGGTCCCGGCTCCTTCATCTTCCCGATCGCCTCCATGGCCAATGTCGCCCAGGGGGCCGTGACCCTGGCGGTCTTCTTCCTGACCAAGGACTCCAAGATGAAGGGTCTGGCCGGTGCTGGTGGTGTTTCCGCGATCGTCGGTATCACCGAGCCCGCCATCTTCGGTGTCAACTTGCGTCTGCGCTGGCCCTTCTTCATCGGGATGGGCGTGGCCTCCCTCGGGGGTGCGGCAGTCGCCCTGCTCGACATCCATAACCAGGCTCTGGGTGCCGCCGGATTCGTTGGTTTCGTCTCGATCGTTCCCGACGACATCGTCAAGTACCTCATCCTCGAGGTGATCGTCTTCATCGCTGCCTTTGGCGCCGCCTTCGCCTACGGCACCACCCGTGGAAAGGCATCCCTGGCCGGTGACGACGTCGGTGAGGGGGATGAGGCAGCCCTGGAGGCCGAGGCCATGGCCGAGCACGCCGAGACCGTCGAGCTGCCCGCTGAGGCCGCCGAGGACTTCACCGTCACCGCACCGATCCAGGGGCGCGCGATCCCGCTGTCCGAGGTGGAGGACCAGACCTTCGCCTCCGGCATGCTCGGCCCGGGCATGGCCATTGCTCCCGCCGAGGGGCCGGTCGTCTCACCGGTCGACGGCGAGGTGCTTGTGGCCTTCCCGACTGGGCACGCCTATGGCCTGCGGGCCGCCAGCGGAGTCGAGCTGCTCATCCACGTCGGCATGGACACCGTCCAGCTCGAGGGCAAGCACTTCAGCCCGAAGGTCAAGGCCGGTGACAAGGTTCTGCGCGGCATGCCGCTGGTGGACGTCGACTGGGCCGCCGTCGGTGCCGCCGGCTACCAGACCGTCACCCCGATCGTCGTCTCCAACGCCCAGGGCTACGAGGGTATTGAGCAGCACGGTGCTGGGACGATCCACCGGGGCGAGGCCCTCTTCGACGTCCTGCGCAAGACCGACGACTCCGATGACGACAAGGAGAGCGCTCAGGCCGATGCCGCCCAGTCCAATGCCTGATCTATTCAACGACGGTTTGTGACGCAGATAGTCGTGGGCCCCGACCATCAAGGTCGGGGCCCACGACTATCGTCAACGGCTCACTAGGTGGTACGGCCGGACAGCAGCCTCACCGGCATGGGGGAGGGGAGTCGCTGCTCCTTCCACGGCTCGCTCGGCTGCTTGTTCTCCGAGGAGACAGCGGTGGCCGACTCGATCCGGTTCAGGAGCAGGTCGACAGCTGCTCGTGCCAGCTTGGCGATGGGCTGCTGGATCGTGGTCAGTGCCGGCAGGGCGTGCTGCATGGCGATCGTGCCGTCAAAGCCGATCACCTTGAAGTCGTCCGGAATCCTCAGGCCGCGCTCGGCCGCCCACTCCATCACTTGTGCGGCAGCGAGATCGTCGGTTGCGAAGACCGCGTCGATGTCGTCGGCGACGAGGTCGAGCCGCTCACGGATGAGACCGGGGCGCTCGCTATTGGGCGTGTTGAAGTCGACGGTCAGGACCACCGGCTCGATACCTGCCTGCTGGAGCACCTGGCGGTACCCCTTCTCCCGCAGGTTGTGGATTCCGGTGCGAGACGTCAGCAGGGCCGGGCGGCGCGCCCCGCGCTTGAGCAGGTGCTCGGCGGCGAGTCGGCCGCCGGCCTCGTTGTCGCAGCGGACGTTGGGAACGATGGGGGAGAGGTCACGATCAACACTGACCAGGGGCAGGTGAATCGAGCCGTAGTCGGCCATGCCGTCGTTGTGGGCGCTGGAGATGATGCCATCGACCCGGTGGGAGACGAGCAGGTCGAGATACTCACGCTCCCGATCCGCCTTGCCCATGGAGTTGCAGACGAATGTCCTGTAACCATGGTCTGCGAGGAAGTCCTCGACATGTTCGGTCAGCTCACCGAAGAAGGGCAGAGCGACGGTGGGGACGATCAGCCCGATCGAATGCGTCGACTTGCCGTGCAGTGCTCTGGCGATCTGATTGGGACGATAGTTGAGCTGCGCGATCGCCTCGGCCACCCGCTCCCGTGTCTCTTGGGAGAGGTAGCCGCGGTTGTTGAGTACGCGGGAGACTGTAGTCAGCGAGACGCCTGCAGCCTGGGCAACATCAGCCAGTGTGGGTTCGCGGTGTGACTCCACGAGTGGGTCCTCGAGCTCCTTAGTCGGTCACGGTGAGTGCGATCTGCTGTCAAGCATATGCCTCGAGGGGGTCATTGCCCAACTGACCTGCGTAAACATGGGTGGAAGTGTTACGTGTCGGGCAGGATCTCGGCATAGAAGGAGATCATGGCGCGGGCCATCTGGGCGTGTCCGGCGTCGTCGGGGTGGATCTGGTCGATGGCCAGTCGGTTCTCGTCACCGTTGATGGCTGTGCTCAAGGCGTCGGTCGAGGTCAGGCCCAAGGATGTCGCCTTCTCATGAACGAGGCGGTGGATGGCCTGGAAACGTGGACCGACCTCCAGAGAGGGGAAGTAGGGTGCGATGATGACCGGCGCACCCCGCAGACGTGAGGAGATGAAGCTGAGGTCGTGGTCGATCGCCTGCTCGACCAGCTCACGCTGAGAGGGGAGGAAGGCGGCGTCGTTCAATCCCAGGCTGATCGTGACGACGTCGGGCTCGCAACGCAGAACCGCTTCCAACCAGGTGGTGTCACGGCACGACGGCGAGCGCTGCCCGCCGGGCAGATGGCCCCCGCGTCGCGCGAAGAACCCCAGGCCGTCCGTCGCCAGGTTCACCTCCCGCCACCGCTGATGCTCGCACACCAGGGAGGTCCAGCGATTGCGGGGATGGCTCAGGGCTCGCCACCCGGTGGTGACGGAATCGCCGAGGAAGACGGCAGTGGGGAAGTCACTGGAGTTCGGGATCGTGGACACGGCTACCGACTGTAGTTCTCCATGCTGGGAGGAACCAGCGCGGCTCAGCGGTCATCATCCAAGCCGCCTTGTCCGAGGTCGTCCTTGGTCGTGTCCTGCTCCGTCAGGACACCGTCGTGCATGACCAGCACCCGATCACATACGGGAAGCAGCCGCTCGTCATGAGTGACCATCACCGTTGCCTTGCCCAGCTCATGGGTCTGCTCCGCGAGGAGATGGGCGACGTCCTGGGCCCGCCGGGTGTCCAGTGCGGCGGTGGGTTCGTCCGCCAGAATGATGTCTGGGTCGTGGTAGAGCGCCACCGCGATGGCTGCGCGCTGACGCTCACCTCCGGAGAGCTCGGAGGGGTAGGCGTGGGCGCGCTTCATGATGCCGAGCGAGCCCAGAAGGTGGTCCCGTCTGTCGGTGTCGCCCTTCGTTCGTGCCGCTCGGTCGTGCAGGCAGAACTGGTCGTTGAGCCTCAGGAAGGGAACCAGTCCCGAGGCTTGGAGAACGAAGCCGATGCGCTCAAGTCGAAGCCTGGCCCGTTGCTTCTCCGGCAGGTTGGAGAAGGGCTGCCCAGAGATCGTGACGGTGCCGCTGGAGGGAGTACGCAGGCCGCCCATGATGGTCAGGAGCGTGGACTTTCCTGAGCCGGAGGGGCCCAGGATCCCCACCAGCTCACCGGTGCGCAGCGTGAGGTCGGTGCTGCGCACCGCGTGAACAGTCTCATCGCCCTGACGGTAGTCCCGGGTCACCGACTCCAGGGACATGACGGTGGCTGCCGCTTCGTCCGCTGTTCTTGACGGGGTCATGAGATGGCCTCCACGGGGTCGATGCGGGAGATGACCCGTACTGAGATGAAGCCGCCGATGACCGAGACGGCGATGAAGGCCGTGACGATGAGAAGGTCCAGAAGGACGGAAATCCTGAAGGGCACGGCACGGGGGAGGACCAGGGACGTCGCTATCGTCAGAAGCAGGCCGATGCCGATGCCGGCGATCGACAGCACGAGGGTCTGGGCGCAGCCGGAGCGGATGAGGTAGCTCGTGGGCACGCCGCGTGCTTTGAGGATGCCCAGCACTGGCCTTTTCTGCAGTGTCAGCACATAGATGAAGATGCCCAGCACTGTGGAGGCGATGATGATGAGCGAGCCGATCATGAGGCTGAAGGTGAGTACCTGGGCCGAGTAGCCGGGGAGCGTGCGAACGAGCTCCTCGGTGGTGAGGATCTTCAGTCCCGCGTCCTCAGCGGACTGCATGGCCTTGTTGTCCGTGGTCAGGTCGGAGGTGAATACGACGGCGGAAACGGCGGGGGACAGGCTGGCGGGGCCGTACCGGCTCAAGGCCCGGCTGTCCAGGGTCACGATAGGAGCCGCCTGGAAGGTGGTGTCATGGGTGAATCCGACAATGGTCCAGTCGTGATCGGATCCCAGCAGTCGAATCGTGTCGCCGACTGTGAGCCCCTTGGCCTTCAGGGAGTCGTCGATGAGGGCCTCGCTATCGGGGTCGGAAATCGCTCGTCCGTCGGCCACAGATGGACTGAGCCGCCCGTCCAGATCGATTCCAAAGGCGAAGACGTCTTCTCGCAGGGATTGGCCATCCTCGTCTGTGACGTCTGGCGCCTGAGCGACAGCGGCGGTGCTCATCAGGGAAGACGCCACGGTTCCGTTGTCCTTGGCCAGGTTCTTGGCTGCGCTCAGCTGCTTGTCGCTCAGGCGTGAGGCGGAGAGGTTCTCGTTGGAGGCGTCGGTGACGGCGACGCTGGCGGTGTTCCAGCCGTCGATACCGGCGCGGTAACGGTGAGCAAGACCCACAGCCAACGAAGCCAGGAAGAATGTGAGATAAGCCACCAGCGTGATGACGGAGATGATGAGCGTGAAGCGCACGGGTTCGTGGCGAATCTCGCGCAGCGCTAGGAACAATGGGGCTCCCTGAGGAAAAGTCGGCAGCGGGCCGGCCGACGCACTCCGTGAAGGCTACATCGCGCTCGAGGTTTGTGTGGCGCGAGAGCTCATGGGTGGTTGGGTGGAGAGAGTGCTGTGCGAACGGCTGTCGTCGAGGAGCGGGCGGTCGGGCGGAGGTGACGTCCGGATTCTGTGGTGCGCCTCGGGTGAGTGGCGCTCCACTGAGAATGACATAATGTGCATTATCGGCATTAGGTGAGTTGGGCTTGCTCTGCCGAGCAGGCTGTTGCGGCACCGTTCTTCGACGACGTCCGGCACAATCGTCTGTGTGACTACTACTGGTGGAAGGACTGCTCAGCCCCCTGCTGACGAGCACGACGTCATCCGCGTCGTCGGGGCTCGCGAGAACAACCTGCGCGGTATCGACGTCGTCATCCCTAAGCGCAGACTGACGGTGTTCACCGGCGTGTCGGGCTCAGGCAAGAGCTCACTCGTCTTCGCCACGATCGCTGCCGAGTCGCGCCGCCTGGTCAATGAGACCTACCCGGCCTTCGTTCAGGGATTCATGGATGCCAGTGCACGTCCCGCCGTCGACCGCCTGGAGGGGCTGACGGCGGCGATCACCGTGGACCAGGAACGTCTGGGGGCCAACCCGCGCTCAACCCTCGGCACCGTCAGCGACGTCGGAGCACTGCTGAGGGTCCTGTACTCGACGCACGGCGCGCCGCATATCGGCTCACCTCAGGCCTTCGCCTTCAACGTCCCGTCCGTCACCGGTGGCGGTGCGGTCACCACGCAGCGCGGCGGCCGCAAGATCGTCGAGCGCAAGACATTCACCGTTCAGGGCGGGATGTGCCCGCGCTGCGAAGGCATGGGCAGGGTCTCCGATATCGATCTGACGCAGGTGCTCGATGAAACGCTCTCCCTGAAGGACGGTGCAATCACCGTCCCCGGATATGTTGCCGGTGGCTGGCAGGTGCGCAGTTTCACCGAATCCGGCCTCTTTCCGGCAGATGTGCCGGTGGTCTCCTTCACGCCCCAGCAGAGAGACGACCTGCTCTACAAGGAGCCCACGAAGATCAAGGTCGGAGGCATCAACACCACCTACGAAGGGCTTGTTCCCAGGATCCGCAAGTCGATGCTCGCCAAGGAACCAGAGGCACTGCAGCCTCATATTCGCGCCTTTGTGGAACGGGCCGCTGTCTTCGGGACCTGCCCGCAGTGTCATGGGACCCGCTTGTCCGAACCGGCCCGCACCTGCTTGATCGATGGGAAGTCGATTGCCGATGCCTGCACCATGCAGATCTCCGATCTGCTGCAGTGGGTTACTCGTCTTCAGGGAATTCTGACCGGTGCTGCTCCCCTGCTGGAGAACCTGAAGGAAATGCTGGACGCCTTCGTGCTCATCGGGCTGGGCTATCTGTCACTGGACCGCCCGGCCTCGACGCTCTCGGGCGGTGAGGCCCAGCGCGCCAAACTCGTGCGCCACCTGAGCTCGGCTCTCACCGACGTCACCTACGTCTTCGATGAGCCCAGTATCGGCCTGCACCCGCACGACCTCCACCAAATGAACGAGCTGCTGCTGTCACTGCGGGACAAAGGAAACACCGTGCTCGTCATCGAGCACAAGCCCGAGACGATCTCGATCGCAGATCACGTGGTGGATCTGGGGCCGGGAGCCGGAAGCCGAGGAGGTCGAATCTGCTTAGAGGGAACGGTCGAGCAGCTGCACCGCTCCGACACTCTCACTGGACGCCACATGGCCGACCGGGTGCGGCTCAAGAGCAGTCACCGCTCCCCCACGGACATGATGAGAATTCGTCACGCCAAGACGAACAATCTTCGTGACGTCGACGTTGATATTCCCGTCGGAGTTCTTACTGTCATCACAGGAGTGGCCGGATCCGGGAAAACGAGCCTCATTCATGGCCACCTCTCCCCCATGGACGGCGTGGTGACGATCGATCAGACACCGATCAAGGGCTCACGGCGATCGAATGCTGCCACCTACACCGGACTGCTCGACCCTGTTCGCAAGGCCTTTGCCAAGGCGAATGAGGACAAGGGTGCGAAACCCGCGCACTTCTCGGCCAACTCAGAAGGAGCCTGCCCGGTGTGCGGCGGAACGGGCATCATTGAGACACAGCTGGGTTTCATGGAGACCGTGGAGTCCCGTTGCGTGGCCTGTGAGGGGCGCCGTTTCAAGGACGAGGTGCTCGCCTACCGCCTCTGCGGACGCAGCATCGCCGATGTCTTGGACATGAGTGCCGACGAGGCACTGACCTTCTTCTCCCAGGGTGAGGCTCGCCTTCCCGCTGCGACCAGGATCCTGTCACGGCTGAAGGACGTGGGCCTCGGCTACCTCCACCTCGGCCAGGCGCTCACCACCTTGTCCGGTGGTGAGCGCCAGCGGCTCAAGCTTGCCGTCTACCTGAGCCAGGAAGGCCGTGTCATCGTTCTCGATGAGCCGACCGTCGGACTGCACCCGGCCGACATCGAGGCCATGCTCGCACTCCTGGACCACCTTGTGGACTGCGGTCGCAGCGTTGTCGTGATCGAGCACCATCAGGCCGTGATGGCGCACGCAGACTGGATCATCGACCTCGGCCCCGGAGCCGGCCACGACGGCGGTCACGTCGTGTTCACCGGAACGCCGACGCGGATGGTGGCGGAGCGAACGACTCTGACGGGGCGATACCTCGCCCGGTACGTCGAGGAGGGGAACGATGACGCCCCCGAGTGAGACTAAGGGCTATGGACACGCCGATGCGGTACAGACCTACCAGCTCCGCCCGGCGACCATGGAGGACTCCCCCGCTATCCGCCAGATCCGCAACGCCGCCGTGCGGGAGTCCCTGGCCATCTGGACCAGCATCGAGCAGGACCCTGCCAGGGCCGAGACCTGGCTGGCCCCCATGGTGCAGCGAGGAACGGCTCTCGTTGCTCACGTCAGTGGCAAGCCGCATGATGTCGTCGGGTTTGCGGTGGCCGGTCCCTGGCACTCCTACGAGGGCTACGCCCGCACAGTCGAGGACTCGATCTACCTCAGCCCGACGGCTCAAGGCAAAGGGCTTGGTGCCAGGCTCCTCGCCGCCCTCATCGAGGCCTCACGGCAGGCCGGGGACCGCACTATGATCGCCCTGATCGAGGCGAGTAACGCGACTTCGGCGCACCTGCACGAGCGCTATGGTTTCACCACTGTCGGCACTGTCCCGCAGGCCGGCGAGAAGCATGGTCAGATCCTCGACCTGACCCTCATGAGCCGTTGCCTGAAAGGACCCACTATGTGCGGCAAGCAGAACAACCCCGCCGACAGCGACAGTCTCCGATGGGTCAAGGGTGACCAGTCCGTCGAGCTGCAGCCCGAAGAACCCGCCGTCACTCAGTGGCAGGTCAGCGGTACCGATGAGGTCGTTGCGCATCTGCTGAGCCTTGTCGCAGCCCCGGAGGGACGGCCGGCGATCATCGCCGTCGACGGACGAGGCGGATCCGGCAAGACAACGCTCACCACGGCGCTGACCGCGGCCGTCCCCGGCGCGCAGGCCTTCCACCTTGACGACCTCATCTGGAACGAGCCGCTCTACGACTGGGATCAGCTGTACGTCGACACCCTGACCCGGTTGCACGAGGCCGGCTGCCTCGACCTCGTCCCGGACAAGTGGCGGGAGCACGGCCGCGAGGGCTCCATCCGCGTCCCGGCCGGCTCTCCCCTGGTCGTCGTCGAGGGGACCGGAGCCGGTCTGCGCGCGGTCAGCAACCTCATTGACGCGCACGTGTGGGTTCAGACCGGAGACGACGTGGCCGAGCGCCGCGGCATCAAGCGGGACATCGCTGAGGGCGTCAACGGCGACGCCGAGGAGTCGGTGCGTTTCTGGCACTGGTGGATGGCCGGTGAGCGCCTCTTCTTCGCCAAGGACCGTCCATGGCAGCGTGCCGACGTCATCGTCTCCGGTGACGCCCCCACCGGTGTGGGAGCTGGAGAGATCGCCTGGACTCCCGGACCGCTCCTCCTTCGCTGAGGCCCGACTCTCCTCCGCTCAGGGCCGGGGTCCTCAGTCCCCCAGCGCGGTCCCCACGGCGCGAGCGGCCTGGATCCACTCGTGATCGGCCGGAACGAACTTGGTGTGGCCGGCCACGTCCTTGAGTGGCACCAGCTCCGTGCCATGACCGCGGTCAGCCACCATGACACCGTAGCGGCCCTCGGCGATCGCGTTGGCTCCGGCCACACCCAGACGCGTGCCCAGAAGACGATCCACGCCGCAGGGCGAACCGCCGCGCTGGACGTATCCCAGGATGGACACGCGCGCCTCCAGCCCCGTCAGGTTCTCCAGCTGCTCGGCCAGGCTGAAGGTGTTGGCGCGGTGGGATGCCTCCAGGCGTTTGACGCCCCGCTTGGCCATCGCCTTGCGCTCAGGACTGGAGGCGTCCTTGACCAGGGCGCGGGCGTGCTCCAGCTCGGCGTGATCCGTCACCGACAGTGCCCCCTCGGCCACGGCCACCACTGAGAAGGACGACCCGTGGGAGCGGCGTCGCTCGATCTTGTCCGCGATCGCGTCCACCGAGTACGGAATCTCGGGCAGTAGAATGACGTCCGCCCCGCCCGCGATGCCGGCGCCCAGGGCCAACCAGCCGGCCCGGTGCCCCATGATCTCGGTGAGGATGATGCGGTGGTGGGAGTGCGCCGTCGAGTGCAACCGGTCCACGGCCTCCGTGGCAATCTCCAGGGCCGTGGCGAAGCCGAAGGAGGAGTCGGTGTGAACGATGTCGTTGTCAATGGTCTTGGGCAGGTGGATGACGTTGAGACCCGCATCCATAAGGCGTTTGGCGTTCTTCGCGGTCCCGCCCCCACCGAGGCAGACGAGGGCGTCAATCCCGTCCTTCTCGCAGTTCTCCACAATGGTGGGCACCATGTCACGGGGCTCGCCATCGATCATCATGCGATGCACCTTGTCCCGGCTGGTCCCCAGCATGGTTCCACCCGTGGTGAGGATCCCGGACAGGGCAGCTGAGTCGAGCTCGGTGAAGCGGTTCTCGGCCAGGCCTCGCATGCCGTCCCGGAAACCGATGAGCTCCCAGCCGTGCTGCTGGATCGCCGCCTTTCCAAAGCCTCGGATCGCCGCGTTGAGTCCTGGGGCGTCGCCGCCCGCCGTGAGAATGCCGATGCGCTGAGCCATGGAGCCAAGTATGCCGTTCCCTGGCGTCCCGTACAGGGCGTAGACGTCTGTTCCGGCGATGTCGACCGCAGCGACGTCGCCGATCCGGACCGACGACGTCGCGTTAGACGCCAACCGGTATCATCATTACCCTGATCGCGTCGAGACCGGAGGAACCCGGTGGGAACACTGTGCCCTCCTTCGGTGTTGACGCACCGGTGCCCTTGAGGCTGTGCGTGAGCCGTACGCTCCGCCAGAGGACCGGGACACCACGAGAGACGAGCCACAAGGAGACCAGAAGCATGGCAGACCGCGCACTGCGAGGCATGACCATCGGTGCGAAGTCGATGGAGTCGGAGGACGGCGTCGAGTTCGCTGAGCGGATGATCGTCAGCTACGAGTGCCCGATGGCGCACGTCACCAGGATCCCGATGTCCACCGAGGCCGAGGTGCCTCCCACCTGGGAGTGCCCCGAGTGCGGCCAGATCGCCGCCCGACGCGGTGAGGACGAGCCCGAGCCCGACGAGCCCAAGAAGACCCCGCGCACCCACTGGGACATGCTCCTGGAGCGCCGCAAGGTCGATGAGCTCGAGGTTCTCCTCAATGAGCGCCTCGAGGCACTGCGCAGTGGCGAGGTCTACCGCGAGCGGGTCAGCGGCTGAAGGCCCGCTAGGAGCGCTTCTGACGGGATGAGGCCGACGGGCGCTGCTGCTGGTAGCCAGCAGCAGCCCGACGGCGCTTGTCGCGGGCGGCGCGAAGCCTGCTACCGGCGACCTTGGCCGCATCGAGCAGCTGGCTGGAGCGCTTGGCCACTCCCCAACGGGTCACAAGGGACAGCTCCTCGGTGAAGATTCCCCCGGAGAGCTTGGACTGGCCGGCCTCCCGCTCCAGGAAGGTGATAGGCATCTCCACGATGCGGCCGCCGATCTCGTCAACCAGCTTGGTCATATTGACCTGGAACCCGTAACCGAGGGCCTCGACCTTACCGAGGTCCATGCGGCGCAGGATCGAGGCACGGAAGACCCGGAAGCCCGCGGTGGCGTCCTTGACGCGCAGACCCAGCATGGCGTTGATGTAGAGGTTCCCGGCCTTGGACAGGGCCACGCGCTTGGCGTCCCAGCCCTCGGTGGCGCCGCCGGAGACCCACCGTGAGCCGATGACGAGGTCTGGCTCGTCGGCCATCTCGGCGCGTTGAATGAGCAGGGCCAGGTCCTCGGCGCGGTGGGAGCCGTCGGCATCCATCTCCACGATGAGCTCATAGCCGGCGGCCAGTGCCCAGGAGAACCCGGCGAGGTAAGCCGGACCCAGCCCGTTCTTCTCCGAGCGGTGCAGGACATGGACGTGGGAGTCCTCGTCCGCGCGGGTATCGGCGTAGTCACCGGTACCGTCGGGGGAACCGTCGTCGACGACGAGAATGTCCGCCTCGGGAGCGTGCTCGCGGACCCGGTCCAGTGCCACGGGCAGGGACTCGATCTCGTTGTAGGTGGGGATGACGACGAGTGTCTTCACTTCTCTCTCCATGGTTGAGTAGCGTGGCGTCGAGGCTAGTGGCTGCGCCTTGGGCGCACTTGGCTCAGGATACCGGCTCCGACCAGCGCGCCTGCACCGACGAGGAGGATGATGCCGGGGGCGGCACCGAGCCGGTCGGCAACAGTCTGGGAGCTGCGCAGCGCGACGTCGGCCACGAGACTCGCCTGAGTGTATGGCTGGGTGACCTGCTCGACCTCACCGCGGGGGTTGATGATCGCGGTGTAACCGACGGTGGAGGCCTGGATGACACTGCGTCCATGGACCACGGCCTGGACGCGCCCCTGGGCGAGCTGCTGGGCGGCCTCGCCTGAGTCGAGGAAGGAGGCGTTGTTCGTCGGGATGATGATCGCCTGCCCGCCCTGTTTGACGCCGGTGCGCAGGGCGTCGTCATAGGCGACCTCAAAGCAGATGCCCATGGCGAAGGTGACGTCTCGGCCCTGAGTGATGGCCGGAACCGTCAGCGTGCTGGGACCGGTGCCGGGCAGCATGTCGATACCGACCCGGTCGACCTGGGTGGTCAGGCGCCGTACCAGAGAACGGGAGGGGATGTACTCCGCGAAGGGCACGGGGCGGTGCTTGCGGTAGTAGGAATGAGATGTGTTCCCGGAGACGTCGCCGGGATTCCAGATGAGGACGTCGTTGTAGCGGATGTCGTCGACGAAAGGAACCGCGCCCACGAGAACCGGAGCCCGGACCGCTTGGGCGGCCTCATCAACGATGGCCGCAGAAGCCGGGTAGTCGCGCGGGTCGAGGTCCGCGGAGTTCTCCGGCCAGACGACCATATCGAGGCTACCGGGGCCGACGTCGGCGGCCAGCTTCCTCGTGGCCTCAGCGTGGTTGCCGGTCACCTCCAGGGCCCGGTTGAAGGCGTCCTCGAAGTCGGTGGCCACGTTGCCCTGGACGGCTCCGACACGGACGGTGCCGTTCTCAGCTCGCGTATCCAGTGGCAGCGTCCGCGGCGCAACGAGCAGAGCCGCTGCGAGTGCTGCGCTGAGGAGGACCGGCAGGGCACGGCGCTCATAGACGGATCGAGCCGCGTGAGCGATGCATGCCGCGGCCAGTGATACCAGCAGTCCCACCCCGGCGCTGCCGACATAGGCGGCGGCCGGCAGGATGGGGGCGTCAGACATGGCGAAGGCCAGGCGCCCGAAGGGGAAACCACCCAGCGGCCACACTGAGCGCAGCTCCTCGACCCCGGACCACAGCACAGCGAAGAAGAGCACGCTGGCTGCACCGGCCGGCACACGCCGCGTGAACCGCCCTCGGGGGGCAGCTCCCTGGAGCAGCGGCAGGCGACTCACCAGGGACCAGGCCCCACCGAGTCCAGCCAGGTAGAGCGACTCGAAGAGCGTCAGCGCGATCCAGCCGATCGGGTTGCCCATACCCACCATCGTGAAGTGCAGCAGAGGCGTGAACAGGCCGAAGCCGTAGAGCAGTCCCAGACCGGTGCCCGCCCAGAAGCCGCGGCCGCGGATGAGGAGCATGAATGCTCCGACCCCGATGAGGGCCGACCACCACAGGTTCACCGGGGGGAAGGCGGCGTAGGTGGCCAGGCCCGCCAGCAGCGCCACCGCTGCGGGCGCTGATCGGCGAAGCCGGCGGGGAGACTGAGAAAGCAGCCGGGTACGCAGCCAGGAGGGCAACCGGGAAGGCTCTGTCACGCGGTGAAGCATACGGGTAAGTTTGATGGTTAACCTTTGTGACGGCGGGCCACAGCGTGGTGCACGGGCTGCCAGGCCAGGGCCAGCAGGGTGCCGATGACTGCGCCGATGAGGCAGGACATGGCTGTTCCGGTGAGCCAGGACAAGACCGGGTTGTGGGTGAGCTCCTCGGCCCACTCAATGGCGTGGTGCAGGGGGTGGAAGCCGACCTTGGCGAGGTTGGTCGCCAGGATGTGTCCGCCGACCCACAGCATCGCCACGGTCCCGACGATCCCGATGCCGCGGAAGAGCGCCGGCGCCAAGGTCACAATCGCACGCCCGAAGGACCGGATGATGCCGGTACGGCCCTGCCCGGCCAGGTGCGCCCCGGCGTCGTCGAGCTTGATGAGGGCCGCCACCAGGCCGTAGACGGCGAAGGTGATGAGCAGGGCGATGAGGACCAGGACGATGATGCGCCGCATGGAGGACTCCCCCTCGACCTCGGCCAGGGCAAGCAGCATGATCTCGGTGGACAGGACGAAGTCCGTCGTGATGGCCTGACGGATGATCTGGGCCTCGTCGACCGGGCCGGTTTTCTCCGTGGCGTGGGCAACGCCGCCGAAGCGCTCCAGGATCTTCTCCCCACCCTCGAAGCACAGGTAGGCGCCGCCGATGATGAGTGCCACCGGCAGGAGCCACGGTGCCACGGCTGTCAGCAGCAGGCCGATCGGCAGGATGATGAGGAGCTTGTTGCGCAGCGAGCCCAGCGTGATCTTCTTGATGATCGGCAGCTCACGATCCGGGGTGATACCGGTGACGTACTGGGGCGTGGTGGCGACGTCGTCGACGGCAGCCGCCGACACCTTCGCGGAGGTCTTGACGGCCATGGAGGCCGTGTCGTCAACGGTGGACAGCGTCAGCTTGGCGAGCGTGGCGATGTCGTCGAGGAGGGCGAAGAAGCCTGACATTGGGGCATGAGTCCTGTCGTCCGGAGTATCGGCTGGAACGAGAGTACTAGCCGCAGCGTCACACGGCGGACCAGCTCACCACTCCCCTATTGAGATCCAGGGACGCCTCGGCGGCGCGCATCGACAGGCTGGTGACAGCTCTGGCCTGCTCGGGGCTGGCGTCCGGTGGTGGTGAGAGGCTCGCGATCTGGCCGACGACGTCGAGCAGCTGCTTGCACCAGCGCACGAAGTCTCCGGCCGTCAGCTCAGTGGCATCCAGGATGTCCGCCAGCTGCGCGCCATCGCACCAGGCCTGGACGGACCCGGCCAACGCCGGCTCTGCTCCTGAGGATGCCTCGATGCGGGCCAGGGACTCCAGGTCGTGGATCCGGTGGGAGACCCCCAGCTGTGCGCGCAGGCACTGGCCGAGCCTCGACCCGGGCGCCACTGGCAGCCCGATCGACTGGGCGCTCAGTCGTGGCTCGTAGACGCAGGCGCTCAGCGCCCCGGCCAGCTCTGAGGCGCTGAGGTCCTCGAAGACTCCCGTGCGCAGGCACTCGGCGATGAGCAGGTCCCGCTCAGCATAGATCCGGGCCAGCACCTTGCCGGCACCCGTGACTCGCAGCTCGCGCTCCGGGTGCCCCCGGTCCACCGGGCGCAGATAGCCCAGCTCGAGCAGCACCTGGCAGACGGCGTCGAAGAGGCGGGCGATGGTGCCGGTGCGGGTCTCGATGCGTCGCTGGAGGCGTTCGGCATCGGCCTTGGCCCGCGACCACTTGCGGCCCACCCGCGCGTGCTCCTCCCGGTCGGGGCACCCGTGGCAGGGGTGGGAGCGCATCTCGTGGCGCAGGCGCTCGAGGTTCTCGATCGCGCTGTCTCGGCGGGCCTGTGCGCGGCTGGAGCGGGTGCGTGTGCGCTTCGTGCCCCCTTCCAGGTCCCCTGAGCGCAGCGCGTCGACCAGACGCTGAACGAGCCGGTCCCGATCCCGGGGCCGGTGCGGGTCCACCGAGTCCGCCACCCGCAGCGCGCCCACACGCATGACTCCGTCCGGCGCTGTGTCCGGGGTCAGGCTGGCCACTCGCGAGTCCTCCCCCAGCACCGTGATGGTGGGGGTCCCGGTCCGGTCGGCACCGACCTCCAGGACGATGCCGTGGCGACGGCGTCGCCCCTTGCGGAAGACGACGACGTCACCGCGTCCCAGTGAGCTCATGGTCCGTCCCGTCTCGCTGCGGCGCGCCGCGGCCTTGTCCCGCGACAGGTCCGCCTCGGCGTCGGCGATGGCCTGGCGCAGGGAGGCGTACTCGCGGAAGTCACCCAGGCGACAGGTCATGTCCTTCTCCAGGCCCTCCAGGCGGTGGCGCTTGCGGCGGGCCTGAGCGGCCAGCTCGACGACGCCGCGGTCGGCCTGGAACTGGGCGAAGGACTGCTCGAGCACCTCACGCACCCGCGTCCGGGGCATGCGCTCGAGCAGGTTGACGGCCATGTTGTAGGTCGGCCGGAAAGCGGAGACCAGCGGGTAGGTGCGCCGGGAGGCCAGTGAGGAGACCGTGGCCGGCTCGACGTCGTCAGCCGCCAGCACGACGGCGTGACCCTCGATGTCGATGCCGCGGCGCCCGGCCCGTCCCGTCAGCTGGGTGTACTCCCCCGGGCTGAGGGTGACATGGGCCGAGCCGTTCCACTTGCGCAGTGACTCCAGGACCACGGTGCGGGCGGGCATGTTGATCCCCAGTGCCAGGGTCTCGGTGGCGTAGACGACCTTGACCAGACCCGCGCTGAAGAGCTCCTCCACCGTCTCCTTGAACACCGGCAGCAGTCCCGCATGATGGGCCGCAACACCACGCTCCAGGGCGTGGGCCCAGAAGTGGAAGCCAAGGACCCCCAGGTCGCCGGCGGGGATGTCGGCGGTGCGCCGCTCGATGACGTCCCGGATCCGGGCCGCCTCGGCCTCGGTGGTCAGGTCCACCCCGGCGCTCACCACCTGGTGGACGGCCTGCTCGCAACCTGCCCGGGAGAAGACGAAGACGATCGCGGGCAGAAGGCGCGCCCCCTCCAAAGCCGTCACGACCTGCAGTCGCGAGGGCGGCTTCAACCTGGCCGTGCGGGCTCCCCCCTCGCCGCGGCGAGGTGCCCGTCCGCCTCGTGCGGAGCGCTTCCAGGGCTGCGGCCTCCGGGCGGAACCGCCACTGCGGCCGTGGTGGCCGTTCTTGGAGCCGCCTCCGGAGGCGGCGGCACGCCGGGCCTGCTTGACGGCCTTGAGCAGTTCGGGGTTGAGCGGAGGCTGCCCCGTCCGCTCCTTCTGCTCGGACTGCTCTGGCTGTTCTGCCCGCTCCGAATCCGCCGTGGCAGCAGCCGTGTCGGTGGCTGTCTTGGGCTCAGCCGGATCCGCGGGGTGGGAGTACAACGGCAGCAGCCGGCGACCGACCATCATGTGTTGAGTCAGCGGGACGGGACGCTCCTCTGAGACGACCACGGCAGTCCTGCCGCGCACCTGGCCGAGCCAGTCGCCGAACTCCTCGGCGTTGGAGACCGTGGCGGACAGGGAGATCACCTGGACCTCGGCGGGCAGGTGGATGATGACCTCCTCCCACACCGGCCCGCGGAAGCGGTCGGCTAGGTAGTGGACCTCGTCCATGACCACGAATCCCAGCCGATCCAGGTCATGCGAGCCCGAGTAGAGCATGTTGCGCAGCACCTCGGTGGTCATGACCACCACGTCCGCATGGGGGTTGACGGAGGTGTCACCGGTCAGCAGCCCCACCCGCTCCTGACCGTGCCGGGCCACGAGGTCCAGGTACTTCTGGTTGCTCAGTGCCTTGATGGGGGCGGTGTAGAAGGTCTTGAGCCCCCGGACCAGGCCCAGGTGGACCGCGAACTCCCCCACCACGGTCTTGCCCGCGCCCGTCGGGGCGGCAACCAGGACGCCCTCTCCCCTCTCGACGGCGCCGCAGGCCTCCTCCTGGAAGGCGTCGAGGGGGAAGTCGTAGCCCTGGGCGAACCGGGCGAGCTCACTGCTGGAGGCGGCCTGTCGACGTCGAGATGCGGCATAGCGCTCTGCTGGTGAGCTCATGGCAACAACCCTACGGGCCGGATCAACCCTGAGCCGGTAGGAGCAGCCGGACGGCGTCGGGGACCGCCTCGAGGCGCAGGGGCAGCTCGGCCAATGGTTCTCCGTCTGCGAAGGGATGAGGAGGCGGACGCATCCCCCGGTCGTGGCCGGTTCTCTCAGCGAGCGCCTCAATGGTGACGCTGCGGCTGCGCTCCACGTGGACGGCCGGGTCAGTCAGGTGCGTGCCGCGGAAGAGCCGGCGGAAGAGGGTGAGTAGGTGGGCGCGGCCCACGGGGTCCAGGCGCAGCACCTCCAGCAGGCCATCGGCGGGGTCCGCCTGGGGTGCCAGGTCCATGCCACCGCCGACGTAACGGGTGTTGGCCACCGCCAGCAGGAGCGCCGGCCCCTCCCAGGTGCTCTCGTCGGTGGTGATCCGGTATCCGTAGGGCGCCAGCGTTGCGAGTTCGGCCGTGAAGGCGCGCACGTAGCGTCCCTCGCGGGCCGGCCAGGAAAGGGTGTTGGCGCGGGCGTTGACGGCGGCGTCCACCCCGGCGCTGACCACGGCCAGTGACCAGCGACGCTGCGGGGCCAGCAAGGAGCCGTCGGGGCGGGAGGCGTAGATCGCGTCCACCGCCGTGATTGCCCCCTCGCCGGACAGCGCCCGGTTGATGAGGCGGGCTGAGGCCGCCGCATCCCGGCTGGGCAGACCGAAGTGCCGGGCGATGTCGTTACCGGTGCCGGTGGCCACGATGCCCAGAGGCACGCCCGTCGTGGCCACGATGTCCACCCCCAGGTGGACCATGCCGTCCCCGCCGACGACGACCAGTGCCTCGACGTTCCGGTGCGGCCCGTCGCCCAGGAGGGCCCGCCCCGCGCGACGCGCCTGCTCGTAGGAGCTGCCACGGACGTGGAGAACCTCGTGGCCGGCCTCGCTCAGGACTTGGCGGGCGACGTCGTCGGCGGCCGCATGACGGCCGCGTCCGGAGGAGGGATTGGACAGCAGAGCGATACGCATCAAAGGAACAGGTGTGATAAGTCAGGCAGGAACCGGTTGATAGTCCCGGCTACTCGGCCAGGGCGGCCTCGAGCTCGGCGTCGAGCTCAGCGCGTTTCCTCTCCACCCGTTTGTCATGCGTGATGGAGATGAAGCAGGCCAGGAAGTACAGGCCGGCGATGGGTACGGACATGAAGACCATGGACCAGGGATCCGGCAGCGGATTGGCAATCGCCATGAAGGTGACGATGCCCACAATGGCCCAGCGCCACCCTTTGAGCATGGTCTTTCCCTGCATGAGCCCAAGCATATTGAGGGCGACGAGCAGCTCGGGCAGGAGGAAGGCGATGCCGAAGACGAGGACCAGCCTCATGACGAAGGAGAGATAGAGGTTTGCCCCGATTACTCCGGCAGTGGGGCCGTCAGGGATGAAGCTGGTGAGAATGGAAACCGCATGAGGCATCACCCAGATCCCCAGAGCCGCACCGGCCAGGAACAGAAACAGACCGGCTGCGCCATAGGCCCAGGTGTAGGCCTTCTCTTTACGGGTCATTCCCGGTCCCACAAAGGCCCAGAACTCGTACATCCACAAAGGTGAGGACAGCAGGACGCCCAGCCAGATCGACACCTCGAGCTTCATGTCGAAGGAGGCCAGGATCGTGTCGAAGTTCAGGGTGAGATTCGCGCCCTTGGCATTGGCCTGCTCAATGGGGCGGGTGATGAGGGCGAAGGCGCGTTCGTAGAGCATATAGCCCACGACCGTCATCACCATGACGCCTACTGCGGAGACGAAGAGACGCTGGCGCAGCTCGCGCAGGTGGTCCCCGATGGACATGCGCGCCTCGGGGTTGTCCCTGCGCCTCGATCGCTTGATCTGAGGGAGCTTGGGCACCGCGGCCTCCTTCGTCTGCAGGTCACCGGCTCTCGCCGGATGACATCATTTCTGGGATGAACCCTCGGCGCTCTGAGCGGTCTGACCGTCCTGGGTGGGCTCGGTGTAGTAGGTGCCCTCCTGCGGCTGCTGGATCTGAGCCTGGGAGTCCTTGGAGTCGTCGTCGCGCAGCTCCTTGACCTCCTTCTTGAAGACCTTCATGGACTGGCCCACGCTGCGGGCGATGTCAGGCAGCTTCCTGTAGCCGAACAGCAGAATGACGACGATGAGCAGGAAGATGATGTGCGACGGCTTAAAGAGGTTCACGGCGCTGCTCCTTGTGGTAGGGGCTATCGATACGGGCTGAGTGTAGCCTCCCGGGCCGGCGCCTCAGAACGGCGGCCCTGGCGGTTCTCCCCAAGGCGGACGGGGCAGGGCTCAGCAGTTATATGAGGCCAGAGCCTGTTTGGCTGCTGCGGCGGCCTCCTGGGCGAGATCCGGGGGCTCCACCGTCACAAGATGACGACCCGCTGAGAGAACCAGGCCGATGAGCCAGGCGCGGTCGCGTCCCTCAACGACAACCCTGAGGCTGCCGTCTGCGGTCTCCTCCTGGGAGACGCACGGGATCTGCTCCGCCAGCCAGCGGCCCGTCGGATGCAGGACCAGCGTGGCGCGAGGTCTGTCCCCCGCGGAGTGATCGGCCGCAGTCTGCTTCGTTCTACGTGAGGCGCGATGCCGCACGGAAGGGGTGTCGAGCACTGTGATCGATGTGATCCGGTCCAGGCGGAAGCTGCGCTCGGCCTTCGCGCTGAGGCACCAGCCCACCAGCCTCATATGTGATCCATCACTTTCCAGTGTGATGGGATCGACGTCTCGCTCCGAGGGGGTGTCGGTGGCGGAGACATAGGCCAGGTGGAGACGGCACCTGTCCCGCAGAGCGGAGCGCACGGCGGCCAGGATCTGTGCCGTGCGACCGGAACGGTCGGCATGCTCGGAGACCGGACTGGTTGACGGGCCGCCCTGCACATCGGCCTGCATGTCTGCGTCGTCGGCAACACCTGCGGTGAGCAGGGCGGTGACGGCCTCCTGGGTGGAGGCGATCACGGGCGTGGAGGCGTCATCGTCGGCCAGGAGGTCGGCGAGCACCCTGAGCGCCATGAGCAGAGAGATCGCCTCCTGCCGGGTGAGGCGAACCGGGCGGTCCAGCCCCAGTGGTTCGGACAGGCGCAGGCGCCCGGCCTCGAAGTCCGCGGCGTCGAAGTCAACGAGGTCGCCGTGCATGCCACCGGGCAAGCCGGAGACCCACAGTGTGTTGACGTCGCGCTCAATGACGGCTGGGGTGACGCCGAAGTGCTCGGCGGCCTCCGTGACGGTCACGCCGGGGTGGTCCGCGACCCAGGCGGGCAGGGCGAGCAGTCGCGTGAGCTGGTCGGAGGCGGATACGCGAGCCATGGTCACTCCCCTTCCGGTGCCGTCAGTCCGGCCGCGCCTCGCAGGTGGGACAGGACCGCCCGGCGCAAGGAGTCGGGGGCGAGGACGACGACTGCGTCGCCAAGAGCGGCCACGGTCCCGGCGAAGGAGAAGGAATCCTCATACTCCACGGCGATGAGATCGCGGCCCTCCAGGTGCGTGGGCAGGTCTGCCGGTGGGTCCTGAGCCGGGTCGAGGTGAGCCCCTGCCAGACGCAGTCCCAGGGCCCGCCCTGGCAGGGCGGCGAGCAGCGCGCGCCGGCGGCTGGGTGCCTTGGTGGGAAGCCGGGTGAAGGCTCCGGGGCGCTCATGGACGGTGACTGTCCCGGTGATACGGGCCAGGCGGAAGGTCAGCAGCCTGCCGGCGGTTCCTGCCGGTTCCTCTGGTGTCTTGCTGTCGTTCAGACTGTGGGGACCGGCGGGTTCGACGGCGTCGAGGTACCAGGCGCCCTCAGCCAGGCGCAGGTGATGCGGCTCGACGGTCCGGGCCCGGGTGCTGCCCGAGCGGGCGGAGACGTAGTCGAAGGTGACCAGGCGGCGCTCGTCGACCGCGGTGATGAGCTCCTCGGGAATCTCCTCACCGGACAGGTCCGCGGTGAGAACCGGTAGGCCGGTGGAGCTGCCCCCGGTCGGCCCCTCGCTCACGGCGCGCAGCTTGGTCAGGGCCCTCCTGGCCGTGGCGGGAAGACCACCGTCGCGCCAGGCGGAGGCGGCCAGGCTCAGACAGGCGGTCTGCTCGGCGCTCAGATGCAGCGCGGGCAGGGTGTAGTCCTCCTCGACGATCCGGTACCGGGGCTCCTCGGAGTGTCCTGTGGTGGTCACCTCGATACCGAGCTCGCGCAGCGTGTCCTTGTCCCGCTCGAACTTGCGGCGCGCCGAGAGCGGATTGGTGGACGGGTCCGCCAAGGCGTATCCCGGCACGCCGGCCACGAGCTCCTCGGCACTGAGGCCGGTGGTGGTGTTGCGCAAGGTGAGCAGAAGGCTCACCAGGCGTTCCTCGGTGCTACGGGTCTGCTGGCTCACGGTCCCCCAGCCTAGGAGAGTCCGGTGGCCTGCGGCTGGTGACGCGCGTGCCCGGATAGTCTGCCGCCATGATGTGGCGTGACGGCGTAGTGACCGGGACCAGGACGGCATGGGGACCGGCGGGGCGCTCCTGCGCAGAGCTGGACGTGGAGATCGTCGGGGCTCCCAGCGGTGCGGACAGTCTGCTGCCCGGCCAGCGGGTCCGCGCGGTCGCCTACGAGACCCTCACCGGGCTGCCCGCCGCCGAGGAACGGGTGAGGCTGGAGGTCTCGGCCCTCGACCGTGCCCTGGGCACGGGTGGGCACGCCATGGTCAGCTCTCGCCTGGACGTCCTGCCCACCGATCCACCGCGCGAGGGACACCTCGTCAAGGCCCGCTACATGCCGGATCAGGTCATGGTCACCGGCGTTGACGAGCAGGGCACCGCCCACCACGGCCTGCTGTCCCAGCCGATCGGCAGCCTCGACCTGGAGGGGATGCCAGTGGTGGTGGCCGACCTGCACTCGAGCCTGCCGGCGGTGCTCGCCGGGCTGCGCTCCCCCGACGGCCAGGACCAGCCGCGCGTCGTCTACATCATGACCGACGGCGGGGCCCTGCCCCTGGCCTACTCGCGCGTCGTTGCCGCGCTGAGCCGGGCCGGGTGGCTGAGCGGGACCATCACGGCCGGACAGGCCTGGGGCGGCGACATCGAGGCGGTCAGCATCCACAACGCGCTCCTGGCAGCCCGGCACGTCCTGCACGCCGACGCCGCCGTCGTCATCCAGGGGCCCGGGAACCTGGGTACCGAGACGCCCTGGGGCTTCTCCGGGGTGGCCTGCGGGGACGCCATCAACGCCATCGCCACGCTGGGCGGGCGCCCGGTGGCCTGCCTGCGTGTCTCCCAGGCCGATGCCCGCACCCGCCACCGGGGCGTGTCCCACCACTCGATGACGGCCTACGGGCGGGTCGCACTGGCAGGGGCCGACGTCGTCGTCCCCGACCTGGAGGATCCTTTGGGAGCGCAGGTGCGTCAGGAGGCTAAGGCCCTGTGCGCCCCGCGACCTGGTGCCGAGCAGCACCGGCTGGTCGAGGTTCCGGCCGATGGGCTCCTGGAGCTGCTGCGGGCGGCCGAGGTGGAGACCGGGGTGAGGCTGTCCACCATGCGGCGGGGTTTGGATGAGGACACGGCAGCCTTCATCACCGCGGCTGCGGCCGGCCGCCACGCGCGCCGGCTCCTGACCGCGGGGACGGCGCATGGCTGATCGAGAGGGACGACTGGGTGCAACGGCCCACGGCGCGGCGCTGCCGTTGACAGCGAGTCTGTCAGCGGCCTACGACTGGCGGGCCCGTCACCGCACGGTGCCGGGGCGAGGAGGTCGCTGGTCACGGTACTCGGTCCCGGTCGTGGATCTCGCCCTGGGGACCGTCTTCCTCGCCTTCGCTCTGGAGTCGGTCACCTTCGTCCTGCGCTTCGGCGGCTACGCCGTCTATGTTGCGGACTTCGCCCTGTGCCTGGCGCTGGCGCTGGTGCAGTTCGGCAGGCTGCGTTTCCTGCGTGCCTCCTTCATCGCGACCTACGCCCTGCTCGCGGCCTATGCGGTCCTCGTGGCCCTCTCCCCCGTCAACCTCGGCCTCAACCCGATCATCGCCACGGCGGTCACCAGTCTCTACACCATCACCCGCTGGGAGTCCGATCGGCGCTGGGGTACGGCGGCGCTCCTGCTGGCTCTGGCCGGTGCCCTGGTCAACCCCGTCACCTTGGCCTCTTACACCCGGCCCTACGAATCAGGTGGCGACCAGACGACAAGCGGCGGCTGGAACGAAGCCATCCTGGTCGTCCGCACGCTCACCAGCCTGGTCTTCGTCGGTGCCGTGGTGCTCACCTACCTGTTGGCCTCCTCCCGGCGCCGGATCGCCGAGAACCAGGCCCTCGACGTCGGCATCGCTGCGGCCCAGGCGGTTGCGGCCGAGCGCCTCAGCCTGGCCCGAGAGCTCCACGACCTCGTGGGGCACAGCCTCACCACGATCAAGGTGCAGGCCGCCACCGGACTCGCCCTGGGCGGTGAGGAACGGCTGCGCCGCACCCTGGCCACGGTGCGCGACACGGCCGATGCCTCCCTGGCCTCCGTGCGCCAGCTCGTCTCCGTCCTGCGCTCCGACGCCGGTGAGATCACTCCCTTGGCGGACCTGCGGACCATCCCGGCCCTTATCGCGACCACTCGCAGCTCGGGGAGCCGGATCAGCGCCGCGCTTCCGGAACCGGAGGTCCTGGACCGCTGCAACTCGGCGTGGTCGGCGATACAACGTCTCACCCTCGTGCGTCTAGTAGGAGAGACTCTCACCAACGCCGTCAGGCACGGAACCGGCCAGATCGAGCTGATCCTGACACTCTCGCAGGAGTCCTGCCACCTTCACGTCGCCAACCCGGTGCCGGACGTCGCAGAGCACTCCCCCTTCGGCGGCAGCGGGCTCGTCGGCCTCGAGGAGCGACTCAGGCTCGTGGGCGGAACCATGACCCACGGCGTCCACAACGACGGGGACCACAGCTTCTTCACCATTGATGTCGACTTCCCGGTGGCGCCGCTCGAGCTGCCCGCGAGCGCCATGACGGCCGACGAGACAGGATCAGGAGACTGCAGATGACGACCAGGACGACCGGTGTTATCAGGGTGGCTGTTGTCGACGATCAGCCGCTGCTGGTCAGTGCCTTCAGTGCTCTTGTGGCCGCGCAGCCCGATATGGAGGTCGTGCTGGAGGCCGTCAACGGGCGCCAGGCCATCGAGGGTTTGACCGCTCGGGCCATCGGTCCCCACGGAGGGGCCGACCTGGTGCTCATGGATCTGCGGATGCCGGTCCTGGACGGGATCAGTGCCATTCGCGAGCTGCGTGCCGCACCGGCCACTGCCTCGTTGCGGGTTCTGGTCCTAACCACCTTCGACGATGAGGATCTCGTCCTGGCGGCCCTGGGTGCCGGCGCCCACGGATTCCTCCTCAAGGACGCCGAGCCGACGACGCTGCTGGAGGCGATCCGTGTCGTCGCCCACGGCGGGTCCTGGCTGGATCCGGCCGTCACCGGAACCGTTCTGGCGCACCTTGACGCAGGTACCGGACCTGATGCCCCGCAGTCGCCCGCTCCACTGTCGGGGCCGGCTGACGGGGCCGTGCCCGTCGTCGGGGCGCCGTCGGGACCTTACGAGGCTCTCACCGGTCGGGAGGACGCCGTGCTCGCCCTGGTGTGCCAGGGGCTGAGCAACGCCCGGATCGGTGAGCGGCTCCATGTTGCCGAGTCGACGGTCAAGTCTCATGTCAAGACGATCCTGGGCAAGACCGGCTGCCGCAACCGGGTCGAGCTCGTCATCTATGCGCTGACCACCGGGCTCGTCCAGCCGCGGTAGTCCTCCTCCCCAGGGAGGAGACGGGGCCGCGGTGGCGGGCACGGGCTGTATCCCTGGTGGGGATCCGCCGAGGTACCAGTGCGCACGAGCATAGGGCCATGACATCTCCCCACACAGCCACCACTACGGCATCACCTCTCTTCTCCCCCGCCCGCGCCACCGACCTCGCCGCCGGGTTGAGGCTCGCCGGGGTCTCGAAGTCCTTCGGTCGCCAGCAGGTGCTCAACGGCCTCGACCTGTCGGCCTATCCCGGCCGTGTCTACGGGTTGCTCGGCCTCAACGGCGCCGGTAAGTCGACCGCCTTCAACATCGCTCTGGGACTGCTCGAGCCCGACGCCGGCCGTGTGGAGATCCAGGGCGCTCCGTTCTCCCGTCACAGCCTGGCCCGGGTGGGGGCATCCATTAACGGCCCCGCCCTTTTCCCCCAGCTGTCCGCGCGACGCAATCTGCTCGTCCACTGCCGCCTGACCGGCACCTCCCCGGCGACGATCACCCCGCTCCTGGAGCGTGTGGGGCTGGCCGGGATCGGTAGGAAGCGCGCCGGCTCCTTCTCCACGGGTATGAAGGTACGCCTGTCCCTGGCCATGGCGCTTCTGGCCGATCCGGAGGTCCTCATCCTCGATGAGCCCCAGAACGGACTGGATCCTCAGGGCATCATCGAGCTGCGCGATCTCGTGCGGAACCTGGCTGACGAGGGACGCACTGTCGTTGTCTCCAGCCACCAGCTCGGGGAGATCGCCCGCATGAGTGACGACATCGGGGTTCTGGCAACCGGGCGCCTCGTCTACGAGGGTCCGCTGGCCGACTTCGCCGACGCCGACGACGAACGGGCCATGGAGGCGGCCTTCCTGGCCGCCGTCACTGCTGGTGGGCGCCGCACTGAGGTGGAGGCGCAGGCATGAGCGCCTCCGGCACCGCCGCGTACGTGAGCCTGTGGGACCTGGTGCGCGCCGAGGTCACCCGCAGTCGGCGCACCTTCACCTGGGGCGTGATCGGGGCGACTCTCATCTTCACCGTTCACACCATCATCCTGGCGAACGCCTCGATCTCCTCAGGTGTGGTCGCGGAGCTCCAGTGGAACGGCAATGCTCTGGCGTGGATGCATATGTATGCCGGGGGCTTCGCTGTGCCTCTGGGGCTGCTGACCGGGGCGATGGCTCAGTGGCGTGAGCAGCGGTGGCGTCAGGGTGGGACGGCGTGGCGCGCCGTCGCGCCGCGCCGGGTGGCGGGTGCCCGCATCGTGGTCCTGAGCCTGTCCGCGCTGGCCTGCCAGGTGGCGCTGGTCGCCCCGGTGGTGGTTCACGCCCTCATCGTCGGCAGCGGCTGGGGTCCTTGGGACCGGTACCTGCTGTTCGCCACCTACATGTGGATCGTCGTCACCGGGGCCTGCGCCTGGGGCATGGCAGCCTTCCGCGTGCTGCGAGTCATCGCCGTCGGGATCGCGCCTGTCCTGGGCTTCGTCTGGTCCGTGATGGGCGTGGTCCAGGCCGAGCGGAGCGACTGGTGGATGCTCCCGTGGGCCTGGACGGCCAGGGTCCCATTGCCCCTGCTGGGGGTTCACGGCAGCAGCGTGCTGCTCGAGGCGGACTCGCCGGTGTGGGGCTACCCGCTCCTGCCCGGGTTCCTGCTGACGGCCGCCCTGACCCTGGCCGGTACCGGCCTGGCCGTTCTTGGCGGCACATCTGGGGGTATTGAGTCCTCGGCGTGGTTCGTCGTCGGGCTCAGACGCCTGCTTCCCGGCGGACAGGCCACCGACGCTCAGCCGGAGAATGTCTCGGAGCAGGCCCCGGTGGAGGCTCCGACGTCGCTGCCCCGGAGTACCCCGCAGCTCCGTGCTGCGCCTGCCACCCGCATGGCCCGTATTCCCGGGCCGCGAAGCGCCGTCCTGGCGATGGCCGGCGTCCTGCCCTGGATCGTGTGGGTGGTCCTGGCGACCTTGCTGCTCGCCTTTCTGGGTGTCCTCCACACCGTGTATCCACCCGGGTACGGGCAGAGCTTCCTCGAGCTCATGGGAGTGCCGGTTGCCGCGGCCCTCGTCGGCATCACCGTGTGGGGACGCCTCCAGCCCGCCTGGCGCACCCTCATCACTCGCCAGGGATCCTGTGGGATCCTGACCTCAGCCGCGGTCCTCAGCGCCCTCTTCCTCATCCCGGTCCTGGTCGTCTCCTGGATCGTGACCGTCGTCGGCGACACTCTGACCCGCACGGACCCGAACCTGCCGGCGGTGACCGGCCCGGTCTACGGGCTCCTCGTGATGCCGGCCGTGGCCTTCATGATCGCGGCCGTCAGCCTGGCGGTGGCTCTGAGCACCCGGATCGTCGTGGCGATCGTCCTCAACGTCATCCTGGTCATCATGGGGCTGCTCATCGGCGGCAACGACGTTATGGCGGCCACCTGGCTGTGGCGCCTGGCACCCTGGGGCTGGATGGCTGTCGCCCACCAGTTCCCCGAACGCTGGCTGGAGATCGGCCTCCTGAGCCTGCTCATCGGCTCGGTGGCGATGGGGGCAGCGGTCCTGGGAGCCAGGCGCGCCGCCACCCGGGAGTGAGCCGATCCGGGGCAGCCGGTCAAGTCCTACCGTCGCCTCGGGTCGGCGCACCGTTCTCGGACGGATGATTCCACCCGTGGCGACGGTGGTGAGCACCGAGGGGCTGCTCGGGTCTCACCCAGGTCATAGGCCAACGGTCGGTCAGTGGCCCACCGGCTTTCCGATAGCCTAGGCCCATGAAGACCTTTGAGGACCTTTTCAGCGAGCTGCAGCACAAGGCGGCCACCCGCCCTGAGGGCTCCGGGACGGTGGAGGAGCTGGACCGCGGGGTCCACTTCATCGGCAAGAAGCTTGTCGAGGAGGCCGCCGAGGCCTGGATGGCCTGCGAGCACGAGTCCGACGAGGCCGCATGTGAGGAGATCAGCCAGCTGCTCTACCACGCCCAGGTCATGATGGTCGCAAAGGGCTACAGCCTCCAGGACGTCTACCGCTACCTGTAGGTCCCGAGGCCCCATGCCTCCTACCCGACTCCCCCACCACAGATCAGGAACCGCCGTGCTGCGTATCGCCGTCCCGAACAAGGGATCCCTGTCCGATCCCGCCATCACCATGCTCTCCGAGGCGGGCTACCGCACCCGCCGCACGGGCCGTGAGCTCGTGCTCGTCGACGAGGCCAACGACGTCGAGCTGTTCTTCCTGCGTCCGCGCGACATCGCCGTCTACGTCGGTCAGGGCACCGTGCACGCCGGCATCACCGGCCGCGACCTGCTCCTGGACTCCGGGGTCGACGCCGTCGAGCACCTGCCCCTGGGCTTCGCCCGCTCCACCTTCCGCTTCGCCGCCCCCAAGGGCACGATGAGCTCCCTGGCCGACGTCGCCGGGCGCCGTGTGGCCACCTCCTACGACGTCCTGGTGCGCAGCTACCTGGCCTCCCGGGGCGTGGAGGCCCAGACCGTTCACCTCGACGGTGCCGTGGAGTCCTCCGTCCAGCTGGGCGTGGCCGACCTCATCGCAGACGTCGTCGAGACCGGCACAACGCTGCGGGCGGCCGGACTGGAGACCTTCGGGGACCCGATACTCGTCAGCGAGGCCGTACTCATCACCACCGAGCAGTTCCGCGGAGAGCCCGGTCTGGCCACGCTCGTGCGGCGTCTGGAGGGGGTGCTGCGCGCCCGTGCCTACGTGCTCGTGGACTACGACATCCCCATGAACAAGCTGCACCTGGCAGCGGCACTCACTCCCGGCATCGAGTCCCCCACCGTCTCCCCGCTGCAGAATCCCGACTGGGTGGCGGTGCGCGCCATGGTCCCACGGGCGGACATGAACCGGGTCATGGACGAGCTCTACGAGGTCGGGGCGCGCGCCATCCTCGTCTCCTCACTGCTGGCCTGCCGGCTGTAGATAGCCGCGAGGCATGGCAATGACAAGTGCTGTGGCCGCTACCAGCAAAACCGTGCAGGCGCCCAGCGCTGGGACGAGTCCGGCGGTGAATCTCTCACCAGGGGCGTAAGCGCCGAAGGCGGTGAAAAGGGCGGTGCACAGCGCGATGCCTGTGGCCGTCCCCAGCTGACGAGCCGTTTGATTGACTCCTGAGACGACGGCGCGCCCCTGACACCCGTGTACTTACTGCCCCAGGGGAACGCACACCTCAGCGGCCTTGGGCGTCTTCTTGTCGCCCAGGAGCTTGTGGGAGGTGAGGAACTCGATCATGGCGGCGACGTCGTCGACCCGCACCGAACCAATGGGGTGGCTGCCGTCGCCGCTGACCAGCTTGCCGGTGGCCACGGCGACCTCGCGGGCGCGCTTCGCCTGCGTCTGATCCACCTTGAGGTCGTCCATGTGGTCCTTGGTGGCCTCGACCGCCGCGTCGGGGTCCTTGACGAAGGCGGTCATGCCCTTGATCGAGGCCTTGACGACGCTCTCGAGGTCCTGGTGACGGGAGTCCAGCAGGGATCGGGTCGTCACCAGCGAGACGCCCACGAGGGGGATCCGGTCGGCGACCTGGATGGTACGCACGGGGGTTCCGGCCTGGCGGATCTGGATCGCGTCGTTGTTGGAGAAGCCGACGACGGCGTCGACCTTGCCGCCGACGAGCGCCGCCTGCTGGGTGTAGCCGATGTCCTGGATCGTCAGGTCGGACTCGGTCAGGGAGGCCGCGGACATGGCCAGCTGGAGGGCGTACCAGGTCTCCCCCTTGCGGCCTGGAGTGCCGACGGTCTTGCCCTTGAGGTCCGCGGGGGCCTTGATCGAGGAGCTCTCCGGGACGATGAGGCAGGCCGGGTAGGACTGGTAGCAGCCACCCACGATGACGAGGTCGGAGCCGTTGGAGGTGGCCACCACCGCCTCGTCGGCGCCGGCGACGACGAGCTGCTCCTGGCCGCTCTGGAGGGCGTCGAAGAGGCCGTCCTGCGCCCCGTGGTGGTGCAGCGTCACGTTCGCGGCGTATGTCCCGTCCTTCTTAGCCATGTAGAAGGGGGCGAACTGGATGTTCGGCGTGTAGGTCAGGCCGATGGTCAGTGCGCCTCCGGCCGCCGAGGCCGACGCCGCGCGGCTGGCGGTCCCCGAGGAGCAGGCGGCGAGTGCTCCGGCGCCGGTGAGCGCCAGGCCCCCTGCCAACAGCCGGCGACGCGAGAGGAATGACTGGGAGACGATGTGGTGAGAGATAGCCATGATGAGGAGTTTCCTTGTGTCGGAGGGGTGGGAAGCGGGCGCCGCGCAGGGCTCAGGTGGCGCGTCGGCCTCGTAGGGCGTCCACAGTGCGGCTGCGTCGCTCGAGCTCGTGGAGCACCCAGTGGATGGATGTGGCCAGCACGCACAGGAGCGTGATGGTGGCGAATACGCCGGTGGTGTCGCCCCGGCTCTGCTGCGTGGAGAGCACGGTCCCCAGGCCCTCGCCGCCCATGATGAGCTCGCCGACGACCGCACCGGTCACTGACAGGGTGAAACCGGTACGCAACCCGGTGTAGATGGCCGGCAGGGCCATCGGAAGCTCCATGTGGATGAGCATGCTCAGGCCATGAGCGCCGTCGAGCCGGGCGGCGTCCATGACGTCGGCGTCCAGACTGCGCAGCCCCAGGAGCACCGTGATGGTGATGGGGAAGAAGACCATGAAGGCGCACAGGACCACGATGGGAAGAGCTCCGTAACCGATCCACAGAACCATGAGGGGCGCGACGGCGATGCCGGGAACCGCCTGACTCGCAGCGACATAGGGCAGGACGGTTCGGGAGAACAGCCGCCAGCGGTACAGGGCCCAGGCCAGGGGCAGAGCGAATACGGCGGCCAGGAGACAGCCGAGGAGGGCCTCACGCAGCGTGATCCAGGCTCTCCACCCCAGCCCGGCCTGAGTGAGGTTCAGCCACAGGCGGGTGACGACCGCCCAGGGGCTGGGTAGGAAGATCTCGGGGACGGCGCCCGATCCGGCGACGAGCTGCCAGATGATGAGCAGTGCCGTTCCCAGGACGACAGCGGGCAATGGCCCGCTCCGCTCAGCAGCGCGGATGCGGCGCCGACGACGAGCCGAAGGTCTGGGCAGCGACTCTGAGAATGACTCTGACGGGGAGGTCATCGACGAGGCCGAGGACGTCGACGGCTCCGGAACGTCACTGGGCGGCTCGGCGGGGGAAGCGTGGAAGCGCGAGGCCTTGCCGACGGGGCTGGGGCTGTACACGACGGTGTCCTCCCGGGTCCTTCCGGGAACGAGCGCTCCCGGCTGCACCGGGGTCCGCCTGCACGCCGTCGGTCGGCGCACACACGTGCTGGGCGCTCGTCAAGTCCAAGATCCGGTGAGCCCACGGCCGTCCGTGAGATCGGTACGTTGTCTCGAACTGCGGGTCTCCCCGCCGGGCGCCACGCGCATCCTCCCATCCGGACTCTCACCGTCGGTGCCGGAGTTCCACCGGCTCAACCGCTGGTCCCCGGGCTGCTTGACGCTGCCATGGCACGAGCGGGTCGCGGACTGTTACCGCCGGTTCGGACTTTCACCGACCCCGGAGCACGTTGCTGCCGGTAAGGATACAACGCAATCGTCCCATGACGATACTTGGAGCTTCTCAATGGCTGTGCGTGCGCTCACAGGACGTCATTCAGAGTGTGTCGAGCCGGTCACCACCAGCAGAACAGTGACGCACGGTGTCCGCAACCGCCCGGCGCAGATGATCCGGGCCCTTCCTGAGAGAGGTCTCCAATGCCTCTGAAGGATCGGAGATCTGGATGATGCCCTGGGCTCCCAGATCACTCAGACGCCGCAGAGCCTCGGCATCGACCCTGACCCGTCCGGCGAAGACGATGGATGGCACCCCGCACTCGCAGGCCAGGCGGAGCACTCCGCTGACCGCCTTGCCGTCCAGGGACTGCCCATCGACGGCCCCCTCCCCCGTCAGCAGCAGGTCAGCCTCCTCCAGCCGCTCACGTAGCCCGACGACGCGAGCCAGATGATCGATGCCGGTGGCAAGCTCCGCCCCGAGAACAGCAGCCAGTGCGAAGGCGGTGCCACCTGCCGCCCCGGTGCCCGGGCGGCAGGTCCAGTGACTCAGGCCGAGGACTGCGGCCAGGCGCGTCATCTCGCCGTCGACCCATGTGATCGCAGGCCCGGCCAGTCCCTTCTGCGGGCCGAAGACGACTGCCGCGCCGTGGGGACCCGTGAGTGGATTCGTCACGTCACCGGCCACTGTGATGCCCACACCCTCAAGGCGACGGCGAGCCGGCTCGGCCTCGATCCGCCGGATGCGAGAGAACTCGGCGGGTACCGGCTCCACCTCGCCTCCCCGTTCGTCCAGGCAACGGGCGCCCAGCGCGACAAGCATCCCCAGGCCCATGTCGTTGGAGGCCGACCCGCCCAGTCCGATGAGCAGTGAGCGGGCACCGGCGTCTACTGCGGCCGCGATGACATGTCCCAGCCCAATGGTCGAGGAGCGCATGACGTCCCGTTCTCCCGGAACGATGTGCTCCAGTCCGACACTGGACGCCAGGTCGATGACGGCCCGGTCGCTGTCGCGTCCGAAGCCCGCCGTCCGTGGCCGGCCCAGGGCGTCAACCGTGGTCACCTCCTGCCATGAGGCGTCCCAGGCGGCGGTGACGGCCTCGGCGAAGCCCTCTCCGCCGTCGGAGACGGGAACCTGATCGACCAGGCACGTGGGCAGGGCATCCCGCACCCCGACCGCCATGGCCCGAGCGGCCTGCACGGCGGTCATGGACTCCTTGAAGGAGTCGGGTGCAACGACGATCCTCATGCCTGCAGCACTGTCCAGCTACCCTGCCCGGCTACGCGCGTGAGGCGGTGACGGCGGCGTCGAACTCCTCGGAGATCTCCTTGGAGGGCTGACTCGTGCGAGACACGGCCCAGGCCACAGCCAGGTTGCCCAGGAATCCGGGCACGATCTCGTAGAGGTCGAAGATGCCGCCCGGGCCGCCGGAGACGTTTCCCCAGATCATGACGACGACGGCCCCGGTGATCATTCCGGCGAAGGCTCCCATGGCGCTCAAGCGCTTCCAGTACAGCGACAGCAGAATGGTCGGTCCGAAGGAGGCCCCGAAACCGGCCCAGGCGAAGGCCACGAGGTCGAGGATTGTTTTACTGGGGTTCCAGGCCATGACTGCCGCGACCAGGGCGATGGCGAAAACCGCCATGCGCGAGTAGAGCACCATGCGGTTGCCACTGATTTTATCCGTACGGGTTCGGGCGAAAGAGCCGTACAGGTCCTCGATGAGCGCTGAGGAGGTGACGAGCAGCTGGGAGGAGATCGTCGACATGATGGCGGCGAGAATGGCTGCCAGCATGAATCCGGCGACCAATGGGTGGAAGAGCAGCTTGCCCAGCGTGATGAAGACGGTCTCCGGGTCGGCCAGCTGCTTCTTGTCGTGCTGGTACGTGGCCACGCCGACAATGGCGGTACCGGCTGCGCCGAGCACCGCGAAGAGCATCCAGCCGATCCCGATGGTGCCGCCGGCCACAGCCTCCTTGGGACTGCGGATGGCCATGAACCGGACGATGATGTGCGGCTGACCGAAGTACCCCAGGCCCCAGGCCAGTGCCGAGACAAGGCCGAGCAGCGTTGACGTCGGGCCCCAGATGGCCCAGTAGTGAGGGTCGACCTCGGAGACGGCCTTGGTCAGGTTGGTCAGTCCCCCGAGCCGAATGACCCCTGCGACGGGCACCATGACCAGGGCGGTCACCATCATGACTCCCTGGACGAAGTCGGTGTAGGACACGGCCAGGAACCCGCCGATGAGCGTGTAGACCACGGTGATCGCGGCGACGATGACCATGCCGAGACGGTAGTCCATATCGAAGGACGACTCGAAGAAACGGCCACCGGCGACCATCCCGGAGGAGACGTAGAAGGTGAAGTAGACCAGAATGATGAGACCACTGGAGCACCGCAGCAACCGGTGCGTGTCGTGGAGACGGTTGTCCAGGAAGCTGGGGACCGTGATGGAGTTGTTGGCGACCTCGGTGTAAGCACGCAGTCGAGGAGCCACCAGCAGCCAGTTCGCCAGGGCCCCGATCGTCAGCCCGACGGCGATCCACCCCTCGACCAGGCCGCTGGCGTACAGGGTTCCCGGCAGCCCCATCAGCAGCCACCCCGACATGTCCGAGGCTCCCGCCGACAGCGCCGCCACCCAGGGATTGAGGTCGCGGTCGGCGAGCATGTAGTCGTCGAAATTGTCTGTTCGTAGATAGGCCCAGCCCCCGATGGCGAGCATCGCCACGAAATAGACGATCATCGCGATGGCTTGATAGGTAGTGGCAGTCATCAATATGTCCTCACGTCAGTCAGAGGGGAGACATACCGCTGCTGCCACTGGAGAAAGGACTCGTGGGGTCTCTTGAATGATCCAGGTCGGCAGTACGCGGTATATCGCGGCTCGTCGTTGATGTTCCTGATGGCGTGACCATGAGTGACAGACAAGCACCGCGGATGACTCGGAAATCCGTACGTGGCATGACATGACGGGCAGCAGTGACCGCTCATAGCATCATGGTCGAGGTTTCTTCATCGTTCCTTCTGTGTGGGCACGACTCAACGCACGTGAAGGACGATGGCCATGGCGTAGTCACCGTCATGGCTCAAGGAAACCGGCCAACACCCTGGGGTCGATACCTCCTCTCCGAGGCTGCGCTCAACAGCGTGGGCAACGGTGCCGCTCAGACGTAAAGAAGGACGGCCCCACCGATCGGTGACAACCTCGATCTCACGCCAGTCGACGTCCTCGGCCAGGATAACCGGAGAAGTACTCGTCCCGCGACTTTTTGCGCAAAGAACGTGTGCCTGGCTCCAGGCCTTGATGAAAGACTCCTTGGCCGCCCACCGAGCAGCCAGGTGCTGGGCCGGGATCGATCCCCTCTCCTGCGAGCGACGCTGAGCCTCGCGGAGCTCGCGCGCAGTGAAGACGCGTTGTGCAAAGACTGTGCCGGGCTGATCGAGCTGGGTGGAGAAACCAGGAACGTGCACCAGGTCTGTGCCCACCGTCAGAACGGTTGAACCGGGGAATGTCTTCGGCACGTCCGGAAACTGCGGCTCCGTCATGATGGAATCCTCATGAAGTAAAACTTACGAATCAATTACGCAATTCCTTTGATAATTCCATGTGAGCCAAACAGGGCCGGTTCTACAGACGGTATCCATCGTCTGTAGAACCGGCCCTGCCTGCTATCGTGATGAGCTCACTCGCCGGCGTGGTAGGCGCCGTCGGAGCCCAGGCGAGCCTCGGGGTCGAGCAGCATGGCGGCCTCGACCTCATGCGGGTCGCGCTGCTTGGACTCCTCCCCCAGGCGCCGACCCTGGACCTGCTCGAACAGCGGGGCCCGGCCGATCATGCCGGCACGACGGCGTCGGGTACCGGCGGCCAGGCGGGCGTTGGCGGAGGCCAGCCAGGCGTCAACCGCCTTCTGCCCCTCGGCCTGACGCAGTGCGGCCTCGAAGGCACCGGGGTGGACGATCGCGATGAGACCGGAGACGTGTCCGAAGCCCAGCGAGGTCAGCAGACCGGCTCGCACCGGGCCGGCACCGGGGACACGCCCGTCCTTGCCGCCACGGCCGGCCAGACGGATGGGCCTGCGTGGCCACACCCAGAAGGCGTCCTTGGCCAGTGGGGCGTCGACGACGTCCAGGGAGGCGTTACCGGGAGCCACGCCGGAGGCGAGAATCTCGGTCAGACCCGCGACCTGGAAGACGGCGGCACCGCCCTTGGCGTGACCGGTGATGGTCTTCTGCGAGACCGCCACCAGCGAGTTGCCCTCGGAGCGTCCCAGTGCGCGCGCCAGACGCGTGTGCAGCTCGGACTCGTTGGGGTCGTTGGCACCGGTGGAGGTGTCGTGCTTGGAGACCAGCGCGATGTCGTCGGCCTCCACACCCAGGGCCGCCAGGGCCTTGGCCAGGCGCGAGCTGCGCCCGCCGCGGCCGGCGCCTAGGGCGCCCAGTCCAGGTGCCGGGATCGAGGTGTGGGCGCCGTCGGCGTAGGAGGAGACGAAACCGACCACGCCGGCCACCGGCAGGCCCATCCGGGCCGCCACTGAGCCACGGGCCAGGATCACCGTGCCGCCTCCCTCGGCCTCCACGAATCCGCCGCGACGGCGGTCGTTGGCACGGGAGAAGTGACGGTCGGAGATGCCCTTGGCGCGCATGGCCGCGGCCTCCGCCGTGGCGTTCATGTTGCCGAAGCCGACGACGGACTCGATCGAGATGTCGTCGATGGCGCCGGCCACGACGACGTCGGCCTTGCCCAGGGCGATCTTGTCCCAGCCCTCCTCGATGGAGACCGCCGCGGTGGCGCAGGCGCTCACCGGTTGGACCATGGCGCCGTAGCCGCCGATGTAGGACTGCATGACGTGGGCGGCCACGACATTGGGCAGGGCCTCCTGGAGGATGTCGCTGGGACGCTCCTCCCCCAGGAACCGGCCGACGAACATCTTGCGCATCGACTCCATGCCGCCGAACCCGGTGCCCTGCGTGGAGGCCACGTCGGAGGGGTGGACGGCCTTGAGGAGCTCGGCCGGGGTGAAGCCGGCCGACAGGAAGGCGTCGACGGCGGTGACCAGGTTCCAGGAGGCGATCGGATCCATGCCCTGGGTCATCGAGGCGGGGATGCCCCAGCGCTCCGGGTCGAAGTCGCGCGGGAACTGGCCGCCGACCGTGCGGGACAGTGCGGCGCGGCGCGGCACCCGGGCCAGTGAGCCGGCCAGGCGGGTGACGGTCCACTCTCCGGTCTCGGCGTCGGGAACCACGAGCGTGTGCTCGGGGTCGGAGGACTCAATGGTGCGGGCCGTGGCCTCATCGGGAACCGACAGGGTGATGTCGCGGTCGAGGTAGACGGTGACCTCCTCGTCGGCGATCGGCGCGATGACGCCGTCGTCGACAAACTCGCGGATACCGCAGCGGGCCACGACCTCGTCGCGGTAGCGGTCCAGGATGTCGGACTCCTCGACCATCTCCCCGTCGGCGTCGTACCAGCCGGCCTTGGGGCTGTCCTGCCAGGTGAGCAGCCCCATGCCCCAGGCGAGCTCGAGGACGCCGGCGGCGGTCAGGTCGACGTCCTCCCCGCCGCTCATGCCCAGCTCGGCCTCGCGGCGCGTACGGCCCGATCCCCAGGTGGAGACCTCTCCGGTGGAGATGATGACGACCAGGTCGTCGAGGTCGGCGCTCACCTCGCCCCACTGGGGGGCGGTGGGCTGAGTCGGGACCACCGGGGTGGGCAGGGCCTTGATGACGGCCGGGGCCTCGGTCTCCTCGGTGGGCGCGGCGGCCTGTGCAGCGGCGTTCTCACGCAGCGCCACCAGGTCGATGTCGTCGCCCAGTCCCCCGGTGAGGTCGGCGTTCACCGGGGCCTGGGCCGCCTGGGTGCGCACCGCGGTGGTGCACAGGTCGGTGAGCTCGGAGGCGATCTCCTCCGTGGTCCAGGTGCGCACCCCGGCTGCCTCGACGGCGGCGACGAGCGGGTCGTTACCGCCCATGAGGCCGGTGCCCTTGACCCAGCCGATACGGGGGTGGGCCAGAGTGACGCGCTGGGCCCAGGCCCGCTCCGACGACCAGCGGTTGACGATCGCGTCCAGGGCGGACTTGACCTCGCCGTAGGCGCCGTCACCGCCGAAGGTGCCCCGGTTCGGGGAGCCGGGCAGGACCACGTGCAGGCGGTGGTCGACGTGGGTGTCGGTGCCGATGGCGCTCAGGGCGGCAATGGTGCGCTCCACCGACCACAGCAGCAGGCGGGTCTGGGACTCGGCCGTGGGGCCGGCGTCAGCCAGTGTGCCCGAGACGCGCGGTGCGGCGAAGGGGAACAGGAGGGTGGGAACCAGGGCCTCCTTGACGACCTTGGTGGAGCCTCCGGAGGTGACCACCTGGTCGTTGCCGATCCACTCGGCCAGGGCGTCGACATCCCGGTAGGAGGACAGGTTCGCGGGAACCATCCACAGCTTGGCGCCGGCTGCGGCGTGCTCGCGGTACAGGGTGGTGGCGAACTCGAGGCGCTCGTGGGTCAGGCGCGAGCTGGTGGCCACCACGGTGGCGCCACCGGCCAGAAGCTCTCCGACGACGGCCGCCGCGATGGAGCCGGGGGCCACACCGGTGACGACGGCGACGTCCTCGGACCAGCGCACCGTGGGGTCGCCGGCCTGGGGGGCCTTCGGCGCGGCCTGGGCGATCTCGGTCAGGACGGCGGCGCGCTCGGCGCCGTCGGCCAGATCGGATGCCTTGACCTGCTTGGCCCACCAGGTGGCGTGATCGGCCACCGCCTGTCCCAGGCCCACGAAGCGCTCGGGGGCCAGGAGCCGGCGGAAGGCGTCCAGGTCGGTCTCGCCGGAGCCGAGGCGGGCGACGTCCTCGCGGGCAGTGGCCCAGCGGTCGTCGATGAGGACGGTGCGCTCGGGGGCGAAGGCCGGGGTGACGGACTTGACCCATCCGGCGCCGAGCTCGGCGTCCAGGGCAGCCATGGCGGCCCTGGCACGGGAGGCGTCATCGTCGGCATCAGCCGGGACAGTGGCCTTCTCGGCCAGGCCCAGGGCGTCCAGGAGGGTGCGGGCCGTGGTGGCCAGGACGCCCTCATCGCCGGTGACGCTCTGGGCGAAGGCATCCAGGGCCGCGGAGTCGACCACGGCGCCCCCGGCGCCGCCGGCACTCGGCTTGGCGACGGTCACGCCATGGTCTGCGGCGACGGCCTGGACGGCGGAGTCGATGAGGGCGTCCACGGCGCTCGCGCTGGTCAGCGGGGCCGAGGACCCCAGGGAGGCCAGGTCCTCGCCGCGCATCGAGGCGCCCTCCCGGGTGCCCAGGAACAGCGCGGCGGTCACGTGGGAGACCCACCCCTGCCCCAGGCCCCAGGTGCCGGTGACGCGGTCGGCGATACGGGAGGCGCGCACGCCGGAGGGGCCCAGAAGGCGACCCAGCCCCACTCGGATGGCCTCGGTGAGGACAGGACCGAAGGCCTTGTAACCGGGGGCGCCCTTGGCGACCGTGGCGGCCAGGGCCGTCATGTCGGCGTCAGCGGCGCCATCGATGGAGGCGAGCTCGAGCTCGGTGCCCAGGTCCATGAGGAGCTGGTTACGACGCGAGGAGACTCCGTTGGTGAGTGTCTCGGTGGTGTCAGTGGCGCCGATCTGCTCAGGACGGATGCGCGAGGCGTGGGCCAGGAGCACCGTCAGGGCGTCGGTCGCACCGAAGGGGAGGTCGTCCACCGGTCCGCCGGCGGCCGGAGCAGCCGGAGCGGGCGCGGCCTCAGCCGAAGGAGCAGGGGCCTGCTCGGCCGCGGCGGTCTGCGCGGGAGCAGCGGCCTCAGCAGCCGCCTCCTCGGCGGCCGGAACATCGAAGTCCGGCTCGGTGAGCTCGACGGCCGGGTCGGTGTCGGTGGCCAGGACCCGGGCCTCGTCGCGACGAGCGTTGTGCACGGTGACGTGGCGCCCGGCGTGCTGGGGCAGACGCAGGGTGTTGGTGGCCAGGTTCGCCAGGGTGGGCGAATTGGCCAGGCCCACCTCGACGATGTGCTCGATCCCCAGACCGCCCTCACTCGGGGAGGACAGCAGGACCTCCTGGGTCTCGATCCAGCGCACCGGGGAGGCGAACTGCCAGGCCAGGAGCTCGACGAGCAGAATGCGGGCCAGCTCCGTGGGGCGCTTCACCCAGGAGTCCCAGTCGGCCAGGATCTCCTCGACGGGCTCGGAGGGCACGACCTCGAGGATCGAGCGGGCGAAGTCCTGGGTCAGGGCGAAGGGTCTGGCCACGAGGTTGGGCACGTAGTGGCCCACGAGGCGTGCGACGTCCAGGTCGTCGGGGACGAGCTCGAGCAGGCGGCCACGGAACTCCGGCACGCCGGGGCGCAGCACCTCGGAGTGGAAGGGCACGTCAATGCCGGGCACGAACATGAAGGGGTTCTTGCCCCCGCGGGCCTTGGCCTTGGCACGGGCGTCGGCGGCCAGGGCGTCCAGGCCCTTGATCGTGCCGGCCACGGCGTACTGGACGCCGGCCAGGTTGTGGTTGACGATCTGGAGGAACTCGCCGGTCTCCTGGGAGATCGACTGCACGTAGTCCTCGACCTCGTCGGCCTTGATCCCCGCCTGGTTGGGGCGCAGGGCGCCCATACGGTAGTTCGAGGCGCCGTCGGCGTCACGGGGCACCAGCGAGTGCATGGTGGAGCCGCGCTGGAAGACGATCGAGATGGTCGTCTCCACGGGCATGACGCGCCCGTAGGCGCTCAGCGCCGTGTACTCGCCCAGGGAGTGGCCGGCGAAGGCGGCGCCGTCCACGAGGGCACCGGCCTCGGCCAGGCGCGCAGTGGTCGCCATGGCCACGGTGGCCAGGGCCACCTGGGTGAACTGGGTGAGGTTGAGCAGGCCCTCGGGGTGACGGTAGGTGACACCGCGGGCGGTCATCTCAGTGGGGTTGTCGCGCACCAGGTTGATGACGGAGAAGCCCAGCTCGGCGCGGGTGTGGGAGTCGGCGCGCTCCCAGATCTCCCGCGCGGCCTTGGAGGAGTTCATCTCGTCCAGACCCATGCCGGGGGCCTGGATGCCCTGGCCGGGGTAGACGTAGGCGGTGGGCTCGGGCGTCGTCACGGCGGTGCCGCGGGAGACGACCTCGCCGTTGATGCGGCAGACGACCTCCAGGACGTAGCCGCCGCCGACCACCAGGCCGGTGCGCTCCACGGTGATCTCGACGTCGTCGCTCAGCTCCACCGGACCGGTCATGACGTAGGTCCATCCGGCCAGGACGTGGCGCGAGCCGTCGGCCGCGGTGGAGGCCGCCACCTGCTGGGCGGTGGCCGACAGCCACATGCCGTGAACGAGAGGGGCCTCCATACCGGCCACGTGAGCGGCGTTGTAGGAGGTGTGGATCGGGTTGAAGTCACCGGTGACCCGGGCGAAGGCCGTCATGTCCGCAGGCGCGGTAACGGTGGTTCGGCGCAGGATGCGACGTGCGGCCGGGGCCGTCTCGCGGCCGGTGCCGCCGGCCAGCTCAGGGGCGCTGGGCACGGCGTTGCCGGAGGCGCGACCGCGGATGGCGAAGCGCTCGCGCATGAGTGCCACGATGGTGCCGTCGCCGGCGTCGGTCAGCTCCAGGCGCACGTCGACGACGCGACCGGCACTGGACTCCTCCAGCGCCGCGACCCAGCCGGTGACGTTGATCGTGGGGCTGGTCGTGGCCGCGGCCTCCTGCAGCTGGTGGAGGGTGAGGTGCAGGTCGATGGTGTGGTCCAGGTGGACGGCGCCGAGCAGGCCCTCGATGAGCGGCATGCCGTCCTCGACGACGCTGCCCAGGGCGGCGTAGACCACCGGCCAGCAGGGGCCGAGCAGGGCGTCGGGCACGAAGGGAGCGGCAGACAGGTCCGCAGGCAGGGCATCGGCCGTCACTGAGGCGTGGTCGTGGCCCAGGGTGCTCGCCAGAGTGAAGGAGCCGTGGATGGTGCCGAAGGGCTGGGTGGTGGGACGCCCCAGGACGTCCGTGGCACCGGGCCGTGCGGCACGGACCTCAGGCAGGTGGTCGACCTCGTCGCCCGTGATGGACACGGCACCCACGCCGGCGGTGGCGCGCAGCAGGTCGTTCATCGTCTCGCTGATGCGCTCGGGGTCGACCAGTGGGGCGGCGCCGTCCCAGGCGCGGGCCAGTCGCAGCGGCACCACGAGGCGGCGCACGGCGTGGATCTTGTCTCCGCCGGGAGTGTCGTCCCAGTGGGTGTCGAGGCGGATGTCGAGGTCGTAGGCGTCCTCGGCGACGTCCGGGCGGGCGACGACGTTGTAGGCGTCGTCGGCCAGGACGGTGGCGGGATTGACCGTCAGGTGGCCGTTCCACAGGACGTGGGGGGCCACCTGGACGAGCTCCTTGGCATCGGCCACGGGGGCCGCCAGGACACCGTCGGCCACGGCGGGGGCGGCGCCCAGACGGCCGGCGGCCTCCTGCTCGTCCGTGCCGGACTCCTGAAGGGCCTCGACGGCGGCGGTCTCGAAGCGGCCCAGCAGCTCGCCGACCGGCTCGTTGATGGTGGTGATGCCGGCCACGGCGACGGGACCGGGGATGATGCGCACCTGGTCAGCGGTGTAGCGCGGGTCCTGGGACTGCCACAGGGAGTCGGTTCCCCACCAGCGCAGGATGTCGGCGTCGACCACGGGCACGAAGGGCACGGGCTTGGGGTGCTTGCGGCACAGGTCGACGAACCAGGCGGCGTCGACTGGCTCCACGAGGGTGGAGGCGGCCGACGGGTAGCGCTCGGCCAGGGCGGCCAGGGCGGCGTCGGAGTCGATGACGGCGTCGTAGTCGGCGAAGAGCGTGGGGATCTCGCCGTGGTCAGCCTGGCTCAGACGGGCCTCGATGCGGTGCAGCAGGTCGATGAAGCGGTCGTACCAGCCCTCGTCGGCCCAGTCGGCGCGGGTCGCGGAGCGACCCTCGTGGGGGGCGACGCACAGCTCGGCGTAGCGGGTGGCCCACTCAAGGTAGGTCATCTCCTCGACGTCACCGAAGTAGGGCTTGGCGGTCTTGGCCAGGGCGTCGATCATCTCCTGGCGACGTGCGGCCATGGCGGCCTCGTCCCCGGCGAGCTCCTGGATGAGGCGGGAGGCCCGGGCCGAGGAGTTGTCGATCTCGTAGAGGTCGGCACGCAGGTGGGACAGCCCGGAGGTCATGCCGCCGATGGACTCCCCGGAGGCCACCCAGCCGCCCTCGACCCCGGAGTCCTCGGGGATCCCGGGGGTGTCGACGAGGAGCTGCTTGACGTCGTCGTTGGTCTTGGCCTCCAGGCAGGTCATGGCGGCGGTGCCGATCATGACGCCGTCGACGGGCGCGGCGGCCGTGCCGTAGGCCTCGGCCCAGCGGCCGGTGAGGTAGTCGGCCGCGCGGGTGGGCGTGCCGATGCCGCCGCCGACGACAAGGACCACGTTGCTCACGGCGCGGATGGCGTCGTAGGTGGCCAGGAGCATGGTGTCCAGGTCCTCCCACGAGTGATGGCCACCGGCGTGCCCGTCCTCGATCTGGATGATGACGGGGCTGTCGGGCACGGCGCGAGCAATGGCCAGGACCTGACGGATCTGGTCCACGGTGCCGGGCTTGAAGGCGATGTAGGGGAAGCCCTCGGCGTGCAGGCGCTCGAGCAGGGCGGTGGCCTCCTCGAGCTCGGGGATCCCGGCGGAGATGGTGATGCCGTCGATGGGGGCGCCCCCGGCGCGGGCCTTGGACAGCAGGCGCTGGGTCCCCAGGTGCAGGTTCCACAGGTAGCGGTCCATGAACATGGCGTTGAAGGCCGCGGTGCGCCCCGGTTCGAGCGCCTTCTCCAGGCCCTCGAGGTTCTCGGTCAGGACGGCAGGGGTGGTCTGACCCCCACCGGCGAGCTCGGCCCAGTAGCCGGCGTTGGCGGCGGCCGCCACGATGGCGGGATCCACGGTGGTGGGGGTCATTCCCGCCAGAAGCACCGCGCTGCGTCCGGTCAAGCGGGTGAAGGCGGTGTCCAGGGTGAGGCGGCCGTCGGGCAGGCGGGTGATGCGCGGGGCGAAGCGGGAGCGGTCGACGCCGGGCCGGGGGGCCGCGCCGGCGCGGTCGAGGTCGTCAATGGCCTTGGCGGTCCCCGCGGGCACGACGGTGGTACCGGTACCGGCCACGACGCCCTCGGTGAGACGGACCAGGACGTTGCCCGGTCCCAGGTCCAGGACGGTGCGCACCGGGTCGGCCGATCCGGTCCCGAGGGCGCCGGTGACCAGGCCGGGCCAGTCGACCGGGTCGATGAGCACGGCGGTGGCCAGCTCACGGGCGAGCTTCTCGTTCAGGCCGCAGGCAGCTGCCCAGGCGGCGACGTCGTCGACGGCACCGGCGAGCAGCGGGGTGTGGAAGGGGACCGAGGTGGTGAGGAACTCGGTGACCGGGGCCAGCACGGCGCCACCGCGACGACGGTCCTTGCGGGCCTTGGCGCTGCGGGCGGCAGCGGCCTCCAGAGCGGTGACGACGCCTTCGAGGTCGGCTGGGCGCCCCGAGAGGATGTGCGCCTGACGGCCGTTGGTCACGCCCACGGAGATCCTCTCGGCGCCGGGGACCCGGGCCAGGACCGCGTCGAGCACGCTGCGGGTCACACCACGGACTGAGAGCATGGGAGTGGACTCCCCCACCGTGCCCAGGTCGAGGCGACGGGTGGTGCGGGTGGCCGCTGCGCCGATGAGGCGGGCGATGGCGTGAACCTCGATGACGCTCTCGCGGTCACCGGTCTGCACGGCCTGGAGCAGGCTGACACCCAGGACACCCTGGGAGTGGCCGATGGCGCCCACCGGGGTGTGGGCGGTCGGGTCGATACCGGCGCCGGGCAGGGAGGCCAGGGCCGCGTGCTGGGCCATGAGGATGCCGGGAACGGAGACGTCGGCGCCGTCGGCGGCGGTGCGGTGCTGGGGCGCGACCGGGGCGGCCTCGTCGTCCAGGAGTCGCGAGCCGCGCGGGGTCACGGTGAGCAGATCGGTGGATACAGGGGCCAGGCGCTCGGCCACGGCCCGGTCGACCGCCACGACGTCATCGGCCAGGGCGTGGTCCAGGGAGACCAGGTCGGCCAGCGTCTGGCGCCAGGGGGTGGCCTGGCCTCCGAAGGTGATGATGTAGGGCTCGCCTCCACTCAGGCGCTCTGCGATGGTGGTCGCGGGGCTGGGGGCTTGCGAGTTCGTGTGCACGGTAGTGGTGTCCTTCGGTGTTGCGACGGCGTGGTCGGTGGTCTCGGAACGGTTACCAGAACTGAGGTCGGGTGAAGACGGGGAACGTGGCGGCGAGTAGGACTCGGAGCCGGGGTCAGAGGGGGATGTTGTCATGCTTCTTGGGCGACTCGGGGCGGGCGTCGTTCTTGGCTCGCAGCGCGGCCAGCGAGTCGACGATGACGTTGCGGGTGTCCTCGGGGGCGATGACGGCGTCGATCTCACCGATGGCCACGGCCTTGTCGGGGTTGATGACGGCGTCGGTGTACTCGGCAACGAGCCGCTCGTGCTCGGCGGCGGCGGCCTCCTCACCCTGCTCGTCACGGACCTTGGCCAGGTCTCGACGGTGGATGATGCCGACGGCGCCGGCAGCGCCCAGGACGGCGATCTCGGCTCCCGGCCAGCAGAAGTTGAGGTCGGCGCCGATGGCCTTGGAGCCCATGACGATGTAGGCGCCGCCGTAGGCCTTGCGCAGGACGATCGTCACCAGCGGCACGGTGGCGGTAGCGTAGGCGTTGATGACCTTGGCGCCGCGACGGATGATGCCGGCGTGCTCCTGCTCGGCTCCAGGACGGTAGCCGGGGACGTCGACGAAGGTGACCACCGGCAGGCCGAAGGCGTCGCAGAAGCGCACGAAGCGGGCGAGCTTCTCGGAGGCGTCGACGTCCAGGGTGCCGGCGTCCACCAGCGGCTGGTTGGCGACGATCCCCACCGGGTGGCCCTCGAAGCAGGCGAAGCCGACCACGACATTGGGGGCGAACTCCTCCTGGACCTGGACGAGCTCGCCGTGGTCGACGACGGCCGAGACCACTTCGACGACGTCGTAGGCCTGCCGGGTGGAGGCCGGGACGATCTCGCCGACGCTGCGGGCGGCCTCGGCGTCGGCCTGGGCGTCGGTGTCGTCGTAGGCGTACATGGGAGCATCGAGCTCGGCCGAGGAGGGCAGGTAGGCCAGGAAGGTGCGGACCTGCCCCAGGGCGTCCTCCTCATCGTCGGCCACGTAGTGGACGACGCCGGAGACCGAGCCGTGGATCTGTGCGCCGCCTAGGTCCTCGGCGCTGATCTGCTCGCCGGTTGTGGCGCGTACGACGTCGGGGCCGGTGACGAACATGTGGGAGGCCTGGCGGGTGGCGATGACGAAGTCGGTCAGGGCCGGGCTGTAGACGGCGCCGCCGGCGCAGGGTCCCAGGATGACGCTGATCTGCGGGACCAGTCCGGAGGCGGCGCAGGTGCGGTTGAAGATGCGCCCGTACTGGCGCAGGGCCCCCACGCCCTCCTGGATCTTGGCGCCGCCGGAGTCGATGAGTCCGATGACGGGGATGCGCAGGCGCAGGGCGTCGTCCAGAAGGCGGACGATCTTGTCCCCCTCGATGGTGCCCAGGGCGCCGCCGGAGACGGAGAAGTCCTGGGAGTAGACGGCCACCTGGCGGCCGTCGATCTGGCCGAAGCCGGTGACGACGCCCGAGGGGCGGGCCTTGTCGCCGGCGCCCGAACCGGAGTAGCGGCCGATCTCCAGGAAGGTGGAGTCGTCGAGCAGGTCGTTGATGCGCTCGCGGGCGGTGCGCTTGCCCTTGGCATGCTGGCGGGCGGCGGCGCGCTCCTCGGCCTCCCGGTCGATGCGGGCGATGCGCTGGCGGAAGGCAGTGGTGGCGACCGAGTCGGCCATGGTGGTTCCCTGGGCCGGTGCGTCGGCAGGTGCTCCGGGGCCGGTGATGGGATCGGTGGTCACGGTTCAGGCCTCCTCGGAGTCGTTCTCGGGGGTGTGCATGCGCACCAGGACATCACCGGCCGAGACGGTGCGTCCGGCGCTGACGGGGATCTCCGAGATGGTGCCGTCATTGGGCGCGTGGACGTAGTTCTCCATCTTCATGGACTCCAGGACCACGAGCAGATCACCCTGACAGACCTGCTGTCCGGGCTCCACACAGATACGGGTGACGATGGCCTGCATGGGGGCGGCGATGGCACCGGGCTCACCACCGACGGCCCCGTTGTCGCCGGAGGCGGCGCCTCGAGGCGAGCGGGCCCCGCCGGAACGGCCGCGCAGCGGCTGAGCCCGGTTGCTGCGGGGGCTGAAGCCTCGCGCCGGGTTGGAGGGGGCGAGGATCCCGTCGGGCAGGGTGAGCTGCATGCGGCGGCCGTTGAGCTCGATGATGTAGCTGGAGCGGGTACGCGGGTTGGCGACCGTCTCCGGGGATCCGTCGGCCTCCGACGCCGCCGCGGTGTCGTCGAGATCCGGCAGCACCTCCTTCTCGATCCACCGCGTGGTCACGGCCAGCCGCCCGGCCTTGTCGGGTGCGGTGAAGTCGGGTCGTGTCAGGACCTCGGCGTGCAGGGCGGTGCATACGGTGACGCCCTCGACAACCGTCTCTCGCAGGGCGCGCCGGGCTCGGGCGATGGCCTGCTGCCGGCTGGCGCCGGTGACGATGATCTTGGCGAGCATCGGGTCGAACAGGGGGGTGACGACATCGCCCTCGGTGACCCCGGACTCGATGCGGATACCGGGGCCGGCAGGCCAGCGCAGGCGGGTGATGGCGCCGGTGGAGGGGGCCAGGCCACGGGAGGGGTCCTCGCAGGTGATGCGCAGCTCGAGGCTGTGACCGCGGGGCGCGTTGATCTCACCGAGGTGACCGCCCTCGGCGATGCGCAGCTGGACCTCGACCAGGTCGGTGCCGGTCACCTCCTCGGTGACGCAGTGCTCCACCTGGAGACGGGGGTTGACCTCCAGGAACCACACATCGCCCTCGGGGGTCAGGAGGAACTCGCAGGTGGCCACTCCGACGTAGTCGACTGTCTCCAGGAGGCGACGGGATGCCTCGACGAGACGGTCGTGAACGCCCTCGGGCAGGAAGGGCGCGGGAGCCTCCTCAAGGAGCTTCTGGTTGCGTCGCTGCAGGGAGCAGTCGCGGGTGGAGACCACGGCGAATTCGCCGTGGGAGTCACGGGCGCACTGGGTCTCGACGTGGCGCGCGGCCGTGACGAATCGCTCCAGGATGAGGGTGCCGCCTCCCTGTGCCGCGGACTCGAAGGCCGGGGTGGTCCTGACCTCCTCATCGTTGTGCAGGACGGTGATGCCCCGTCCACCGCCGCCGTCAGTGCGCTTCAGAGCGACCGGGTAGCCGTGGGCGGCGGCGAAGGCGATCACGGTGTCGGCGTCGGTGACCGAGTCGGTGATACCCGGTACCGGGGCGACCTGGGCACGCTCGGCGGTGGCCCGGGCGCTCATCTTGTCCCCGAGGGCATCCATGGCCTCGGGCGAAGGACCGACCCAGGTGATGCCGGCCTCGATGATGGAGCGGGCGAAGCCTGCGTCCTCGGACAGGAACCCGTAGCCGGGGTGGATGGCGTCGGCGCTGGTGGTGCGGGCCAGCTCGAGGAGCGCTGCCGCATCGGTGTAGGACGACCCCTCGGGTAGGGCGTAGGCCTCGTCGGCGAGCTCTGCCGCGGGACTCATCAGGTCCTCGGGCGTGTACGGAAGGATCGACGTCGCCCCGAGATCGCGAGCAGTTCGCACGATGCGCAGTGCGATCTCGCCGCGGTTGGCGATGAGGATGCGGGAGAGGGTCACCAAGAGTCTCCTTACCTGGACGGCGCCGGGCTGGCAGCGGGCCCTCCTTGGGCCGGCGGGGCGGATCCGTGCCTTCCCTACAATCGCTGAAGGGCAGATCCACTGGACAACGACGTTACGTGGTCAGGGCACCACATTCCATTTGTGGAAACCTCACAAAGACCAAGAGTTGCGTTGGTGTAACAGTCGAGACCCCAGTAATGGGGCGGCATAACGGGGGCCTCGCAAAGGTGCTTCCTGCTCCGAGAGCGCCTTTGAGGTTTCCCACAAGGCCGATGAGGTGGAGGGTCTCTGCGCATCGGCTGTCACACCTGCATCATGAGCACCTCCTCTGACAAGGGGCTCCTGCGACCACGGTCATAGCCCTCTCTGTGTCGTCAGTGGCCACGGCGAGTGCCATGGAGGTGTAAGGAGGCCGCCTCACGCAGCTCGGAGATGGCGACCAAGGCATCGTCGGCCCGGTAGATCGCCGACCCGGCGACGAAGACGTCGGCACCTGCCTCGGCGGCGCGCTCGATCGTCTGGGCGGTGATGCCGCCATCGACCTGTACTCGCAGGCCGAGCCCTCTGGTGCCGACCAGCTCTCGAGCACGATGGATCTTGGGCAGCATCGACTCGATGAAGGACTGCCCGCCGAAGCCCGGCTCCACGGTCATGAGCAGGAGGAGGTCGAACTCCCCCAGCACATCGGCGACCGCTTCCAGGGGGGTGGCGGGTCTCAGGGCGATGCCCGCGCCGGCGCCGAGTCGGTGGAGTTCACGCGCCAGACGCACGGGTGCTGTCGTGGCCTCGGCGTGGGGGGTGACGATCTGGCAGCCGGCCTCGGCGTAGGCCGGCGCCCAGCGGTCGGCGTCACAGATCATGAGGTGGGCATCCACGGGCAGCGAGGAATGTGCGAGCACCGCCTCGACCACCGGCAGCCCCCAGGACAGGTTGGGCACGAAGTGGTTATCCATGACGTCGACGTGGATCCCGTCGGCACCTGGGGCGCCATCGTCTCCCGTGACCCGGCCGAGCTCGTCGGCCAGGTGGGCGATGTCGCAGTTGAGGATCGAGGGGTGGATGGCCGTCATCGCGGTGCTCCTCATGATGCGCTGGTGTGGTTGTCAGTCAGCCGATGCGGCGCAGCAAGGCGCAGAACATGGCGTCGGTGCCGTCGAGGTGGGGCCAGAGCTGAAGCGTCTCCCGGTCGGATCCGGCCGGTGGCTGAGGGGCCAGACGGGTGGCGACGTCCCCGGCGTGCAGGAGCTCAGTGCGCAGGCCCTCCCGCTCCAGAAGTCGCGTCACGTCCCGCACCACGAGGCTCGTCTCAAGGGCGTGCGGTGAGCAGGTCACGTAGGTCACCACTCCCCCGCGGCGCACGGCGCGCAGGGCGCTGGCAAGCAGCTCGCGCTGAAGCTCGGCCAAAACGGTGACGTCCCCCGGTGCACGGCGCCAACGGGCCTCCGGGCGACGGCGCAGTGAACCGAGTCCTGTGCAAGGGGCGTCGACCAGGACGCGGTCGTAGGCGCCGGGCTCATCGCGCCCGAGATCACGCCCGTCGCCGCATCGCACCCGGGCAACCTCCCGCGGGATCGCGCGCAGCGAGGAACGCACCAGATCGGCCCGGTGGGGGCTGACCTCATTGGCCAGCAGCTGAGCGCCCGTCTGAGCGGCCCTCGCAGCGAGCAGGGCGGCCTTGCCGCCGGGCCCGGCGCACAGGTCGAGCCAGCGCTCGTCACGGCCCTCGAGAGGAGCATGTGCCGCAATGAGCGCCACCAGCTGGCTACCCTCGTCCTCAACCCCGGCCCGGGAGTCGCGGATCGCCTCGATCCTGCCCGGGTCTCCTCCGACCATGACGACAGCAAGAGGGCTGACCCTGCCGGGACGCGGCTCAACATCGTGGGCCCGGTCGGCCTTGCGGGCGACCTTGGCCAGCGCTTCCGGTGCGATGAGGCCGGGCCTGGCGCACAGGGCCACTTCGGGGTCGGCGTTGTCCGCGACCAGGAGCGCCTCCAGCTCGTCGCCGCTGCGGCCGTGGGTGACCAGGGCCTGGCGCAGCGCCTTGACGATCCACTCCGGGTGCGACTGGGTGCGGGCCAGGGCGGTCGTCTCATCAGGCGCGTCCTGGCGCAGCTCAGCCATCCAGGAGTCGAGATCCTTCCCACTGAGCCGACGCATGACAGCGTTGACGAAGGTGGCTGCGCCGCGTCCGCAGGAGGTGGTGGCCAGGTCCACGGTGGTACTCACGGCGGCGTGCTGGGCCACCCTCATGCCCAGGAGCTGGTGTGCCCCCAGGCGCAGGACGTCGAGCACGGCCGGGTCGATGCGCTCCAGGGGGCGGTCTGTGCAGGCGTTGATCATCGCGTCATAGCGCCCCTGGAGCCGCAGGGTCCCGTAGGTCAAAGCGGTGGCGAAGCCGGCGTCACGTCGGTCCAGGTCGGCGGAGTCCAGCAGCTCTGGCAGGAGGAGGTTGGCGAAGGCATCGTCACGGCGCACGCGGGTGAGCACCTCCAGAGCCACCTGACGCGCCGGGTCTGATCGGCGTTGGGCAGAGCGCCGTGACGTGTCTGCAGATGGGCCGCCCTGCCTGAGGGGCCGCCGCCCCTGACCTCGTCCGCCCTCATGGCGACCGCCGCGCTCACTGCGTCTTCTGGGCTTGCCGTGCCGCCCGCCGCCCCCGCCTCGCCGGCGCTCGTCGTTGCCGCCTGACGTGTTCCGGCGCGCCGATCGCTCCCCCATCAGCTCATTCCCTCAGCATCGTCGTTCTTGGGAGACGACGCCCCTAGGACGGCGCCCACTTCCGGGCGAGCCCCCCGGGCCCAGGCATCGGCGGACATCCAGTTGCGCCCGGCAGGCGCCACCTGCCCCAGACGGACGGCGCAGCCCCCGGTTCCCACGAGAACCTCATGCTTGGTGGCACGCAGCTGACCGGGCAGGAGGTCGGTGACCTCCGGGACCGGGGTGACCGGCCCCAGGCGGAACCTGGCCCCCTGGTAAGTGGTATGGGCGCCCGGTGCCGGACTGACGCCCCGGACCCGGCGATCAATGATCAGTGCCGGATCGTCCCAGTGGACCTCGCCGTCGGCGGCGGAGAGCATGGGGGCGAGCGTGGCCAGCGCGTCATCCTGCGGCTCCGGGCGAACGCTCCCGTCCGCAACGGAGCGCAGCACATCGAGGACCAGGGGCGCCCCGGCCCGCGCCAGCCGCTCCAGAAGGTCCCCACTGGTGTCCCGGCCACTGATGGCCTCGGTGAGTCTGCCGTAGACAGGACCGGTGTCGAGCCCCTCCTCGAGTCGGAACACACAGGCCCCGGTGACGTCATCTCCGGCAATGACCGCTCGCTGGACCGGAGCGGCTCCGCGCCAAGCGGGAAGCAACGAGAAGTGGAGGTTCAACCAGCCGTGCTCAGGGACGTCCAGCAGATCGGCCGGAACCAGGCGGCCGTAGGCGACCACGACCGCGACGTCGACCCTGAGGTCGCGCAGCCAGTCGCGCACGTCGTCGGCCTCCTCACCCTTGAGGGTGGCCGGAGTACGTACGTCGAGTCCCGCGTCACGGGCCATGGCCGCCACCGGTGAGGGATGCAGTGTCCGGCCGCGTCCTCGGCGGGCGTCCGCACGGGTAAGCACCCCGACGACATCGTGCTCACTGGCCATCAGGGCCTCCAAGGTGGGCAGGGCTGCCTCAGGGGTTCCGGCGAAAAGCACACGCATGCGGCCGAGTCTAAGGCTCCGGATCGCCCAGTGCGGGGTTCAGCGCCGGCCCGGCGTGGGGAGCAGGCCCAGGGCGATGAGTTCGGCCCGCAGCCGTCCTACGCCGGTGAAGCGGTGGGTGCGTAGCCCCAGCCGACGGGCCGCATCGATGTTGACCGCCGAGTCATCGATGAAAAGAGTGCTGGAGGCCTGGAGGCGGTAACGACCCAGGAGCAGATCGAAGACGGCGGCATCGGGCTTGGTCAGGTGCTCCCGCCCGGAGACCACGATGCCGACGAAGCGCTCGAGCTGGGGAACCAGGAGTCTGGCCCGTTCGAAGGGGGCGGCGTCAAAGTTGGTCAGCCCGTACAGCGCTACGCCCGCCTCAAGGAGGTCATCGAGCAGATCCGCCATACCGGGAACGGGGCCGGTCAATGAGGCGGCGAAGCGCTGGCGGTACAAGGAGAGGATCTCCGCCCAGTCAGGGCGATCCGGGTGGGCTCGGGTGTAGTCGGAGAGCACCTGCTCGAAGGGCTCCCCCAGGTCCAGCCGCTCGTTCCAGGTCAGGAACCCGCCGTCGACGACGAACTCCTCCCAGGCGTCGGCCGAGACGTATCCGGCGACGGCCGCTATGGGCTCCCAGGCGTACAGGACGTTGCCGTAGTCGAGAACGACGGCACTCACGGAGTCGGAGGGCGCGATGGTCTTGAGGGCCGGGATCGTCGCGTTCACATCCGGGATTGTCCCACACCTGCACTGTCAGGGCCTCAGGTGAGTCCGGCTGGGACGGAGCGCCCGCGACGTTTGTAAGTCATCTACTGGTGCTGGGCCACCTCACCTGTGGGTGAGAGGCGTTGGAAAGCACCTCCGGAAGTGGTGAAGCGCCCGGTGGGAGCAACATCACGCATCGGTGAAAGATGCTCGATCGACGCGCTCTGAACTTCTCTCTACCTGGGGCTTTCCAACCCTCAGAGACTCTGGTACGCTCGTACCAATTCGGTACGGGCGTACCATTTCAATAGTCAGAGCGCGTGATCCGCGTCATGATCCACGTCAACGACACAGTGCTGTGTCAGAGAGGGAGTCATGGATTTTTCCGTAGATTCCGAAATCGGGAAGCTTCGCCAGGTCATCCTGCACAGACCCGGCAACGAGATGCTCCGACTCACTCCGCAGAACAAGGACCACCTCCTGTTCGACGACGTCCTGTGGCTTGACCGGGCGCAGGAGGAGCACGACCAGTTCGCGCGAGTTCTGACCGACCGCGATATCGAGGTGCTCTACCTCAGCGATCTGCTGGCCCAGACCTTGGAGGTTCCCGAGGCCAGGAAGTACGTCCTGGACCGGGTCGTCAACGAGAACACCAGCGGCCCCAGCGCCGCCGAGCCGCTGCGTGCCCTGGCAGACGGGATGTCCGGTGCTGAGCTGGCCGAGGTGCTCATCGCCGGGATCACGAAGGCCGAGCTGCTTGAGCGCACCTCCTGCCCGGACTCGCTCGTGCTGGCCTCCATGGACGACGACGACCTGCTTCTGTCGCCGTTGCCCAACCACCTCTTCACTCGCGACACGTCCTGCTGGGTCTACAACGGGGTGTCCATCAACTCGATGATGATGCCGGCCCGGCAGCGCGAGACCATCAACTACGAGGCGATCTACCGCTGGCACCCCCGATTCGCGGGCTCCGAGTTCCCGGTATGGTCCGAGGGCACGCAGGCCGGCCCCGCCACCGTCGAGGGTGGCGACGTCCAGATCATCGGCAATGGCGCCGTTCTGGTCGGAGTCTCCGAGCGCACCACCGCGCAGGGCATCGAGAGGCTCGCAAGCCGGCTCTTCGCCGGAGGCAAGGTGAACCAGATCGTCGCCGTTGAGATGAACCGGACGCGCGCCCAGATGCACCTGGACACGGTGATGACCATGGTCGACGTCGGCACGTTCACTGTCTACGGTGGTCTGGGGAAGCTGCCGACGCTCACGCTGCGCCCGGACGGCGACAAGCAGATCAGCGTCACGCGCAACGCCCCCGAGGACATGTACCGCGTCATCGCCCAGGCTCTGGGTGTTGACGAGCTCAACGTCCTCATCACGCCCCAGGACTCGATGGCCGCCGCCCGCGAGCAGTGGGACGACGGCTCCAACACCCTGGCCATCGCCCCCGGCGTCATCGTCACCTACGAACGCAACATCAACACCAACGAGTACCTTACTTCTCACGGCATCGAGGTCCTGACCATTCCCGGCTCGGAGGTCGGTCGTGGTCGCGGTGGCCCGCACTGCATGAGCTGCCCGACCCTGCGGGACCCGGTTGCCTGAGCCGGCCCCGGCCGGCACGTATGAAGAACTGTCAGCACACCACACACAGGACGAAGGAATCCTCATGACCCACCCCCTGCACAACCGCCACTTCCTCAAGGAGCTCGACTTCACGGCCGAGGAGTGGGGCTCTCTGCTCGAGCTCGCTGCCCAGCTCAAGAAGGACAAGAAGGCCGGCCGCGAGGTGAAGCGACTGACCGGCAAGAACATCGCCCTCATCTTCGAGAAGACCTCGACGCGCACCCGTTGCTCCTTCGAGGTGGCTGCCTATGACCAGGGCGCACAGGTCACCTACCTCGACCCCTCCGGCTCCCAGATGGGGCACAAGGAGTCCGTGGCGGACACCGCCCGGGTCCTGGGCCGCTTCTACGACGGCATCGAGTTCCGCGGCAAGAAGCAGGAGCACGTCGAGGCCCTGGCCGAGCTCTCCGGTGTGCCGGTGTGGAACGGACTGACTGACGAGTGGCACCCCACTCAGATGCTCGCCGACCAGCTGACCATGCTGGAGCACGCCGACAAGCCGATCGAGAAGATCTCCTTCGCCTACCTCGGGGACGCCCGCAACAACGTCGCCAACTCGCTGCTCATCGCGGCAGCCCTCATGGGGATGGACGTGCGGATGGTGGCCCCCAAGGAGCTGCAGACCCCTCCCGAGGTGGTGGCTCAGGCCGAGAAGCTGGCCAAGGAGAGCGGTGCCCGCATCCTCATCACCGACGACGCCGCCCAGGGCGTCAAGGGCGTCGACTTCCTCTACACCGACGTGTGGGTCTCCATGGGTGAGCCCAAGGAGGTCTGGGACCAGCGCATCGCCCTGCTCAAGCCCTACCAGGTCAACGCCAAGCTGGTGGAGGCCACCGGCAACCCGGACGTGAAGTTCCTCCACTGCCTGCCGGCCTTCCACGACCGCAACACCACGGTGGGCGAGGACATCTTCGCCAAGACCGGCATGAACGGCCTTGAGGTGACCGACGACGTCTTCGAGACCGAGCGCAACGTCGCCTTCGACCAGGCCGAGAACCGCATGCACACCATCAAGGCCGTGATGGTCGCGACCCTCGGAGAGTGGGACTGAATCGTGAGAATCGTTGTTGCCCTCGGAGGAAATGCCCTGCTGCGCCGGGGGGAGAAGCCCGACGCCAGCACCCAGATCCGCAATGTCGAGATCGCGGCCCGCGAGCTGGCCAAGCTGGCGGAGAAGCACGAGCTGGTCCTGACTCACGGAAACGGCCCCCAGGTGGGTGTCCTGGCCCTGCAGTCCGCCAATGACGAGCGCCTCTCCGAGCCCTACCCCTTTGACACCCTCGGCGCCCAGACCCAGGGCATGATCGGCTACTGGCTGCTGCAGGCCATGCAGAACGCCCTGCCGGGGCGCCACGTGGCCGCCATGGTCAACCAGACCCTGGTCATGGCCGGTGACCCGGCCTTCTCCAATCCGACCAAGTTCGTCGGTGAGGTGTATACCAAGGAGGAGGCCGAGAAGCTGGCCGAGGAGCGGGGCTGGGTGGTCAAGCCCGACGGCGAGTACTATCGCCGCGTCGTCGGCTCCCCCATGCCGCAGCGCGTCATTGAGACCCGCCTGGTGCGCTCACTCCTGGAGGCCGGTGCGATCGTCGTCTGCTCCGGTGGTGGCGGCGTGCCCGTCGTCCGCAGCGAGGAGGGCAAGATCAAGGGCATCGAGGCCGTCATCGACAAGGACCTCACCGCGTCCGTCATGGCTGAGGCCCTGGAGGCCGATGCGCTTCTCATCCTCACGGACGTTGATGGAGTGTTTAAGGACTTCGGAACCGAGAACCAGACACAGGTTCCGAGGGCGACGCCGGCAGAACTGCGGGCCCTGGGACTTCCCAGTGGTTCCATGGGACCAAAGGTCGAGGCGGTGTGCCGATTTGTTGAGCTGACTGGTGACATGGCGGCAATCGGACGTCTTGAGGACGCCGTTTCCATCATTGAGGGCCAGGCAGGGACCATCGTGACTCCCGGAGGCAACTACGGGGGCCCCGACGATATCCATCCCCCCATTCCCGAGCAGATCGACACGCGCATCCGTAGGGCCTGACCGGCGCAACGGCATCGGTCCTTCAAGGAGGTGGTGAACACCCTCAACCAGCAATGACCGTGCCACGGTTCAGCGATCATTCTTTATTTCCAGATACTCCTACGACCACTTTTTCGGTTCCTTCAGAGTAGAATGACAGCGTTGAACCATAGACACATCACCTGTCTTAATTCACGCACCACACACCGAGCACAAAGGAGTGACTTACTCATGACGAAGATCGTCAATTCTTGGAACGACTTCGACCCTCTCAAGCGCGTGATCGTTGGACGCGCCGACTTCTCGGTTATTCCTCCCGAGGAGCCCGCCACGTCTGAGAAGGTGCCGATCGACTCCGAGATGCGCGGCATGTGGGGCCCCCGCCCCACCGCGACCGTCGAGGCCGCCAATGAGCAGCTCGACAACTACGTCAAGATCCTCGAGGGGCTGGGCGTCCAGGTGGACCGCCCCACACCGCTGCAGTGGAACCAGGCCATCCAGACGCCTGACTTCCGCACGGAGTCTGGCTTCACCCAGATGCCCCCGCGTGACATCCTGCTGACCATCGGTGACGAGATCATGGCGTCGGCCAACTCGTTCCGCTGCCGGTACTTCGAGTACCTCGCCTACTGGCCCCTCATGAACCAGTACTTCGAGGAGGACCCGGAGTTCAAGTGGACCCAGGCCCCTCGTCCTCGGCTGACGGACAAGTCCTACAAGCACAACTACTACGACGAGCGGATCTCACTGGAGGAGCGCCTTGAGCGCACCGCCGCCAAGGACTTCGTGACCACCGAGTTCGAGCCGATGTGGGACGCCGCGGACGTCATGCGTGTGGGTAAGGACCTGTTCATCCAGCACGGTCTGACCACCAACCGCAAGGCGATGGAGTGGTTCAAGCGCTACTACCCGGACCTGCGGGTGCACGCGGTGAACTTCCCCGGCGACCCCTACCCGATTCACATCGACGCCACCTTCGTGCCGCTGCGGCCCGGGCTGATCATCAACAACCCGCACCGCCGCCTGCCCGAGGAGCAGCGCAAGATCTTCGAGGCCAATGACTGGCAGATCGTCGACGCAGCTCCCCCGGCCCACGAGGTGCCGCCGCCGCTGTGCTACTCCTCCGTCTGGCTGTCCATGAACTGCCTCGTCATCGATCACAAGACCGTGTGTGTCGAGGCCAGCGAGGTCCACCAGATGGAGCAGATGGACAAGCTGGGCATGAACGTCATCCCGGTTCCCTTCCGCGACGCCTACGCCTTCGGTGGTGGTCTCCACTGCGCGACGGCGGACGTCTACCGCGAGGGCGGCTGCGAGGACTACTTCCCCAACCAGGTCGCTGACCCGACTCTGGTCTGATCTCAGGGGTGCGGGGCGGTGGCTCATGGATCGGGCTGCCGCCCCGCACCGTTCCCGGCTCTGCTCTTCGTAACGCGGTCAGCGGACACTCCGTTGAACTGGCTGCGGCCGAACTGACCGCGTGAGATCCGGCAATGATGCCGATCTGCTGTGCATGCCGGGGGAACTCAGGAGACAAAACTGCCATGTCACAGACTTCGTCCGCTGAATCCTCTGTCACAGAGTACGTGATGAACAAGAAGCTTGGCGCCATTGCCATGCTTCTCTCCGCCACCGGGATGGGGCTCGTCGGCACCATCAGCCGTGGCACGACCGCCGGCCTCGCTGACGCCGACAAGTCCGTCATCGGATCGTTCCTCGCCTTCGGGCGTATGACCGTTGGGCTGCTCGGCTTCATTCTTATCCTGGTTATCACTAAGAAGACCGGCTTGTTCCGGCGCACCCGCCTGAGCCCCACCGTGATCCTGGGAGGAGTGGCGATCGGCCTGTCCCTGGGCTGTTATATCTCTTCGACGCTGATGACGTCGATCGCCAACGCCGTCTTCCTCATCTACACAGGACCTCTGTTCTGTGCGCTGCTCGCACGCATCTTCCGCAAGGAAAAGATCAGCGTGCTCTCTGGAATTTTCCTGTTTCTGGTATTCGTCGGCATGCTGCTGACCATCGGAATCATCGACTTCAAGAACGGAAGTCTCACTTTCGGGCTGGATCTGTCGGCCTCGTCTCCTGAGTTCCCTCAGAAGAAACTGGGAGACCTTCTTGGCCTGCTGTCAGGAGTCTTCTACGGCCTGGCGATGTTCTTCTACGGCTATCGCAAGGACGTGGACTCGGTTGTACGCGGTGTCTGGAACTTCTTCTGGGCCGCCTCTGCTACGCTTGCGATGTCGGTCATCCTGAAGCCCTGGCACGGCGTTGCGTCCTTCAAGGCCACCAACTGGATGTGGGCCGTGGCCCTCTTCCTCGTCTGCGGACTCTTCGCGCTGGGATTCTTGGTTGTTGCAGGGCGCAACCTACCTGCCGTGGAATACTCGACGATCTCCTACTGGGAGTGCCCTGTCGCCATTCTGTGTGGTATCATCGTCTGGGCGGAGAAGCTCACTCCTGTGGGAATGGTCGGGGGGCTGCTCATTGTTGGAGGAGGACTGGCCCCGATCATCGTGGATGCGGTCTCCCGAAAGTCACGTGCCTCTGAGGCCTGATCGTTGTGTGATCCTGTCTGCCTGCGTTAACTTCCTGCAGGCAGACAGGATCACATGTATAATCTTCAACGTCTCTCCATGAGGCCTATTTCGTCAACGTCGACATTCACCGAGCCGGAGCCATAGGCTATGCATACCGTCCACTCAGGAAGCACGAACGACCATCACCTGGACTCAGAACGAAGTCTCGCACTGAGACGTGCAGCGAAAGCGAGCTTCATTGGCAACTTCATTGAGTGGTTCGACTACGCCTCGTACGGATACCTGGTCACCGTCATTGGTCACGCTTTCTTCCCGGCGGCAGACAAATCTGTCCAGCTGCTTTCGACATACGCAGTATTTGCGATGTCCTTCATTTTGCGCCCCATCGGAGCTGTTGTGTGGGGGGCGTGGGGGGACCGCTGGGGGCGCCGGTGGGCACTGTCATGGTCGATTCTCATTATGTCCGGGTCGACGTTCTTCATCGGACTTCTTCCTACATACTCGGTCATCGGGATGGTGAGCGCCATCGGCCTGCTCGTCCTTCGAATGATTCAGGGATTCTCCGCGTCAGGCGAGTATGCAGGCGCTGGAACCTTCCTGGCCGAGTATGCGCCCCCAGCGCGCCGTGGGATATACACTTCCCTGGTTCCCGCCTCCACCGCCTGCGGCCTGCTTGCCGGCTCTCTCATGGTCACAGGGATGTTCTCGGTTCTCAGCGATGACGCCATGAACACCTGGGGGTGGCGAGTTCCCTTCCTGCTGGCCGGCCCGTTGGGGCTCATCGGCCGCTACATCCGAGTGCACCTGGAGGACTCCCCCGCCTACCAGGAGATGCGTGCGGAGATGCCACAGGAGAAGAAGGCAACCAGCTGGTCCGAACCGTTGCGCCTGCTGCTGCGAGACCACCTGCACGAGACGCTCATCACCTTCGGAGTCTCCTGTCTCAACGCCGTTGCCTTCTACATGCTCCTCACATATATGCCGACTTACGTCCACGAAGAGCTCGGGTTCTCTCAGGACACCTCCACTCTGGCGACCTCCGTGATGCTGGTGGTGTATATCGCCGCAATCTTCCTCATGGGGCACCTGTCTGACTCCTTCGGGCGTCGTCGGATGCTCATCGCCGCTTGCGTTGCATTCATCGTCCTCACCATCCCGTTGTTTGTCGTGATGACGAAGGCCGCGAGCATGCTTGTGGTGGTCATCCTTTGTGAGATCGTCTTCGCCATAGCGCTGACCGCTAATGATGGAACTCTCGCCACCTTCTTGGCGGAGTCTTTTCCAACCAACGTTCGCTACTCCGGATTTGCCTTGTCCTTCAACGGGGCCAACGCACTTCTCGGTGGAACAACGCCGTTCATTGTCACATGGCTCATCAAGATCACTGGCTCCCCTCTGGCGCCGGCGGTCTATCTTACGGTGATCGCACTGATCGCCATGGTGGCGATCTTCCAGTCCCGCACTATTCATGGGTCGGAACTGACCGGGGAGCATACTCAACCCTGAGCCCGAGCAACTCACTCAGAGCAATTGCTGACAGGTCGAATATAGACTGCCTCTTTACGAGGTCATTATCACCGTCTTGTTACGGACATGAACCTCTTGTCGTCGTAAGATGATGAGCATGGCTAGTATCGATGCAGACGCCGCTGGAGATGCAGCGAGTAGCGACGCTTCCGCACCTGCAGGTCCTCGCGCGGAATCCCGAGTCACACCGCGAGGCGAGGACCGCCGTCAGGCCATCATTGATGCCGCCGCAGCCATCATCCGCGAGTCAGGTCCTTCCGCGATCAGCCACCGCAGTGTCGCCAAACGCGCCGGGTGCTCCTTGTCGGCGACAACCTACTACTTCGATGGCTTGGAGGATCTCCTCCATCAGGCCGGGCTGGTCAACATCGGACTGTGGGCCTCCCGTGCGGAAGATGTCGCCGACCGGGTTGAGGCATTCAAGGGCGTCCCAGACCTCCCCCAACGGGTACGGTTCATTCTCCAGGCTACTCTTCCCGCACACGGCGCCTACTTCGGGCACTATCTTCAACTCATCTCCGCCAGCCAGGCATCCCCGGTCAAGCACGCCTACCGCCAGGGACGCCAACGCCTCAATGCTGCATTGCGTCGTGTGCTGCGCCAGCTCGACAGCCCGCTCGAACCGGAGATGGTCATCGCCATCGTCGATGGTGCGGCCGTGACCGCCCTCAGTGAAGGGTGGAACGTCAAGTCCACCGCAGCGGGACTATTGACTGATCTCATTTCCTTGGCCCACGGCATGCCGCCCTTCCAGGCGCCAGGTGCCACGGTGGGCGCCGCTTCGGCTCCTGCCGCTCATGCGACACGGCCCGCCACGGTCAAGTCCAGTAGCTCCGCCAGTTAGGGCCTGCCCCGTTGGTCTCGTTCCTCGTTTGTTCTTCCAAGCATCCTCACCACAAACGGGTGGGATCGAGCTCAACCCGCATCGGCTCCTCACGCCGGGCCGAGCGGTCTCGCAGTCTTACCCCAAGCATGGTTGCAAGCGCTTTGCCCTGTGACAGCGGAGCGCGCACCAGGGCCCTGGCCACGCCGGGGGGAACCTGACCGCGAACGGGTGGCGGGGCCACCGGGCCCAGCACCTCAAAACCATCAGCGTCGGCCTGAGCCAGGAGTGACTCCACGCCACGCACCGGGCCGTCCAGACGTGCCACACGCCATGCGGGCGGTAGATGCAGCTCAGCTCGCTCCAGAAGGTCCCTGCGGGCGAAGCCCGCCTGATCCCATCTCACAAGGGCTTGTGCCGCCACCGGATCCGGGCCGCCCAGGAGAATAACGCGAGCCGAACGCTCCGCCAGCGCCACGGCATTCGACCACTGGCGCAGCGCTTCACCCGCTGCCCCCAGATCGGGACGCGAGGACAGGGCCCCGCCGTCGAGAAGCAAGACGGCCCGGTATCCACCCTTGGCCACCGGCTCAGCCCCGGGCGTGGCCACGACAAGGCGTGGCGCGTCGTCAACCTCATCCACGACGCCATGGGCCTCCCGCGCTCCCGACACCACCACAGGGATACCGGGAAACGCCCTCCCGAGCTCCTCCCCCGTACGCGTGGAACCAACCGTCGCCATCCTCACGTCATGGCCGCCGCACTCGGGGCAGTCCCACTGCCCCACAGTACGAGCGCACCAACGGCAGGAGGTGCGACCCTGACGATCCATGGCCAGTGGGCCACCGCAGAAGGTGCACCGGGCGGCCGAGCGGCACCGGGCGCAGGCAACCAACGGCGCGTACCCGGCGCGCGGCACCTGGACCAGCACCGGACCATTCTGCAGGGCGCGCCGCAGTGCTCGATGGGCGAGCGATGGGACCCGGGCCGCACCGGAAGCGCCCTCCCGGTCCAACTCAGCCGGGCCAGGAACCTCCACTCGAGGCACCACACCGCGCACGATGTGACGAGAAGCCCTGAGGTTCTGGCACCACCCCTGCTCGACGAGTGACTGCGCCTCCACGGACCGGCTGAACCCGCCGATGAGCAGGCCGGCGCCCTCCAACGTGGAGCGCAGGGCGAGTACTGTGCGCGTATGACTGTAAGGGGCGTGAGGCTCCTCCAACCGGTTGTCCCCGTCATCCCAGACGGCCGCCAGTCCGAGCCGATGCACCGGGGCGAAGGCCGCCGCCCGAGTGCCGACGACAACCCGCGCACGCCCCATCAACACAGCCAGAAAGGCCCGGTAACGGCGCGCCGGCCCGTGCTCGGCCGAGAGCACCACAATCGGTTCTCCCTCCAGCTCGCGGCCCAGCCGGGCGGCCAGGGCCTCAGCCTGTTGAGTCGTCGCCACAACGATGACCGCACTGCGGGAGCTCACCAACGTAGCCTGGACAGCCCGTGCCAGGCACACCTCCCACGGCTCAACCACCGGGACGCACTGACCATCGCTGCCGGACAACGATGCCTGGTGCGGCCGCGGCTGCGCCGGTAGGGCGGACCAGACTACTCGTGGAGCCTCGCCATCGGCCAACCGTCTCAGGAACTCCTCACCACCGTCGTAAGGGTGCCAGCAGTGCGCGTTTGAGGAGGGGCGCTCCCAGGTGGGAAGGTCAAGGGGGGCCTTGGCCCTCTCCGCCTTCTCAGTAGTGGCGTGCCTGGTGGGAACCGCAAGACGGATAACGTCGGAGCGCGTCCCACAGCTGCGGGAGGCGACGGCCCCGATGAGGCGGCGTGAGCTCTCCGGCAGGACCTGGAGGTCGGAAACCACCCGGCGCAGAGCAGAGAGTCGGCCGATATGCGTCGTTGTCGCCCCCCGCTCCCAGATCCAACCCCGCATCTCCTGCTCGCCGAAGCGAACCATCACCCGGGTGCCGGGCAGGGCCTGCTGGGCCAGTGCCGCAGGAACCAGGTAGTCGAAGGTGCGGTCAAGGTGCGGTATCGGCGAGTCCAGGAGGACCCTGGCCACGGGCTCGTGGACCCCGGCCACCGTCACCGTGCGCTGTCCGGGCTCCGGCAGCTCCAGCAGCTCACCCTGCCGGCTCACGCCAAGACCATACGCAGGTCCATCCGGCTCACCGGAAGCAGAAGCAGCGTCGTCGTAACCGGTTGCCATACAAGCCTTCAGAGGTCTCCCGCCCGAGTGCGCGGGACTCAGACGGCCTGGCGCAGAGCCTCAACGCGGTCGGTGGCCTCCCAGCTGAAGCCGGGACGCCCGAAGTGCCCGTAGGAGCTGGTGGCTCGGTAGATGGGACGCAACAGGTCGAGGTCCCGCACGATCGCGGCCGGACGGAGGTCGAAGACCTCGTTGACGGCTTTCATGATGCGATCCTCGGGAACGCTCGCCGTCCCGAATGTCTCCACGTAAACGCCCACCGGGTGGGCTGAGCCGATGGCGTAAGCCACCTGAATCTCACATCTTCTGGCCAGCCCTGCCGCTACGACATTCTTAGCGACCCAGCGCATAGCGTAGCTGGCGGAGCGGTCCACCTTCGAGGGGTCCTTGCCGGAGAAGGCGCCCCCGCCGTGGCGGGCCATCCCACCGTAGGTGTCCACGATGATCTTGCGTCCGGTCAACCCGGCATCACCTGCCGGACCTCCAATGACGAACTGTCCTGAAGGATTGATGAGGACCTCGGTGCCGGCGGTGTCGAGCTCGGTGCCGGCCTGGGCCTCGGCGGCCAGTACCGGCTCAATGACTTCCGTCTGCAGAGCGTCGGTGAGCCAGGCACGAGTGCGGTCCGCATCGTGCTGCGTGGAGATGACCAGGTTGTGCAAGCTCACCGGCCTGTGGCCGTCGTAGCCGATCGTCACCTGGGTCTTGCCGTCGGGGCGCAGGCCCGGGAGGATTCCCTGCTTGCGCACGACGGCCAGGCGCTCCGCCAGACGATGCGCCAGATGGATGGGCAGCGGCATGAGGGCCGCGGTGTCGTCGCAGGCGTAGCCGAACATGAGCCCCTGGTCGCCGGCACCCTGAAGGTCGAGAGGATCGATGTCCGTGTCATCCCTACGAGCCTCGAGGGACTTGTCCACTCCGGCCGCGATGTCCGCGGACTGCTGCCCGATCGATACCGAGACACCGCAGGAGCGGGCGTCGAAGCAGACATCCGAGGAGGTGTAGCCGATGGCGGAGATCTCCTGGCGCACGATCTCAGGGATCTCGACGTAGGCCCTCTCTGTGGTCACTTCGCCGGCCACGTGTACCAGACCGGTCGTCACCATGGTCTCAACCGCAACGCGCGCGGTGGGGTCCTGCTCGAGGATGGCGTCGAGAATCGCATCAGAGACACGGTCGCAGATCTTGTCCGGATGTCCTTCAGTGACCGACTCGGAAGTGAACAGACGCAAGGAGGAACTCACCCGCCCATCGTAGTCACCACCAGCACTGATCCGTCGTGGCGTTACCCACGAAAACGCGGAGCCGGGAGTCAGACTGCGTCCACCAGGTCGGCGGTCAGGGAGATGAGAAGACGGGCGACGTCCATCTTGCTCCCTTGTCCCCGCGCTACTTCCGTACCGTGAGCATCCAGTACGACGACGGCGTTGGGGACGTCTCCGAAGCCGAGTTCCTCCCCCACCGCGTTGACCGCCAGAAGGTGAGCCCCTTTACGGCGGGCCTTGGCCCTGCCGTGGAAGAGCACGTCGCCGTCCTCGTCACCGGTCTCTGCGGCGAATCCGACGACGATCTGACCGGGCCGAGGCGGATCACTCACCAGCCCGGCCAGGATGTCCGGGTTGGTGGTGAGCTCAATGGACATGGCCGGTTCTCCGGGACGATCCGCTCCGGCGGGCGCCTGCTTCTTGAGCTTGGTGGTGGCTACGGTGACGGGTCGGTAGTCGGCAACAGCTGCTGCCATGATGACAGCATCGGCGTCGCGGGCGCCGTCACGCACGGCACGGAGCATGTCTGAAGCGGTACCAGCCGCGACAACAGTCACCTCCGCAGGCAGGGCGTTGAGCAGATCGGAGGCCACGTGCGCCTGGACCAGGGTGACGCGGGCTCCCTGTTCGGCGGCGGCCGCCGCCAGTGCGCAGCCCTGACGCCCTGAGGAGCGGTTGCCGAGATACCGCACCGGATCGAGGGGCTCACGTGTACCGCCGGCCGAGATAACGACGTGCCGACCTTCCAGGCGTCCGTCACCCTCAGCCGAAACGTCCTCCGCTTCCGCAGCCACGGCGGCGGGTCGTCTCAGAACAGTCAGGGCCTGCGACACGATCTGCTCGGGCTCAGGCATCCGTCCCACTCCGGAATCCTTGCCGGTCAGACGGCCGGAGTCGGGCTCGATGACAGTCAGGCCGCGCTCACGCAGCACCGCCACGTTGTCTTGGGTGGCGGGATTGAGCCACATCTGGGTGTGCATGGCCGGAGCCAGGACGACGGGGGCCTGGCAGGTCAGTATCGTTGCGGTGAGCATGTCATCGGCCCGTCCTGCCCGCACCCGCGCCAGCAGGTCCGCCGAGGCCGGAGCGACCAGGACGAGCTCGGCCCACTCCGCCACGGCCACGTGCTCGACCGCGGCCGGGTCGTCGAAGACACCGGTGGATACGGTCTGGCCGCTGACCGCTGCCAGCGCCGGAGCACCAATGAACTTCAGTGCCGACTCAGTGGCCACCACCTTGACCTCGTGCCCGGACTGACGCAGCAGTCGAATGACGAAGGGGGCCTTGTAGGCGGCAATCGACCCGGACACGCCGACGACGACGCGCCGCGGCCCCTCGAATGCGGTCGCGGCGCGCTCACTCACAGCAGTGTGCGGCTCGTCCATGGCGAGCCCGGCTCAGAACTGGATGTCGTCAAGGCTGGTGGGAGTCTCGCCCCCCTCGAGGGAGACCGGAGCGTCCAGCGAGATGTCGCTGAACATATCGGCCTCGGCAGCCCGACGGGCTTCCTCGGCCTCGGCACGGCGGGCGCGGGCCACGTCCCCGGGAATGACCTCGAGCTTGTCCTCGGCGATCTCACGCAGAGCGATGCCCAGAGACTTCTCGCCGACCTCGGAGTCGACCAGCGGGCCGAAGAACTCGAACTGGTTGTCCTCGAGCTGCTGGGTGTAGGTGTTGATCTGGCGGGAGCGCTTGGCGGCCTCCACCACGAGCCCGTACTTGGAGTCGACCTTCTTCAGAAGGTCGTCAATCGGCGGGTTGGTGATGCCCTCGGGCTGGGGAGAGGTTCCGAGCATGTGCATGCCTCCGGTTCAATCTCGATAGTTCAGATCCACGTTATTCTAACTGCCGAGCCCCATGAGTCTCTCCAGCTCCGCGGTGGCGCTCGCCACGGTGTCATTGATGACGACGTGGTCGAACTCGTTGGCCGCCTCCAGCTCGGTGCGCGCTGTGGCCAGGCGCCGTTCCTGCTCCTCGGCGTCCTCCGTACCACGCCCGGCCAGCCTGCGAACGAGTTCGTCCCAACTCGGTGGGGCGAGGAAGACGAGCCGGGCCTCAGGCATCGCCTCACGAACCTGGCGGGCGCCGGCCAGGTCGATCTCCAGCAGTGCCGGACATCCGGCGTCGAGCCGGTCCTGGACCGGGCCACGGGGAGTGCCATACCGATACGCGCCATGAACCAAGGCCCACTCGAGCATCTGGCCTCCGGCGACGAGCGAGTCGAAGTCTTCGTCACTGACGAAGTGGTAGTGCACACCGTCAGCCTCACCGGGACGAGGCTGACGGGTGGTGGCCGAGACCGAGACGAACAGGTCTGGATGGCGTCTGCGCAGCTCTGTGACGACGGTGCCCTTGCCCACCGCTGTGGGGCCGGCCAGAACGGTGAGGCGGGCGAGCGCGGGAGCGGATGGGTCTGCGGCAGCAACGTCGGTCATGGTCACATCATGACCTACCGGGCGCTGTCGGCACGAGCCCGCATCCGAGCAGTTGTCCTAGCCGAAGCGCTCCACCAGCGCCGCCCTCTGATTCGCTCCCAGTCCACGAACACGACGGGACTCGGCGATATGCACGTCAGCGAGGATCGCATCAGCTGTTGTGGTTCCCACACGCGGGAGGGAGATGAGCAGTGCTCTGACCTTCATCTTGCCCAGGACATCATCGGTCTCCGAGGCGGTAAAGAATTCGGAGAGCTTGAGCTCCCCGCTCTTGAGCTCGGACTTGATGCGTGCGCGCTGCGATCGTGCAGCGGCCGCCTTTTCCAGTGCCTGAGCCCTTTGCTCAGGTGTCAGTGTAGGAAGCGTCATGGTGTGTCTCCTCCCGGTCCAATGCCAGTGACCCGCACCACAAGCATAAGTCGGGTCCAGTGCACTCGCATTCGCAGGGGCCCATATTCCACAACCGACTTCGTGTTTCCGCACACACCCTCGCCGAAGTGGGCGACAGCGCACGAGGCTCAGCGAAGAGCCGTCACGGCCTCATGGGCAGACGCCAGTGCGGCTTTTCGCAACTCCTCAATGGAGGGACCGGCCCGGAGAACCCCGCGCGAGGTGGAGGCCAGGACCTGACGGCGCGCCGCCCCGAAAACGGTCTCCAGCTCGGCCGGCCCTGCTCCCTGGGCGCCAATCCCGGGCGCCAGCAAGGGGCCGTTGGCACGCTGCAGGTCGATTCCCAGATGAGAGACCGCTCCTCCGACGGTGGCACCGATGACCAGCCCGATGCAGCCGAGTCTGCCTTCGCCACTGGCCTGGGCGTTGGAGGCGGTCACTCCCTCCACGATGCCTGCGGCCACGGCCCGGTCCCCGTTGACAGCGTGCTGAACGGCGGCTCCTTCAGGATTAGAGGTCAGGGCCAGGACGAAGACGCCCCGTCCGTTGGTCTCCGCGAGATTGAGCACGGGAGTCAGGGAGCCGTAGCCCAGGTACGGTGACACGGTGATGGAGTCCGCGGCCAGAGGAGCATCGTCTGACAGGTAGGCCTGGGCGTAGCCGGCCATCGTGGAACCGATGTCCCCGCGCTTGACGTCGAGAACGGACAGGGTGCCGACGTCGCGCAGGGCCGCCAGGGTCTCCTCGAGGACCGCGATGCCGGCGCTGCCGTGACGCTCGAAGAAGGCGGACTGCGGCTTGACGGCGGCCACGTGCCCTCCGACGGCTTCGACGGTCCGCAGAGCGAAGTCTCGCAGCCCCGCGGCCGAGTCGGCCAGTCCCCAGGCCTCGAGCAGGTTCGGGTGGGGGTCGATGCCGACACACAGGGGTCCGTGATCATCCATGGCATCAGCCAGGCGCGCGCCAAAGGAGCGACGGGAGTGATTGTGCTGATTGGGGACGGTGGGGGTCATCGAGTCTCCTTGTCGGCAACGTAGTGGGGCTCGGGCGCTGAGCATCGCCGGGATCGGCGGGCGGCAATGTGCTCCTGGAGGCTGCGAACCCGGAAGGGTCCGCGCAACTGGGCCTCGAGGGCCTGGACCGCCGCCTGGAGCTGTTGAACTGTGGTGATGATGGGGCGGTCGGCGCCGGTTGTAGCCGCGCGGATGGAGTACCCGTCGGCGCGGGCTCCCTGGCCTTTGGGAGTGTTGACGACCATGTCGACGGCGCCGGACTCAATCAGCCCGGCGATCGTCTGCTCACCGTGCGCGCCGACGCCCTGGCTGATCTTGCGCACGGCCATGGCGTCGATCCCGTTGCGGCGCAGTACCTGTGCGGTCCCGGTGGTGGCCAGGACGGTGAAGCCGAGCTCGGCCAATCGAGCCACCGGCAGGATGATGGCGCGCTTGTCCCGGTCCGCCACGGATACGAACAGTGTGCCCTCTTCTGGCAGACCGCCGTAGGCGCCGGCCTGGGACTTGGCGAAGGCGCGGGGGAAGTCCACGTCGTAGCCCATGACCTCACCGGTGGAACGCATCTCCGGTCCCAGGATCGTATCGACGACACGCCCCTCGGCGGTGCGGAACCGTTTGAATGGCAGGACCGCCTCCTTGACGGCGATCGGGTCATCGGGATCGGTGATGGCGGCGTCGGCCTCGGGCAGGTGGCCGGAGGACCTGAGCGAGGCGATCGTCTCCCCTGCCATGATGAGGGCCGCCGCCTTGGCGAGCTGCACGCCGGAGGCCTTCGAGACGAAGGGGACCGTGCGTGAGGCCCTTGGGTTGGCCTCAATGACATAGAGGACGTCGGAGACCAGGGCGAACTGGATGTTGAGCAGCCCGCGCACCCCCACCCCGACGGCGATCGCCTCAGTGGAGCGCCGGATGCGCGCGATCTCCGTGTCGGAGAGGGTCATGGGTGGCATGACGCAGGCCGAGTCGCCGGAGTGGATCCCCGCCTCCTCGATGTGCTCCATGACTCCGCCGAGGAACAGCTCGCTTCCATCGTAAAGGGCGTCAACGTCGATCTCGATGGCGTCATCGAGGAACCGGTCGATGAGCAGCGGCCCGGTCCCGTAGACGCCACCGGGCTCGCGGCCGGCTCGCTGGAGATAGTCGTCCAGGCCGCCGGCGTCGTAGACGATCTCCATACCTCGCCCACCGAGCACATAGCTCGGGCGCACCAGGACCGGGTAGCCGATGTCCTGAGCGACCGAGCGGGCCTGCTCATCGCTCAATGCGGTGCCGTGCGCCGGTGCGGGCAGCCCGGCGCGCTGGAGGACGACGCCGAAGGCCTCGCGGTCCTCGGCAGCGTCGATGGCCTCGGGGCTTGTGCCCAGGATCGGCACCCCGGCCTCGGACAGCCTGGAGGCCAGGGACAGCGGCGTCTGCCCGCCGAGCTGGACGATGACACCGGTCACCGGACCTGCCGCGCGCTCGGCCTCATAGACCTCGATGACGTCCTCGAAGGTCAGAGGCTCGAAGTAGAGCCGGTCGGAGACGTCGTAGTCAGTGGATACGGTTTCCGGGTTGCAGTTGACCATGACGGTCTCGTAGCGCTCGGACAGCGCCATGGAGGCGTGGACGCAGGAGTAGTCGAACTCGATGCCCTGCCCGATGCGGTTGGGGCCCGAGCCCAGGATGATGACGGCCTCGCGCTCGCGGGGCGCAACCTCGGTCTCCAGGTCGTAGCTGGAGTAGAGGTAGGGGGTACGTGAGGCGAACTCGGCTGCGCAGGTGTCCACGGTCTTGTAGACCGGGCGCAGCCCGAAGGCGTGACGGACCTCGCGCACCGTGTCCTCGCCGATGCCTCGCAGAGCGGCGATCTGGACGTCGGAGAAGCCGTGGCGCTTGGCCAGGGCCAGGACCTCGGGGGTGAGGACCTCGGCGTCCTCGACCTCCTGAGCCACCTCTTGGAGGAGCAGCATCTGGTCCAGGAACCAGGGGTCGATGCGTGTGGCCTCGTGGAGCTGAGAGATCGTGGCGCCTCCGCGCACTGCCTGCTGGAGGTCGACTAGCCGGTGCTCACTGGGGGTGGCGATGGACTCCAGCAGCTCGGAGGTCTGCTGTGCGGTGGGAGCAGGTCCGTCCCAGTGGAAGACAGTGCCCTTCTTGTCCAGGGATCGCATGGCCTTCTGAAGCGCCTCGGTGTAGGAACGGCCGATGGCCATGGCCTCTCCCACCGACTTCATGGTGGTGGTGAGCCGGGGATCGGCGCCCCGGAACTTCTCGAAGGCGAAGCGCGGAACCTTGACGACCACGTAGTCCAGGGTCGGTTCGAAGGAGGCCGGTGTGGAGGCGGTGATGTCGTTGGGGATCTCGTCGAGTGTGTAGCCCACGGCGAGGCGGGCGGCGATCTTGGCGATCGGGAAGCCGGTGGCCTTGGATGCCAGGGCGGAGGACCGCGAGACGCGCGGATTCATCTCAATGACAATGATCCTGCCGGTGGCAGGGTCGACTGCGAACTGGATGTTGCAGCCGCCGGTGTCGACCCCGACCTCGCGGATGACGGCGATACCGATGTCCCGCAGCTGCTGGAGCTCGCGGTCGGTCAGGGTCAGGGCCGGGGCGACCGTGACGGAGTCGCCGGTGTGCACGCCCACGGGGTCGATGTTCTCGATGGAGCACACGACCACCACGTTGTCGGCGGCGTCACGCATGAGTTCGAGCTCGTACTCCTTCCAGCCCAGGATTGACTCTTCCAGGAGGACCTCGGTGGTGCGTGAGGCGGCCAGACCGGCACCGGCAATACGGCGCAGATCGGCGTCATTGAAGGCGACGCCGCTGCCCAGACCCCCCATCGTGAAGGAGGGGCGCACGACGACGGGGTAGCCGCCCAGCGCATCCACTCCGGCTCGGCACTCGTCCATGCTGTGGGCGATGACGCTACGGGCGACCTCGGCGCCGCAGCGCTCGACGACGTCCTTGAACTCGTCGCGGTCCTCCCCGGCGTTGATGGCCGCGGCGGAGGCGCCGATAAGCTCGACGTCATACTCCTCGAGCACACCCCGCTCGACCAGGCTCATGGCGGCGTTGAGGGCCGTCTGCCCGCCCAGGGTGGGCAGGAGGGCATCGGGGCGCTCCTTGGCGATGATGGTGGTCAGGACCTCGGGGGTGATTGGCTCGATGTAGGTGGCATCGGCGACGTCCGGGTCGGTCATGATCGTGGCCGGGTTGGAGTTGACCAGGACGACGCGGATTCCCTCGCTGCGCAGGACTCGGCAGGCCTGGGTGCCGGAGTAGTCGAACTCGCAGGCCTGCCCGATGACGATGGGGCCCGATCCGATGACCAGGACGGAGGTGATGTCAGGGCGAGCAGGCATGTCAGTTCTTGTCCTCGCGGTCCTGGCCCTGGCGGTGCTCCCGCATGAGGCGGATGAATCGGTCGAAGAGGTGCTCGGCGTCGTGGGGGCCGGCAGCGGCCTCGGGGTGGTACTGCACCGAGAAGGCCGGCAGATCGAGAGCCCGCAGTCCCTCGACGACGCCGTCATTGAGCCCTAGGTGAGAGACCTCCACCCGGCCGTAGCGACCATTGTCGAAGGGCGCCACGGAGGGCTCGTCAACGGGCGCGTCGACGGCGAAGCCGTGGTTATGGGCTGTGATCTCCACCTTCCCGGTGGTGCGGTCCAGGACAGGCTGGTTGACGCCGCGGTGCCCGTAGGTGAGCTTGTACGTGCCGTACCCCAGGGCCCGCCCCAGGAGCTGGTTGCCCAGGCAGATGCCGAAGAAGGGGATGCGCGCGTCGAGCACGCCGCGCAGAAGCTCGATCTCGACGTCCGCGGTCCCGGGGTCTCCGGGGCCGTTGGAGAACAGGACGCCGTCAGGCCTGAGTGCAAGGATCTCGGAGAGGGTGGTAGACTGGGGCAGGACGTGTACGCGTACGCCGCGCTCGGCGAGCTGCCACGGGGTACGCGACTTGATGCCCAGATCGATGGCGACCAGGACCGCGACCGGCTCCTGACCCTCGGCCGGTCCGGTGGGCTCGACGACGTAGCCGGAGGGAGTGGTCACCTCGGCGGCCAGGGCGCGACCGCTCATAGGTGGCTCGCTGCGCACAGTCTCCAGGCAGATGTCGACACAGGCCTGGCTGGGACCACCGGGGTCGGTGCCTCCGGCAGGCAGGGAGTCCCCGGAGAAGATGCCGCCGCGCATCGCGCCCGCCTCGCGTAGGTGGCGGGTCAGCGCCCGGGTATCGACCTCGCATATCCCGACGATGCCGGAGGCCCGCAGGTCGTCCTCCAACTCCCGGCGGGAGCGCCAGCTGGAGGCTCGTCGGGCCGGTTCGCGCACGACGTAGCCGGCCACCCAGATACGGTCGGACTCGGCGTCTTCGTCGTTGACCCCGGTGTTACCGATGTGTGGTGCCGTCTGAACCACGATCTGGCGGTGGTAGGAGGGGTCGGTCAGTGTCTCCTGATACCCGGTCATCCCGGTGGAGAAGACGATCTCCCCGATGGCGCGTCCTGGAGCCCCATAGCTGCGGCCCCGCAGGGCCCAGCCGTCCTCCAGGACGAGGAGGGCGGCTGGGCGGTGGGTCGACTCAGACATGAGCCGAGTCAGCAGGGGCCTCGACAGGAGCCCCGTCCAGGACGGTGGGCCGGCCGTGGAGGAAGGTGGCCATGACCTGACCCGGGAGCTCCATGCCCGCGTAGGGGGTGTTGGTGGAGCTGGTCCATTGAGCGGAGCCGTCGACGGTGCGGCGCACCTCAGGGTCGACCACCGTGATGTTGGCCGGAGCCCCGATCTCCAGCTCACATCCCTGGTCGCTCAGGCGACCGATACGGGCAGGGGTCGAGGACATGGCCCGGGCGATGTCGCGCCAGGTCATGCGTCCGGTGCTGACCATTGTCTCGATCAGGACACTCAGAGCCGTTTCCAGTCCCGTCATGCCGAAGGCTCCGGCCTGCCACTCGCAGTCCTTGTCCTCCACCGGGTGCGGGGCGTGGTCAGTACCGACGACGTCGATGGTGCCATCGGCCAGGGCCTCGCGAACCGCCTCCACGTCCTCGGCCGTGCGCAGCGGAGGGTTGACCTTGTACAGCGGCGAGTAGGTACGGGCCATCTCGTCGGTCAGCAGGAGGTGGTGCGGCGTGACCTCGGCGGTGACATTGATACCGCGGGACTTGGCCCACCGGATGATGCCGACGCTGCCGGCGGTGGACAGGTGGCACACGTGCAGACGCGAGCCCACGTGCTCGGCCAGCAGGACGTCGCGGGCGATGATCGACTCCTCCGCCACCGCGGGCCAGCCGCGCAGTCCCAGCTCTGCGGAGACAACGCCCTCGTGCATCTGGGAGCCCTCGGTGAGGCGGGGATCCTGAGCGTGCTGGGCGATGACGCCGTCGAAGGACTTGACGTACTCCAGTGCCCGGCGCATGAGGACGGGGTCGGAGACGCACTTGCCGTCGTCGGAGAAGACGCGCACGCGGGCGGCGGAGGTCGCCATGGCGCCCATGTCGGACAGGTGCTCACCGGCCAGTCCTGCCGACACGGCCCCCACCGGGTGGACGTCCACCCAGCCGGCCTCACGACCCAGCCGCAGCACCTGCTCAACGACACCGGCGTTGTCCTGGACGGGCGTGGTGTTGGCCATCGCGAAGACGGCGGTGTAACCGCCAACGGCCGCCGCGCGGGTACCGGAGTAGATGGTCTCGGCGGACTCCCCTCCGGGCTCGCGCAGGTGAGTGTGGATGTCGACGAGCCCGGGCAGGGCGATGAGCCCGTCAAGGTCATGGCGCTGGGCGTCGGCGGGGGCCTTCGCTGCGGCGTCAGGGCCGATGGCGGTAATAGTGCCATCGGTGATGAGAATGTCAGTGGGGTCCTCGCCGTAGGGGCGGACACCGGTCAGGAGGTGGGAGGTCACAGCTGGTTCCCTTCGTCAGCGAGGAGGAGGTAGAGGGCGGCCATACGGACAGAGACTCCGTTGCCGACCTGCTCGATGATGCGTGAGCGGGGGTCGTCGGCGGCCTCGGCGGTGATCTCGAGGCCGCGGTTCATGGGGCCGGGGTGCATGACGATGGCATGCTCCGGCATGGCCCGGCGCCGGGCTGAGGTGAGGCCGTAGACGCTGGAGTACTCGGAAGGACTCGGGAAGAAGCCACCGCCGGCGGCACTCATGCGCTCGCGCTGGACGCGCAGCATCATGACGGCGTCGGGCTGGATGTCCTCGATCGCCTCATCAAGGTTGTAGGAGACCTCGCAGGGCCAGTCGTCCATGCCGACGGGCAGCAGCGTCGGGGGCGCCACGAGGGTGACCTTGGCTCCGAGTGCCGTCATGAGGTCCACGTTGGAGCGGGCCACCCGGGAGTGCAGGACGTCTCCGACGATGATGAGGCGGGCGCCTTCCAGGTCGCGCCCCTGCGGGGCGGGACTGCCGTCCGCTGTCGCGCCGGCACCGGGGACGTACCAGCGGCGCAGCGTCATGGCGTCCAGAAGCGCCTGGGTGGGGTGCTGGTGGGTGCCGTCGCCCGCGTTGAGGACCGGCACGTTGATCCAGCCGGCGTGGGCCAGCAGGTGCGCGGCGCCGCAGGCGGAGTGGCGCACGACGACGGCATCCGCGCCCATGGCCATGATCGTCTGGGCGGTGTCCTTGAGGGACTCCCCCTTGGACAGTGAAGAGCCCTTGGCCGAGAAGTTGATGACGTCGGCGCTCAGGCGCTTGGCGGCGGCCTCGAAGGAGAGCCTGGTGCGAGTGGAGTCCTCGAAGAAGAGGTTGACCACGGTCTTGCCGCGCAGCGTTGGGAGCTTCTTGACCGCCTGGCTCTGCGTGGCGGCCATCGCCTCAGCGGTGTCCAGGATCATGACCGCCTCGTCGTGGGTCAGGTCCTTGGCGGAGAGCAGGTGCTTCATCGGGTGGCCTCCTGGTCGGCGCGCTCGCTCGAACGCTCAGTAGGGACGTCTGCGGGAACAATGGTGACGGCGTCGGTGGAGGCGCCGAGCTCGGTCAGGGAGACCACGACCTTCTCGGTGCGGGAGGTCGGCAGATTCTTACCCACGTAGTCAGCGCGGATGGGCAGCTCCCGGTGGCCCCGGTCGACAAGGGTGGCGAGCTGTACGGCCCGGGGGCGGCCGACGGCACCCAGGGCATCGAGGGCGGCACGGATGGTGCGTCCGGAGTAGAGGACGTCATCGACGAGGATGACGACCTTGCCGTCAATGCCTCCCTGGGGGATCTCAGTGGGACGGGGCACGCGGATGGGATGGCGCCCCAGGTCGTCGCGGTACATGGTGATGTCCAGGGTGCCGACCGGGACCCTGGCGGCAGCCTGAACCTGCCCCGCCTGCTTGGACCACTGCGTTCCTTCGCTCGAAGCGACGGCGAGCGCCTCGACGAGTCTGTGTGCAAGTGGCGCTCCCCCGCTGGGGATCCCTAGGACGACGACGTCCTGAGTCCCGTGGTTGCGTTCCAGGATCTCGTGCGCGATACGGAACAGGGAGCGGGCTATATCGGGAGGTCCGAGGATCTCCTTGCCCTGGATCGATGCGCCAGAGGCGCCTGACAAACGTTCGGCCATTTCAGGCCTCCTTCCCCGCCTCTCTGGACGGACTTAAAGGATGTTGGTCGCCAGCGAGTTTACGCCACCCGCAGCGGCTTGCGCTCGCCCACGCAGAACGGGCTTCAGAGACGAAGGTCACGTCGATGTCAGTGAATCGGCTCTACACCTGGTACCAGTCGCGGCAGGGCGTGTTTTGCGTCTACAAATCGTCCGTGACAATGTTTAGTCTTAGCCCAATGCTCGGGCGTCACCAGACGCTGACTGCGAGATCGTCACAACATGTCGAGAGCTTGAGAAGTGAGTGCCGGATCCATCTGAGCCCGATTGAGAGCTGAACGATGTCGCGGGGCAGACAAGGTCCGGTGTTGCTGCCGCTTCAGCGACTTCTTCTCAAGCAAGGAATGCCCTCATGACACTCCCTACTCGACGTTCGATCATCACCGGCCTCGGCGCCGGGGCGGGGCTGGCCGCCGCTGGTCTGGTGTCCCCCTCGCCGACCGCTGCAGCCAAGCCGACCTACGATTTCGGCAGTCTTATCTTCAATGAGCAGTTCTCCAGCGGGACGGACTTCTCTCCGTCGCGTTGGCGCGACAACCGCTCGGAGCCCGAGTCCTGCACCAGTTATGACTGGGGGGTGTTCACGCATGACTCCCACAGCATCAGCAACGGTGTCGGGCATCTCCTGTGGCGCAAGCGCGCCACTCCCCTCAAGGGCTTCCAGAACCGCTTCGACAAGGAGCCGACCCTTCGCTACGTCGACCAGGCATTTGTCACCACGCAGGGACTGTTCTCCTTTGTCTACGGCTCCTTGGAGACCAGGGCGCGCTTCCCGCAGTCAGCCGAGGGCCTGTTCGCCGGGATCTGGTTGCGAGCGGACGACGATGACAACGGAGGCGAGATCGATGTCGTTGAGACCTATGGTGGCGGCAGCGCCACCGGTATCGCCGAGTCGACTGTGCATTTCGGCCAGGCGGGGGGCACAGGAAGCAACCTGGGGGTCTCGCCGCGGCCCGATCTCACCCAGTGGCACACCTACGGGATGGAGAAGACCCCCGAGAGCATTCTTTTCCTTTTCGACGGTCAGCCCTACCACGAGGTCTCGCGTTCAACATCGGAGAAGGAGTTCGATGAGTGCTTCGGTGACGACGCCGCCTACCACATCTGCTTAACCACGCACAGCGGAAGTATTCACCGAGGCCGGCTGAACCATGAGGGCTTCACCCAGGCACAGGTGGATATTGACTATATCGTCGTACGGGCCATGGACGAGTAGCTGATGCGGCGCCCTCAGCCTGCACTCCGGCCGGTTCGCCAGGACGCGTTGGCGCGGGCTGAGGGACTGTGCCGGCACCCGAGTTCTCCTCGGTGCCGGCAACAGATCATGCGAACTGCGTTCCCGGAGCCTGAGGCGCTCTGACCGATGGGTCCAGTGCCCTGCTCATGCGGAGGAGAAAGCCGAACCCCACTGCGATCAGAGCCTGCACCAGGTCGCAGGTGATAAGCACTGATTCCATGAAGTAGTCAGTGCCCCCAGCAGAGGAGCCGGACGATCCCTCCAAGAACAAAGTGACATAGCTGATGACGGCGGGAAGCCCCGCGACGATACTCGCGGCCAGCAGTGCCGACGTTGGCATCTTGGCCTCGTCCCATCCGTCGGGCTGGACTCTGGGCGTCCTGGAATGCGCCTTGATGCAGGCGATGAGAGCAAGGATGAAAGTAGCGATCCACCCGAGGCCAACGATGAACGGGGTGAAGATCATCGCGAGAAGGCCAATGAAATCAAGGAATGTGAACTCCAGGGACGGATCCTTTGGGACGACGGAAGTAACGAATAAGGTGGTGGAGGTGATCATCTGAACGCTCATGGTGATGATCCCGGCGACGCCACTCGAGAGAGACACCTTGCGGGTTGCGGAGCGCTTGCGCTGAACCGTCGTCAGGACCGGGTCGTTCCAGCCGAAGCCAGGAACAGGAGTCTGCCCCATCGAGGGGTAGTAGCGGCCGTAAGGAACTGTCATGTGTCCGTTCCACGGGTAGCCGGCGTTGTCGGGACCGGACGGTAACGATGCTGGACTCTCGGGGCCATACGTCCCCTCCTTGAGCGACGAACTGCCCTTGATGTAGGGGTAGTCGTTGGGATTCTGGGGAGGTAGGTGACTCACGGGGGTGCTCCAGCATCGGCAGAGGGGATGGCCTCAGCCTAGGCCGACGGTGTCGGATGGGAGCACCTCACGGCATAGGGAGTGCACCCCATGCCGTGAGCCCCTTCGCTCCATATGACTCAGCGCAACGTGTCCGCGAGGTCGCCGATACGCCCTAGAAGCCCTCCCAGGTACCTGGGTGACTCATCGGTGGAGAGCATCCGGCTCAGCGTCATGGCCTCGTCCACGGCAACAGGAGCATCGACGTCGTCGTTGTAGACGATCTCCCAGGTGGCGACACGGGCAATGGCGCGGTCGACGGCCGGCATGCGCCCCAGGGTCCATCCCTGGGCGTAGGTCTGGATCGTCTCATCAACGTCGCCCAGATGGTCGCACACACCGTTGAGGATATCCCGCGTGTAGGCAGGGGCCTCGGTGTGGTTGGCCGAGCTGACGGCGCGCAGCTGCGCGAAGGAGCGCAGCTCCTCAGTGTCCTCGGAGCTCAGCATCCCGCGCTGATCGGCCTCGAAGAGGATCTCGATGGCACGCCGGCGAGCCTTGGTGCGGGCGGTGACCGGGTGCCGCGACGCGGGGCTCGAGTGGGTCGAGCCCTCCTCGGGATGCTCGGTCATCAGTCGTTGACGCGGGAGATGTAGGAGCCGGAGCGGGTGTCCACCTTGACCTTGTCACCGGTATTGAGGAACAGGGGGACCTGGATCTCGGCACCGGTCTCGACGGTGGCCGGCTTGGTGCCCGCGCTGGAACGGTCGCCCTGGAGGCCCGGCTCGGTGTGGGAGATCGTCAGGACCACGGAGGCCGGCAGCTCGACGAACAGGACCGAGTCCTCGTGGAAGGCCACGATGACCTCCTGGTTCTCCAGCATGAAGGTGGCGGCGTCGCCAACGGTGGCCGAGGGGACGTAGGTCTGCTCGTAGGACTTGACGTCCATGAAGACGTAGTCGTCGCCGTCCTTGTAGAGGTACTGCATGTCGCGCCGGTCAACGGTGGCGGTCTCGACCTTGAGGCCGGCGTTGAAGGTCTTGTCGACGGTCTTGCCGGACAGGACGTTCTTGATCTTGGTGCGCACGAAGGCGGGGCCCTTGCCGGGCTTGACGTGCTGGAACTCCACTACCTGCCACAGCTGGCCCTCGAGGTTGAGCACCATGCCGTTCTTCAGGTCGTTCGTCGTGGCCACGAGGGTTTCCTCACTGTTGCATTGCATCTGGGACGCGCTGATCCTACCGCGACCTGCCGCGCTCACCCCGTGACGGGCGTGTCGCACCGATCACGAGTGGCGGGACAAATCGGCTGCGACGGCGCTCATCACCTTCTCGCCGGCCTCGTCGGGGGTGGTTGTGGTGGTGTCGATGACGACGTCGGCCAGATCCCGGCACTGGGCCTGACGTTCGTGGAGCATCTGGACGAACTGGTGGTGGATGGTTCCCAGGGCCACGGACCGGGGTGCGTCGAGACCGTTACGGGTGGCCAGGGCCCGGGTGGCGCAGATCAGGGCCACGACGCGGTGACTCTGACGGTTGGCGAGCCTAAGACGCTCAAGGCCCTGGCGTACTCCAGCAGCCTCCAAACAGCCCGATCCCAGGGCGACGACGACGCTCCCGGTCTGGGCACGCTCCAGGAGCCTCACAGCGGTGTCGGCCTCGACGCGGCGGTACTCGGTCTCCGGCACCGCAACGAGCGCCAGGTCCGGGCGGGTTCCCAGCTCGTCGGCAACGAGCCGCCCCAGATCGAGCACGGGCAGGCCCTGGGCACTCCCGACGGCACGGGCCACGCTCGAGCAGCCGGCACCCGGCGGGCCGGTGAGGATGAGTGAGCCCGGTGCCGTGGCACTCAACCGCGGTGCCCTTCTGTTTGGTGGGCCCCACCGGTGACAGCCTCATGAGCCGACAGGAGAATACTCTCCGCCGGCGCCTGAACCCGCACGGGCCTGGCGATGTCATCGAGCAGGACGAGACGTAGTCGGCCGCCGCGCACCTTCTTGTCGCTCATCATGGCCTCCTTGAGCTCCTCCCAGCGTCCCTCCCCTTCGGGGAAGCGGGTCGGCAGGCCGACCGCCTCGAGGCTCTGCCGGTGCAGGGCGAGTGCGTCACTGCTCAGATTGCCGTTGCGGTGGGCGATCTCGGCGGCGAAGACGCAGCCGACGGCCACCGCCTCTCCGTGACGCCAGGAGTACCCGGTGACCTTCTCGATCGCGTGGGCGTAGGTGTGGCCGTAGTTGAGGACCTCCCGTAGGCCGGCCTCAGTGAGATCCTCCCCCACGACGGCTGCCTTGACCGCTACCGAACGGGCAACCAGGTCGGCCAGTACTGGCGAGTCCCAGGTCAGGCAGTCGGCGGGATCGGCCAGGACCCGGTCGAGAATGACGGAATCGGCGATCAGGCCGCACTTGACGACCTCGCCGAGTCCGGCCCGCAGCTCGGAGGCCGGCAGCGTGGAGAGCGTCTCCAGGTCGGCGATGACAGCGGCCGGCGGGTGGAAGGCACCCACCAGGTTCTTGCCGGCGGGCGTGTCGATCCCCGTCTTGCCGCCCACGGCGGCGTCCACCATGGCCAGCAGCGTGGTGGGCACCTGCACCACGGGAACACCCCGCAACCAGGTGGCGGCGGCGAAACCGGCCAGGTCCGTCGTCGCCCCACCACCGAGACCGACCACGAGCCCGTCGCGCCCCAGGCGGAAGGAGCCAAGCCGATCCCACAGGTGCTCCAGGACGCGCGCCTTCTTGGCCGCCTCTCCGTCGGGAACCTCGAGACGCAGGACGCGCAGGCCCTCGGAGGTCAGTGCCGCCTCGGCCGCGGCGGCGCGGTCGGCCAGCGCCTTGGCGTGAACGACGGCGACACCTCCCGCACCCGCCCCCGGAACGTCCTGCACGAGGCGGGGCAGCTCGGCCACGATCCCGTGGCCGATGAGCACGTCGTAGGGGCTCTCTCCGGCAACGCTGACCCGTCGTGCCCCACTGCAGACCTCGGTGGTGGCAACGGGCCGGACACGGACGCGCCGAGGCGAGTCACCGGGCCCGTCCGGGGCAGTGGCGGAGTCCGCCTGCGTCTCGGCCATGGGCGCCAGGACACTGACCGCCTGAGCGGTCTGGACCCCCAGGGCCACGAGGATGAGAGCGGCGATCTGCTGGGGGCTGAGCCCATCGGTGGGCACGGTGAGAGTGGCGACCTCGGAGTACAGCGGTGAGCGCTGAGCGTGGAGCGCCTCCATCCGCGCCAGGACGCCCGCGTGCTCGCCGTGCTCCTCACAGCGCTGCTGAGCGGCACGGGCCTGGTCGGAGTCCGCGTCAGGAGCCATGACAGGGCGCCCCGACCCGTCGCCCACGTGCTTGGCGGCGGTGCTCGGGGAGGCGGACAGGTAGATGACGGTATGACCGCGCAGCAGGTCTCGGTTCTCGGAACGCAGAACCGCTCCCCCACCCAGGGCGATGACGCCCTGAGCGGCTGCCGGGGAGTCCAGGACCGCCCGCATGGCCCGGTGCTCGCGGTCGCGGAAGCACTCCTCCCCCTCGGAAGCGAAGATCTCGGGGATCGTCATGCGGGCGCGCCGGCGGATCTCGGCGTCGGTGTCGGTGACCTGGACCCCCAGGGCCTGGGCCAGGAGCCTGGCCTGAGTGGTCTTGCCCGCGCCGGGCAGCCCCACCAGCACCAGGGGCAGCTGGTCGTCGCGCAGAGCGATGGTCGGAACACGCTTCCAGGTCATGATCGTGTCTGCCTCTCCGTTGAGATCGCTGTGGGTGGTACCAGTATCGCCCGAGCAGAGCGAGTTGCCACGAGATTCACCGCTCGGTTCGCCACTGTGTCCGTTCTGCGATGCGGGCCTGGTAGGAACGGAGGTTGCGTCGGGCCTCATCGACCGAGTCGCCTCCGGTCTTGTCCAGCAGAAGATCGGCCAGAACCAGGGCGGTCATGGCCTGAGCGATCACCGCTCCGGGGACGACGGCGCACACGTCGGAGCGCTGGTGCAGCCCGGTGGCGGCCTCACCCGTGGCCAGGTCGACGGTGCGCAGGGCCCTGGGCACCGTGGAGATCGGTTTGAATGCGGCCCTCACCCGCACATCGGAGCCGTTGGAGATGCCGCCCTCGATGCCGCCGGCACGGTTGGTGGGCCTGGTGAGCGTTCCTGAGGTCACTGAGACGATCTCGTCATGGGCGGCTGAGCCCCGCCGGGCCGCCTCGGCGAAGCCGTCGCCGATCTCCACACCCTTAACGGCCTGGATCCCCATGAGCGCGGATGCCAGGCGCGCGTCGAGGCGGCGGTCGGCGCTGACATGGGTGCCCAGTCCCACTGGGACACCGGTGGCGATGACCTCGACGACGCCCCCGAGCGTGTCACCCTCCTTCTTGGTGCCATCGATCTCAGCGACCATGGCGGCACTGGTGGCAGGATCCGTGCAGCGCACCGGGTCTGCGTCCAGGCGCCCGGTGTCCTCAACACTCGGTGGGGGCGCGTCCTCGGGCAGGGCGACCGAGCCGATCCGCACGACGTGGCTGACCAGTCTGATGCCGGCGACCTGTGCCAGAAGGGCCTCGGCCAAGGCCCCCAGCGCCACCCGGGCGGCGGTCTCACGGGCTGATGCCCGCTCCAGGACCGGACGAGCCTCATCCAGGTCGTACTTAAGCATCCCTGGCAGGTCCGCGTGCCCGGGCCTCGGGCGGGTCAGCGGTCGGTTGCGGGCGATCTCACGCTCATCGCCGGTCCCGGCGTCGATGAGCAGCTCATGGGGATCCACGGGGTCGGCACTCATGACCGTGGACCACTTGGGCCATTCGGAGTTGCCGATCTGTAGGGCGACGGGGCTACCGATAGTGCTCCCGTGGCGGATGCCGCCCAGGACCCGCAGCTCATCGCGCTCGAAGGCCTGGCGAGCACCGCGCCCGTGCCCCAGACGACGCCGGGCCAATGCTGCCCGAATGTCCTCACTGGTGATCCGCACGCCTGCGGGCATGCCCTCCAGCACCGCGGTCAGGGCCTCGCCGTGGGACTCCCCGGCCGTCATCCATCGAAGCATGAGGCAGATACTCTCACACGCCGATGTCGCCTCCGGCGTCCCACGTCGAGATTCCCTGCGCGCGGATCAGCCGTCGGTGCCGGCCAAGGTCGAGGTCAGTGCCGCGCGCATGCACTCGATGTCCGGCTGCTGCCCGGTCATGAGCTGTACCTGGGGCACTGCCTGGTGCAGGAGCATGAGCCAGCCCGGCGCGACGGCTCCGCCGGCACGACCCCAGGCCTGAGTGAGAGCAGTGGGCCAGGGGGCGTAGACGACGTCGAGCATGACCGCCGTCGGACGACTCCGACCCGAGCGGTCCGCAAGCGCATCCAACGGACCGGCCAGAGGATCCGCTGCCCCGGCGGGCAGAGTCGAGATGACGACGTCTGCTGCGGCCAGGCGCCGGGACGCCTCGATGTTGGAGGCTGCGTCGGTGGGCTTCCAGGTGAGGGTCTCAATACTCAGCCCCATGCGGTGGGCGGCGCTGAGCGCGCGACCGGGGCCGGCGTGCCTTCGTGCCACAACGGTGATCCGGCCGGCCCGGAGCTCTCCGAGCGCCGCAAGGGCCGAGCAGGCGGTGGCGCCCGAGCCGAGGACGACGGCCTGCTCGACCCGGAGGTACTCATCCGGCGAGCCCGATGTCTGTCTGCCGGCGGTCTCCCGCAGTGCGCCCACGATACCTGCGACGTCGGTGTTGAAGCCGGCCAGGAGCGCGCCTCCTGCGCCGCTGCGCTGCGCCACCACGGTGTTGACGGCACCGACGGCCTCGGCGAGGGGGTCGATGACGTCAAGGTGCGCCAGGAGCGTCTGCTTGTGGGGCATGGTGACGCTCAGGCCCGCCCAGGCCGGCCCGGCCTGAACCGGAGCGGCCAGTTCGGCGAGCAGCCCGGGCAGCTCTGGAGGCGCTGTCTCGAGCCGCTCGTAGGACCAGTCGTCCAGCCCCAGTCCGGCGTAAGCGGCTCGATGCAGCACGGGAGACAGCGAGTGGTTCACCGGGCTGCCGATGACGGCTGCGCGGTGGCGGATCACTGCCGCCATCGGGTCAGCCACTCTTCTTCTCGCCGTTGCAGATCTCCTTGTTCTTGTTGCAGTAGTCGTTGAGCTTCTTGGTGTTGGCCTTCTGCTCGTCATTGGTGGAGGCGAACAGGGTCTCGCCGGTCTCGAGGTTGACCGTGACGAAGTAGAGCCAGCTTCCGGCCGGTGGGTTGATCACCGCCTTGATGGCCGCCTCACCGGGACTGCCGATCGGCCCTGGTGGGAGCCCCTTGTGGACGTAGGTGTTGTAGGCGTTGTTGGCGTCCTGAGTCTCCGCCTCGGAGGGGATGCCGCCATAACGCCCCAGGCCGTACTGCACTGTCGAGTCCATCTGGAGCAGGCCGTGGGTCTCTCCATCGGTCTGCGCCAGACGGTTCTCAATGACCCGTGCTGCCTGCCCGTAGTAGCGTTCGCTGTTGACCTCACGCTCAACGATGGAGGCCTTGGTCAAAACCTTCTGGTAGTCCTCCTTGGGCACCTTGAGCTCTTTGAGCTGGGTGACGGTCTTGGAGACCATCTTCTTGATCAGGTCCTTGGGAGTGGCGTTCTCGGCGACGTCGTAGGTGCCCGGGGCGAGCCAGCCCTCCACGTTGCCGCCGGCCTCCGCGGGCAGACCGATCCCAGCAGTATCGGCGTAGGCCGCCTCGATCTGCTCATCGGTGAAGTTGCCGACCTTCTTGAGCCGGTCCTTGACGATCTGCTTGGTGACACCTGCGGGGATGGTCAGTGTGTGATCGCCCTTGCTCTCAGGGTCGAGCAGCGCCTGGAGCGCGGAGCTCGCCGACATCTTCTTCTTGAGCTTGTAGGTGCCCGGCTGGATCGTATTGCCCTTCGGGTTGTTCTTCGCCGCATTGGTGAAGGCCTTGCCGGAGGCGACGACGCCCTTGCTCTGGAGGATGTCACCAATGTCGACTCCGGAGGCTCCCTCCGGGATCGTCACGGTGACCTCGCCCTCGCCTTCACCCTTGTAGTCCTCGGCATGGGTCGCCTGGGCAGAGGCGTCACGCATGATCCCGATGGCCTTGTAGCCCAGGACGCCGACAGCCGCGAGGGTGACGACAATGACAAGGCTCGTCAGCCAGTGCCGGCGCCGCTTTCGCTGACGGCGCTCAACCTTCTCCATGCGCCGCTGTCTGCGGCTCTTGGGTTTGTCCTTGGCGTCGCCAGCGTCCTCATCGCGCTGGATGCCGAGCTCGGCGAAGAAATCGTCGTGGCTCACGCTCTGCCTCTCTTGATCGGGTGGACTCGCTCACCGGCCGGGACCCCGGACATCCGCTCAGTTGTGATGGCCTGTTCAAGGATGACGACCGCTGCCGCTTGGTCGACGATACCGCGAAAGCTCCTCTCCTTCAGGCCAGCCGCGTGCAGATCCCGGTGAGCAGTGACGGTGGTGAGTCGTTCATCGACCAGCCGGACGCACACCCGCTGCGGCAGGCGGCTCGCCAGGTCGCGCGCCCATGCGCGGGCGTCCCTGGTTGAGCTCGAGCTGCCTCCGCCCATGTGCTTGGGCAGACCAACGATCACCTCGAAGGCACCGTACTCCTCGACGAGGTCAACGGCCTCGTCGAGGTCTGCACCATAACGGTCCCGCCTGAGAGTTACCACAGGAAACGACAGAATCGCGTCCTGATCGCAACGAGCGACACCGATACGTGCCTTGCCGACGTCGAAGGCGATGCGTACGCCGGGACGGAAACCCGTCGGGGCAGGCTGAGCCGATGAGTCTGTCACGTGATCTGCCACGGAGTGCGGGGCGAGCCGGCTCGCCGGGTCAGGCCTGGATCTGCTCGGCGACGGCGCGCAGCGCCTCGTCCAGAGCCTCTGGGTTCTGACCACCGCCCTGAGCCAGGTCGTCCTTGCCGCCACCGCCGCCACCCAGTACCTGAGCGGCGGTGCGCACCAGGGCACCGGCTCGGATGCCCTTGTCACGGGCACCGGCATTGGTGGCCACCACCACCACCGGACGCGAGCCCAGGACCGCACCGACAGCGACGACGGCGGGCTCGGCGTCACCGAGCCGGCTGCGGGCGTCGAGGGCCAACGAGCGTACGGCGTCGGCGGAGCCGACGGGCCCGAGGTCTGCTGACGCGAGACGGACCTCACCCAGCCGGACGGCGTCTGAGACGATGCCGGCCGTGCGCGCGGACAGCGCCGCCTGCTCGGCCACGGCCAGGCGCTTCTCGGCATCCTTCAGGCGCGTCATGAGACTCTCGACGCGCTCGGGCAGGTCCTCGGGACGGCCCCCGACCATGGTGGAGAGCTGGGAGACCAGGGCGTGCTCCTTGGCCTGGTAGCCGTAGGCGCCCTCACCGACGAGGGCGTCGATGCGGCGTACCCCCGAACCGATCGACGACTCGCCCAGCACCGCGATACGGCCGATGTGCCCAGTGCTGGGAACGTGGGTACCGGCGCACAGCTCCTTGGACCAGTCACCGCCGATGGAGACGACGCGCACCTCCTTGCCGTACTTCTCCCCGAACAGCGCCATGGCTCCTGCGGCGCGGGCGGCGTCGATGTCCATGACCTCATCGGTGACGGCCAGGTCCTCCGACAGCCTGGCGTTGACCCGCTCCTCAATGCCGGAGATCTGGTCTGCAGCCAGGGCGGAGCCGTGACGGAAGTCGAAACGCATGCGGGAGGGGGAGTTCTCACTGCCGGCCTGGGTGGCGTTGTCGGAGACGATCTCGTGAAGCGCCTTGTGCACCATGTGGGTGGAGGTGTGGGCACGTGCGATCGCCAGGCGGCGAGCCGAGTCAATCTGGGCGAAGGCCTTCTCCCCCACTGCGATCGTGCCCTCGGTCAGGGTGCCGCGGTGGACGTGCAGCCCTTTGACGGGGGCCTGGACGTCATCGACCTCGACGGTGCCGCCGTCAGCCAGTCGGATCGTACCCCGATCGGCGAGCTGACCACCCATCTCAGCGTAGAAGGGGGTGCGGTCCAGGATGACCTCGACCTCGGCCGGGGCGGTCACGACGCTCTGCGGGACGCCGTCGACGAGGACCCCGGCGACGGTGGCCTCGGCGGAGGACTCGGTGTAGCCCAGGAAGGTCGAGCCACCACCCATCTCCTTCTCCAGCTCGCGGAAGACTCGGATGTCGGCGTGCCCGGTCTTCTTGGCGCGAGCGTCGGCCCGAGCACGCTCCTTCTGCTCGTTCATGAGACTGCGGAACGCGCTCTCATCGACATCGACCCCCTGCTCGGCCGCCATCTCCAGGGTGAGGTCGATGGGGAACCCATAGGTGTCGTGCAGCTCGAAGGCGCTCTTGCCGGACACCAGCGGGCGCCCGGTGCGGCCGGCCTCCTTCTTGGCCGAGGCCACCGCGGTGTCCAGGATCGTGGTGCCGGCGGCCAGGGTGCGGCGGAAGGCGTCCTCCTCGCCGTAGGCCACCTCGGAGATGGTGCTCCAGCCGGTCTCCAGCTCGGGGTAGGAGGCCTTCATGGCGTCCTTCGAGACGGTCAGCAGAGTGGGCATGGCGGCCTCGTCGACGCCGAGCAGACGCATGGAGCGCACGGCCCTGCGAATGAGTCGGCGCAGGACGTAGCCGCGACCGTCGTTGCCGGGGCGCACGCCGTCGGAGATGAGCATGAGGGCGGAGCGCACGTGGTCGGCGACTACCCGCATGCGCACGTCATCGTGGTAGGCCTCGCCCGCCTCGGGGCCGGCGGAGCCGCGGCCGTATACCTTTCCGGAGAGCTCCTCGGCGGCCTTGATGACGGGGAAGACCTCGTCGATCTCATACATGTTGGGCTTGTCCTGCATGATGAAGGCCAGACGCTCCAGACCGGCTCCGGTATCGATGGCCGTCTGGTCGAGCTTGCCCAGGAGCTCGAAGTCGTGCCCCTTGCCCTCTCCACGCAGGAACTCGTCGAAGACAAGGTTCCAGATCTCCAGGAAGCGGTCGCCCTGGGTGTCGACGGCGGGACCACCGTCGGGCCCGTAAGCGGGGCCGCGGTCGTAGTGGATCTCGCAGCAGGAGCCGGCGGGGCCGGGCTGCCCTGTCGACCAGGAGATGTCCTTGAAGGGAAGCAGCTGGATCCGCTCGGCGGGAACCCCGATCTCACGGGTCCAGTAGTCGAAGGAGACCTGGTCCTCCTCCCAGATCGTCATCCACAGCCGGTCCCCGTCCAGACCGTAGCCGCCCTCCTCCCGGCTGCCTGTCAGCAGACCCCAGGCGTAGGAGATGGCCCCCTCCTTGAAGTAGTCGCCGAAGGAGAAGTTGCCGTTCATCTGGAAGAACGTGCCGTGGCGCGTCGTGATACCGACGTTGTCGATGTCATTGGTGCGGATGCACTTCTGCACCGAGGCCGCCCGGGGCCAGGGGGCCTCCTCAGTACCCAGGATGTAGGGGATGAAGGGCACCATGCCCGCCACAGTGAACAGGATGGAGGGCTCGGGAGACACCAGGGAGACCGAGGGCCGGATCTCGTGCTCGTTCGCGGCGAAGTAGTCCAGCCAGCGGCTGCGGATCTCGGATGTGCGCATGGGGTCCTCATCCTGTTCGAGGTGTGCCCGGGCACTGCGGCCCTCGGGCCGGGTGCTGGGCGTGTGGACGGTGTGGTGTGGTCGACCGGCCGGCCCGGTACACAGTGCAAACGGTGGAACCAATCGCCTGTGGGCTCGGAGCCGGTCGGGTTGCTCCATGGTGAGCGTACTCCCACGCCGGGGCGCCCCGAACCTCTCAAGGGTCCGGGGCGCCCCGGCGTCAGGTGAGTGTGAGGGTCAGCGCGAGTAGTACTCGACGACCATCTGGACGTCACAGGTCACGGGGACCTCGTCGCGCTTGGGGCGGCGCACCAGCGTCGCGGAGAGCTTCTCGAGGTCCACGTTGAGGTACTCCGGGACGGGGGGCAGCACGTCGCGGTGCGCGCCGGCGGCGGCGACCTGGAAGGGCACCATCACCTGGGAGCGGGGACGGACCTGGATGGTCTGGCCGGGCTTGACGCGGTAGGAGGGGCGGTCCACGACCTTACCGTCGACGAGGATGTGGCGGTGGACCACGTCCTGGCGGGCCTGGGCGATGGTGCGGGCGATCCCGGAGCGCAGGACGAGAGCGTCCAGGCGCATCTCAAGCAGCTCGACGAGGGACTCACCGGTCAGGCCCTGACCGCGACGGGCCTCCTCGAAGACGCGCTGGAGCTGGGCCTCGCGGATGCCGTACTGGGCGCGCAGGCGCTGCTTCTCCTTGAGACGGACGGCGTAGTCGGACTCGGTGCGACGACGGGCGCGGCCGTGCTCGCCGGGGCCGTAGGGGCGGCGCTCGAAGTAGCGCACGGCCTTGGGGGTCAGCGGGATGCCGAGGGCGCGAGAGAGGCGCACCTGACGGCGGGAGCGTGAAGAGCTCATGTGTTTCATTCCTGTCGGATCGGTGGTCGCACGCCGTGGCTGGTGCCGACGGCGCGGGGTCAAGCCTCGGTTCGGGCCGGGACCCCAGGAGGTCCGCATCGCCATCGGCCGGTGGCGCCAGCAGGAGCCATCAGCCGTCCTCGATGTGGACAACTCGAGAACTCTAGCGTGCTCACCGGCAAAAACCTATGTCGGAACCGCTCGGTGTGAGACGGTCCTCAACCTCTGCCCGGCTCGGCCGTTCAAGGGAGTGCGCTACCGCTCATCGAGGATGCGTCGGACCGCCTCGAGACGGGAGGCGAGCTGCTTCTCGAAGCCGTTGCCGGTGGGCCGGTAGTACCGACTGTCCTCGAGCCCGTCGGGCAGATACTGCTGACCGACGACGGCGTGGGGGAAGTCGTGAGGGTAGCGGTAGCCCTTGCCGTGCCCGAGTCCCTCGGCCCCGGCGTAGTGGGCATCGCGCAGGTGAACGGGCACGGCCGAGGCCTTGCCGGCCCTCACATCGGCCAGCGACTCGTTGAGCGCCACGGTGACGGCGTTGGACTTGGGGGCGGTGGCCACGGCGAGCGCGGCCTGGGCCAGGATGAGGCCGGACTCCGGCATTCCGATCATGGCGACCGCCTGCTGCGCGGCCACGGCGGTGGACAGCACCGTGGGGTCGGCGAGCCCGACATCCTCAGCGGCGTGGATGACGATGCGGCGGGCGATGTAACGAGGATCCTCCCCTGCGGCGATCATGCGCGCCAGGTAGTGCATCGTGGCGTCGGGATCCGAGCCGCGCATCGACTTGATGAAAGCGCTGATGACGTCGTAGTGCTGGTCTCCGGCCCGGTCGTAACGCACCGCAGCCACGTCGGCGGCCCGCTCGATGTCGGCGACCTCAATGACGGGCTCCTCCCCCGTATCGCGCGCCAGGACCGTGCCTGCGGCGGCCTCCAGCACTGTGAGCGCCTTGCGGGCGTCGGAACCGGCCATGCGCACGATCTGCGCGCGCGCCCCCTCACTGATGCGTACTGTTCCGGCCAGGCCCCGCTCGTCATCCAGGGCACGATCGACAAGTCGCCCGATGTCATCGGCTTGCAGAGGATGGAGCGTCAGGAGCAGGGAACGGGACAGGAGCGGCGAGACGACGCTGAAGGACGGGTTCTCCGTGGTGGCTGCGATGAGCGTCACCCACCGGTTCTCCACACTGGGAAGCAGGGCGTCCTGCTGAGAGCGGGAGAAGCGGTGCACCTCGTCGATGAACAGCACCGTCTCCTCCCCCGCCGCCAGACGGCGCCTGGCATCCGAGACGACGGCCCGTACGTCCTTGACGCCTGCCGTCACCGCCGACAGCTCCACGAATCTGCGGCCGCTGCCTCGTGCCACCAGGTAGGCCAGCGTTGTCTTACCGGTTCCGGGCGGGCCCCACAGGATGACCGAGGACAGGGACGATCCGGAGGGCCGTGCGGCGCCACCGCCCTGCTCGCCCACGGGGAGGTGCCTGTCCGCCCCAGCCGGTTCCACGAGTCGTCGTAAGGGCGATCCAGGAGTGAGCAGGTGCGCCTGCCCCTCGAGCTCATCGAGTGTGCGCGGACGCATCCGTACTGCCAGCGGTGCGTGGGAGTCCACGGGGATCCCGGCGTCATCCGTGCCGGCCGACTCGAACAGGTCCATGGGCCGACCCTATCCTCCCCCGCTCCCGACTCCACTGGAACCACTGGTCGCCCAGGTGGCTACGACGACTCCTCTCCGGGTCCGACGCCAATCGGACCCGGCGAGCACCGTGAGCACGGCGGCGGCCGAGTCGGTCACAGGAGGCTGACGTCTCCGGCGCCCTCGCGCAGCACCTCGGGGACGTCGTCGGTCAGGTCGATGACGCTGGTGGGCTCCCCCTGTCCGACCGGCCCCTCGATGACGACGTCGATGAGGTGCCCCAGCGAATCCTGGATCTCCCATCCGTTGGTCTCGGGCTCCTCCTGGCCGGGGCGGATGAAGGTGGAGGACAGGATGGGAGCGCCGAACTCGGCGACGAGGGACTGGGTGATGGCGTGGTCGGGGATGCGCACGCCCAGCGTGTGCTTCTTGGGGTTGAGCGTCATCCGGGGCACGTCCTTGGTGCCCTTGAGGATGAAGGTCCACGGCCCCGGGGTAAGCCGCTTGATGAGCCGGAAGGCGTTGTTGCCCACGATGGCCAGCGGCCCGACCTGGGCGAAGTCGGCGCACACGAAGGTGAAGTTGTGCTTGCCGTCGAGCTGGCGGATGGTGCGGATCCGGTCCAGCCCCTCCTTGTTGCCCGGCGCACAGGCCAGGGCGTATCCGGAGTCGGTGGGGTAGGCGACCAGGCCGCCGTCGCGCAACGTGTCGACGACCTTCTCAACCAGACGCACCTGCGGGTTGACGGGGTGGAGCTCGATGTAACGTGCCATGCCCCCACCCTACCGCGAGTGACAGGTCTCACACAGCATTCCGAAGGCAGGAGAACGTCAGCCGCGAGGGATCTGGTGAGGGACGTCGGAGAAGACACCGGTCACGCCCCAGTTGAAGAGCTCGTTGGCTCGGCTCGGCGAGTTGACGGTCCAGACGTTGACGCCGTAGCCCTCGGCCCGAAACTCCTGAACCTGCTGCCGGGTCAGTCCGGAGTCCTCGGGGTGGATGTAGTCGGCACCCACGATCTCGAGCGTGCTCCTCCAGTCACCCGACAGCGCACGACTCTCATAGAGGCACCCCACGGGCACCTCCGGGGCGCGCTGCTTGAACAGGTGGAGCAGGAGGTGGCTGAAGGAGGAGACGATGACCTTGACGTCCGGACGCAGGCGCTCGAACTGTGTGATGACGCCGTCGATGAGGCGCAGAGTCGCCTCCTTGCCGGTCTCATTGGGCTTGATCTCGATATTGGCGTTGAGACCGGTGTCATTCATGAGGTCGATGAGCTCCCTCAGGGTGGGCAGCGGCTCACCCACAAACCGAGGGGAGAACCAGCCTCCGGCGTCGATCCCCTCCAGGTCGTCCACCGTCAGGTCGTCGTACCGACCGGTGCGATTCGTGGTCCGATCCAGGGTCGAGTCATGGCAGATGATGACTGTTCCGTCCGCAATGATGTCGACGTCGGCCTCCACCCACGCCACCTGATGATCCATCGCACAACGGAAAGCGGCCATGGTGTTCTCCGGGGCCAGCGAGCTCAGGCCCCGGTGCCCGAAGATCATGCGCTCGTCTCCGCGTACGCACCCACCACTGTCTGAGGTCACCGATGACATGGCCGGAATGCTACATGAGCCGCACGAACGCACTCCGCGGAAGAACGCTTTGACATCAAGGCGAGTTGATATAAAATCCCTTGTATGCGAAAGGTCGCCACACCACCGGAGGCCCCCCTTGGGGAGGACTCGGCCGTGGTGCAGCTGTTCAAGGCGCTGGCTCACCCCATGAGGGCGAGCATCGTCTACCGCCTCATCAGCTCACCGGCTGACGTCACCGAGCTGGTGACGTTCCTCGGCGTCTCCCAGCCCCTGGTCTCGCACCACCTGCGGGTCCTGCGCAACGCCCACCTGGTCGAGTCGGTCCGCGACGGCAAGCGCCAGAGCTACTCCCTCATTGACGACCATGTCGCATCCATCTTCATCGACACCCTCGAGCACACGAAGGAGCACGATCATGACTGCCACCACTGAGCACCGCCCCGCTGAGGCCCACCAGCACACCCACGGCCCCGACTGCGGGCACCTGGCCGTCATCCACGGAGACCACGTGGACTACATTCACAACGGCCACGCCCACCACGAGGACAACGGCCACTACGACGAGTGCGACACCTGCTCGTGCGAGCACTGCTCGGACCCCTGCGCCGTGTGCGAGTGCGAGGACTGCACCTGCCCCACCTGCAACCACAACACCTGCTCGTGCGAGCACTGCTCGGACTCCTGCTCCTCGTGCACCTGCGAGGACTGCACCTGCCCGACCTGCACGCACGCCGCCTGAGCGACTCAGTCAGTCACCCCTGGACGGGCTCCGCCTTCAGGAGGTGCGCCCCTGTGAGGGCCTTTTGCCGAATGACGTATGTCGGCAGGAGGCCCTCACGGTTTGCGGCAACGCTGTAGCCGACGGCGCCCGACGCAGACGGTCAGCGGGAGGCCCCTGGACGATGAGGCTCAGGGAATGGCGAGTTTGCACCGATGCGCACGCGCAACGATCATGTGCCCATGAGCAGTCCCCTGCCTGTTTCCGGTGCTTCTGGGCACGTCGCACCGCCTGTGCCCGGTGTCCGTCTGGGACAGGTGCTGGGTCAGGGAGGATTCGCCACCGTCTACGCCGGGGAGCAGGTCTCGTTGGGGCGCCCAGTGGCTGTCAAGATCGACTCCAGGCCGCTGCACGACGAGCGCAACCGCCGACGTTTCATGCGGGAGATGGCGGCCGCCAGCCGGATCAGCGGGCACCCGAACGCGGTCTCGCTGATCGACTCCGGAGTGCTTCCCGACGGACGTCCCTACCTGGTCATGGAACGCTGTGACGGAGGCTCCTTGGCCCAGGTCCTCGAGCGCTGCGAGCTCAGTGCCGCCCAGGCCGTCAGCATCGTCACGGCCGTCTCCGCCGCGCTGGGAGCCGCTCACGAAGCCGGGGTCCTCCACCGCGATATCAAGCCCGGAAACATCCTCATTGACGCCTACGGAAGCCCGCGTCTGAGCGACTTCGGCCTTGCCGCCATCCAGCGCGAGGGCATCGAGTCCTCCGTCACCCTGGAGACGATGACACCGGACTTCGCTCCGCCGGAGGCCTTCACCCTGGCTGAGCCCTCACCCAGCGGCGACGTGTGGTCGATGGGGGCCGTTCTGTTCACGCTCCTGACCGGCCGAGGTCCTCGTCGCACCGCAGACGGCACGGCCCGAAGCCTACCGGAGATCATCAACCACCTGTCCGTACCCGTGGACACCTCGGACACACGTATCCCCGAGGCGTTACGTCCGCTGCTCGACCGGGCGCTGCACCCCGACCCCGCTCAGCGGTACCGCGACGGCAACGAGCTGACCGAAGCACTGACTCGGGCCGGCGGGCTCTCGAACGGCGCGTTCAGCACCCCTCACTCGGCGCTACGGGATTCCCACCCCCTGCCTGCGGCGATCTCGACGCCCACAGCCGGATCGCGCCGCTCGAGCAGGGCACTGATGCTCCTGGCACTGGGGGTGACAGCGGGCGTCGTCATCTCCGCCGCTGTGCTGGGCGCCGTCAGGCTCATCGACTCGGTGCCGTCAGCGAACCGGGCAGCCCAGCGGGCCTCTGCCTCACCCGTCCTACATGCGGGGGCCCGAGCGGAGCAGGGCGCCGGCAGCCGCCCCTCGGCTACGGCCCGGGCAACCGTCCCCGGCTCCCGGAAGGCCTCGCCCTCCCCGACAGCCGCCCCGACTCCCGCGCAGGTCAACGCCCAGGGCATCCCCTACTCCGACGACATGCCGTGGCCTCTGGGGACCTGCCTGAGCCGGACGACCTCGGTCGTGGGCGGCACGAGTGTCAGCCAGGTCGACTGCTCCCAGGCCGACTGGATCGTCTTCGCCGGCGGAACCTTCGACCCGGCCACGACCGCTTCCAGCGCCTCCGAGGCGCTAACGGATGACCCGCAGGTCAAGGTCACCTGCACCAGCACCTACGCGGAGCGCTACGGACTCGACCTGTCCACCAGCTACTCGATCAATACGCTCGGTCCCAGTGATCAGGAGTGGGAAGCGGGCAATCGCGGTTTCGCCTGCGTTCTGGGCCGGCTGTAGGTCTGCAGCGGTCTCACGCGCCCCGCCGTGCACGGGGCCCGCACCGACAAGGACCCGGTTCCGCATCTCTTGGCGGGGTAGTCACTACGCGTTCATCGTCGAGGGCAATCAGAAGACCCTGCACCGAACTCTGAAGGATCTGCCGTGGAAGAACGTCCCGCCCATCTCCTCGGTTGACACTGGCCACGGGCGGTGGGCGCGACGCACCAGTACCACCACGAACCGCAAGACTCTGAAACAGGCCAGGCCCAGGGGCGGGTCACCGGCCGGTGCTGGCGAAGACTTCCTCGATGAAGGGATCGACGAGCCGGTGGTAGGCCTCCGGGGCGTCCCGCCGCACGCAGTGGCCGACGCCGTCGAGCAGCACCAGGCGCACGAGCGGATTGGTCACTTCAGTGGGGTCAGGAGCCATGTCGCCGCGGCGGGGTGCCAGGTAGAGCGTCGGCGTCCTCAGCCGGTTGATGGCGCTGACGAGGTCGGCCTCGCCGAGATAGGTGCCCTCGCGGATGTAACGGCGGTCGACCCGTTTCTTGCACGCGGCCCAGCCCTCGATCTCGGATTCGCTCCATGAGGTCTCGCGCCTCATGCGTTCCCGCTCGGCCGCGCCGCCGTCGGCGAAGGCGTCCAGGAACCGTTCCTGATGCTCCACGAACCAGGGGGCAGGGGCCCAGTGCCCGGTGGGACGTGCGACGTCCTCCAGGACCAGTGCCCGAACCAGCTCGGGCCAGGCGACGCTCACCCGCAGCGACATGAGCCCTCCCAGACTGTGGGCCACGACGACCGGCGGCTCCGAGAACAGGGCCAACGTCTTCTCAAGGTCCTTTTGCATGGTCTGCGGCGCCCGGGCCAGGGTCTCGTCATCCCACCGCGGGGAAGCCCCGTGCCCCCGCTGATCGATCGCGAGGACGTGATACCGGGAGGACCAGCGGGCCACGGCGTCGGGCCAGGCGGTAGCCGATTCGGTCAGGCCGTGGACCAAGAGCAGCGGCGGATCCGCCGGGGCGCCCCACTCGTGCAGCGCAAGCATCGTCACCTCGTCGAGTGTAGGCGAAGAGCGCGCACGAGCTCCGTGCTCGCATCGGCCCCGGCTGAGCTCATCGATTCCGATGAGGGCAGGTCTTCCAGGGCCTGTGGCGAAAGTCGTCGAGTTCGGTGCTCCCCGGGGGCCGAGGCCCCCGGGTGTATCCGCGACACCGGGATCGGCACCCCATCCGCAAGTCTTAGCCTGACGACGCGACCTTCGAACTCAGCTCTGCTTCATCCCGTCCTCTTTGCCCTGCGCCGCAGAGCCGGACTCGTCACTCGTCGTCCGGGACGGCGTCGACCCCGGCCTCCTTGCGCTGCTCGGGCGTGATCGGAGCAGGCGCCTCGGTCAGCGGGTCGAAGCCGCCACCGGACTTCGGGAAGGCGATGACGTCACGGATGGAGTCGGCCTTGGTCAGCAAGGAGACGATGCGGTCCCAGCCGAAGGCGATACCGCCATGCGGTGGGGCGCCGAAGGTGAAGGCGTCCAGAAGGAAGCCGAACTTCTCCTGAGCCTCCTGCTCACCGATCCCCATAACGTTGAAGACGCGCTCCTGAACGTCGCTGCGGTGGATACGGATGGAGCCACCGCCGATCTCGTTGCCGTTGCAGACGATGTCGTAGGCGTAGGCCAGGGCGTTGCCCGGGTCGGTGTCGAAGGTCTCCAGGCACTCGGGCTTGGGCGAGGTGAAGGCGTGGTGGACCGCGGTCCAGGCGGACTTGCCCAGGGCCACGTCGCCGTCGGCCTTGGCGTCGGCGGAAGGCTTGAACAAGGGGGCGTCCACGATCCAGACGAAGGACCACTCGTCGTCGTTGATGAGGCCGCAGCGCTTGCCGATCTCCAGGCGGGCGGCGCCCAGCAGGGCGCGGGAGGAGTCCACGGGACCCGCGGCGAAGAAGATGCAGTCTCCGGGCTCGGCACCGGCGGCCTGGGCCAGGCCCTCGCGCTCGGCGTCGGTGATGTTCTTGGCGACGGGGCCACCGAGGGTCCCGTCGTCGGCGACGGTGACGTAGGCCAGGCCCTTGGCACCGCGCTGCTTGGCCCACTCCTGCCAGGCGTCGAAGGTGCGTCGGGACTGGGAGGCCCCGCCGGGCATGACGACGGCACCCACGTAGGGGTTCTGGAAGACCCGGAAGGTGGTGTCCTTGAAGTAGTCGGTCAGGTCCACCAGCTCGCAGCCGAAACGCAGGTCGGGCTTGTCCGAGCCGTATTTCTCCATGGCGTCGCGGTAGGTCATGCGGGCAATGGGCGTGGGCAGGTCGTAGTCGATGAGGGCCCATACCTCGCGCAGCACGTCCTCGGCGACGGCGATGACGTCGTCCTGCTCGACGAAGCTCATCTCCACATCGAGCTGGGTGAACTCGGGCTGGCGGTCGGCGCGGAAGTCCTCATCCCGGTAGCAGCGGGCGATCTGGTAGTAGCGCTCCATACCGGCAACCATGAGCAGCTGCTTGAACAGCTGCGGGCTCTGCGGCAGGGCGTACCAGGAGCCCGGTGCCAGACGAGCCGGGACCAGGAAGTCGCGGGCTCCCTCCGGGGTGGAGCGGGTCAGGGTGGGGGTCTCGATCTCCACGAAGTCATGGGAGTCCAGGACCCTGCGAGCGGCCTGGCTGACCTTGGCACGCAGGCGGATGGCGTGTTGCATGGCACTGCGCCGCAGGTCGAGGTAGCGGTAACGCAGCCGGGACTCCTCGCCGACCTGTCCGGCGTCCTCGGCGTGGTCGGAGACCTGGAAGGGCAGCGGGGCGGAGGCATTGAGGATCTCGACGTCGGAGACGACGACCTCGATCTCGCCGGTGGGCAGGTTCGGGTTGGCGTTGCCCTCAGGGCGGGCGCTCACCTCACCGGTGACGGCCAGGACGTACTCGGCGCGCAGGTCGTGGGCGATCTCCTCCCGGATGACGACCTGGGCGATACCCGAGGCGTCCCGCAAGTCGATGAAGGCCACGCCTCCGTGGTCACGCCGTCGGTCCACCCATCCGGTGAGGGTCACGACCTGGCCGATGTCTGAGGCGCGCAGGGAGCCTGCGGTGCGAGTTCGCAGCACGGTGCTGAGTTCCTTCCGTGTGGGGCACTGAGCCGGTGCCCGTCGGGGCGCACCACGAGACGGGTGGGCGCCGGCGGCAGTTTACAAGGAGCTCGGCACTCGGGCGTCAGGCCATGGCCCGACGGCGTTGGTAGGCCGCCATCCTGCGACGGTTGATCGCCACGAGCACCGACAGCACGACCAGGATCACGCTGAGCACGAGGATGGAGGCACCGATGATCGGAAAACCGGTTGACCCGCCATCTGGACCAGCGGCCTGGATGCCGGAGGCTCCGGCACCATTGGGCCGCCCCACGGCCGCGACCTGACGGGGTGGTGGCGTCGGAGCGGGCGGAACGGTGGGAGGGGTGGACCCTCCGATGACCGTGACGCCCGAAACAGTGAAGTAGGGGCTCTTGTTGGTGTAGTCCGCCGCGTTGCTCTCCTGGCCGCTCTCCCCCTGAGCCCCGGAGACCCGGAATCGCAGCCAGTGGTTTCCCTGCTCGACGTACTCGGGAAGCTCGAAGGAGCCCGCAGCGGTGCCGTCCTTCTTGACGGTGATCGTGGCGACCACCTCGGACTCCGTGGGGTGAGAGGCGACCAGCGCGCCGTCGTCGACGAGGACCTGGACCGTCACGCCACTGGGAAATCCCGAGAGCGTGTACATGATCGTTCCTCCGACGGCGACTGTCGAGGGGCTCACCGTTGAGGCGGTTCCTGTGGTGGAGGGACCGGTCTTGGTGTCCGCCCTGGCAGCGGGGCTCGTGGAGACCAGGGCTGCCAGGGATGCGAGGAGGACGGAGCAGACGACGATGAGCACGCGCGTCGAGCCCTGGAGGCAGCGGAAGCCGGTCCGATGCCAAGCCGGTGCAGGACGCCGATCTCGACGTATGCGCTCTGTCATCCGGGACGTCCGGATCATCTGCTCCCACCTCCTTTCCACGGCCGCGTGTTCCGGCCCCGTGACGATGTCATTGACGATCTCTACCGCACCGTCTCAGCGCCTGCGCGGCATCCGCAGTTGCGGGGCGGACCGGGGTGCGCCGAGCGGCATGCCGGAGAACGCAGCGACCAGCAGGCTCACGGCACCGACGACCAGCAGTCCTCCAGCGCTGCCCAGGAGCATGTCGTTGGCACTGAGTCCCTTCGTGGACGCAGCCGCTTTGTCCGGGAGGGGCAGGAGCTGAGCCTGTGCCGGATTGCGAGGATCGAAGGACGCGGAGGAGATCTCCAGCTTCGCCCATCCCAGCAGGCTGTTGTCACGATCGGCTACCGCCAACTCGTAGGAGCCGGACTCGAATGTCGAGATGTCGATGGAGACGCTGTTGGCGTCGTCGACCTGCACCCAGCCCTTGGTGGTGGCTCCGGGGAAGACGAACACCGACACCCACTCGCCCGCCTGCACCTTGGACTTGGGCAGGACGAGGTTGACGATGTTGCCCTGGCGGGAGCCGGACAAGGAGCCGGCATTGTCCGCGCTCAGGTGCGCGGCGCTGGCCACCGGGGGCACCGGGCTCCGGTCAGGACGGACAGTGCGCTGAGAGGACGTGTCGGGCTCGGGCGAGCCCTGCGTCGAAGCCGCGGAGTCCTCCGGGGCCTGTGCGCGTACGTCTCCTGAGCCGCCGGCGCTCGGGGCGGGAGCAGCTCCTGCGTTTGCCTGCTGAGGGGCGGAGCCGTCCTGCGAGGCCGAGGAGCGTGAGTCCGATCCGGTGCCGGGTGCCTGAGGTGCGGAGGAGTCGCCCTGGACACCTGCACCGGCGTCTGTGCCGGCTCCTGCACCTGTACCGGAACCCGTGTCGCCCGGGTTGATGCCTGGGGCGCCATCCGTTCCGGGGCGCCCGCCGTCATCCGGATTCGGCTTCTGAGCGTTCTGATTGGGTTCGGCCGAGAGGGTGGGAGCAGGGCCGGAGGGTGAACCAGTCGGCTCCGGCGCGGGTTCCCTGGTGGGCGCCCCGGTGGCCGAGGGCTCAGCGCTCGGAGTGGGGGCCTGGCTCGGCGCGGGGGCCGGATCCGGCTTGGGTTGTGGAGCAACGGCCTTGCTGAGGGTGAAGATGTTGGTGCCGGCCGTCAGCCCGGCACCAATGGACGAGACCTGGACGTAGTAGCGTCCTTTATCGGCGTTGCCTGCGGTGTAGAGCGCCGACAGGTTGAGCTGGGCGTCGAAGGACCCGTGGTGGAAGGTGACGGGGACCGAGAGCGTCCCCGGAATCACGTACCCACCGTAGGCCGCGACCTTGATCTCGACCGACTTCTCGCCATCGAGCATCGTCCCTTGGGAGCACCAACCCGAACCCCGGACTCTGACAGCGTTCTCTGGGTCGTAGGCGGGTTCGCCCCCCTGAGGGTCGGAGCCGTCGGAGCTGAGCACCTGGACGGTGGGCTTGGCCTGGCACGTCTCAACAGCGGCGCTCGGGGATGCGCTCGGCTGAGCGGACGCAGTCGGCTCAGGCAGAGGCGCCCCTGTAGGCGAGGGCGATGAGCTGGGTGAGGCAGTCATGGAAGGACTGGCAGACGCGCTGGGTGCTGCGGAGGGAGTCGGTGTGGGGGGTGCCGGTGAGCTGGGGGCCGCTGAGGAAGTCGGTGTGGGAGTCGGCGTAGGAGACACGGAGGGGTCCGGCACTGGTTCAGGAGTCGGCTCCGGCGTGGGCTCAGCGCTCGGCTCCGCGGTGGGTGCGGCGGACGGCTCGGAAGTCGGTTCAGCAGTCGGCTCCGGTGTTGGTTCGGGGGCCGGAGGGTTGATGACATTCGGGTCCTGCTTGACGAAGGAGAACAGGCCTGTTGTCGCACTCACTGTTCCGCTGGTGTAGGTAAGGCTGAAGACCCTTGTGCCGACGTCCCAGCCGCTGTCCCCGGTGACCTGACGCATACCCTTGACGAGATAGTCGGTCGGGATGAACACGTCCTGCTCGCCGTTGGCGGGAGCCGGTCGCTCGAGCTCGGCATTGAGACCAGGAAGCAGGTACGGAGTGACGGTCCTTCCCTCGACGACGTTGAGCGTGATGGCGGGGTCCTCCAGGACTTCTCCTGCGGTACTGCACCAGTCCGACAGGATTGACTCAACTCCCACGCCGAATCCAGTCTCGTAGACCGGAACCACATACTCGGGTTCCGACTGGCCCTCGGGGTAGACCATTCTGGCTGCGGGGTGGCAGGCCGAGCCGTTCTCGGAATCCTCAGCGGCTTTGCCTTCGTTCAGGAGGGGCATGGCGGCCACACCGGCGGTGGCCAGAACAATGCCAAAGGCTGTCAGAACAGCAAGAATTGCGCGCACACCGACCCTGGTCGCAGGGAGGGCCGCAAGCAGCCGCTGAGCGTATTGCATGACGTGGTCTCGTTCATGGGCGGGGGCAGATGGACTTACTCGTACAGCAAATGGCTGACAACCGAGATGCACGAGGAAAGGACGCACCGCGAAGCAGGCGCGGCCGCCTTTCGCGAACGATGATAGACGGACGCCCCCTTTCTAAGAATCCGCTATCACCAGAAAACATCGTCCGCGTCGTCGATTCCTGGTTAAGTATACACACGGATAACCCTACGACCGGTCGGGATGAGATCATTCAGAACCGGAATTCTTAGGGAAACTCAAGCGTTGGTAACGCTAAATCAGTATACGTGATCCCGTTGTGGCCAAGATTTCTTTTGAGTCACGGTTTTATTCGTGCAGCAGATCGGGGCCCCGCCCCGCGCCCCTCTCTTCTCCGACGGCCACCCGTGAAAGCGCGCTCAGGTGCCCGGCTGCTGGAGTCCCAGGTCCTGCTCGTGAGCATCGAGTCCCCGCGACAGACCATGACGCCACCAGGCGTAGTCATGGCCACCGCGCTCCTCCCGGTACTCGACGAGAGCCCCCTCCTGCTCGAGGAACACCGCCGCTGTTCGAGCGGCGCGTTGCAGGCCGCCTTCATGGACCCCGCACTGCACCACCAGGCGAGCCTCCAGACCGCCACCGCTGCGGGCATCCAGCTCCTCCTGCCCCCACGATCCGATGGAGTCGCTGCGAGTCTCAGCACGGCGGCGCAGCCAGGTCAGCAGCTCCCCCTCGCCCTCACCACGACACTCCGAGCCAAGCCAGAAGGAGCCGGACTGGACAACCGCGCGGGTGGCCAGCTCGGGATGGTGCAGAACGAAGTCGGCTGCTGCGACCCCTCCCAAGGACTGCCCGGCCACCACGATCCGATGCGGAGACCATGGGTGCACACCAACACCGTCAGAAGGTGAGTCGGTCGCGCGCCCATGGTCGCCGGCCGCCCGTCGTGCCGCCTGCAGGCAACGGTGGAGCAGCTCTCTGCTGCGTCGTGGATCCGCCAGGTCGCGTGAGCGCATCGCCAGGCCGCCGGAGTCGATGAGCAGCAGATCCCAGCGGCTGGATCTGGCGGCCAGGTGATCGACGGCGTCGTTACCGCGCCAGATGTTTCCGTCGAGCAGGACCAGCAGGCCGCGCTCGTACCGCCCACCGGAGGATTCCGGGACACGGCACCCGCGCCACAGCGTGACTCGGCGCCTGGGATCGTGCGGCTCATCAAAGTCCCTCAACGCCTCGTCCTCCAGGTCGAACCTGATGTCGTACCCGTCGCGCTCATCATGGGGACGGTTCAGCGCCTGGTCCGCCAGAGCCCCCGAACCGGTCCTCCAGTCCGGGTGCAGCAGGGCCTTGGGCCCCAGCCACATCGAGGAGACCAGGCCGAAGCCGTCATGCAGTCGGTCGGGGTTGAGAGGATCCGGCCGCCCCAGCGCGTGAACACGCTTCCAGCACTCGCGCCGGGCCCCGGCGTCGTCAGGCAGCGGGGCTTGAGTCACGACGATTCGGTAACCCAGGAGCGCATCCTGCGGCAGCAGGACATGAAGCGCCCACCAGCCGGTTCCGGGAACCCGGACGGCGAGCGCCGGCGCGATGTGGGTGCGATGGTTGTCGGTCAGGGTGTTGAGATGGATGAGAACACTCGGACTGGCGCCGTGCTGCTGGTCATCGCGCCACAGGAAGGTCGTCTCCACCATCTCGACCCCGTCGACGACACGGCTCTCCCCCAGGAGAGGACAGCCACCGGCCGCAGCGGCGGCCAAGGCTGAATCGTCGGGAGCCTGAGGCCACCACGCCGGAGTCATCCGAACAGGGCCCCCGTCCGGCGCCAACGGGGTGGGGACCAGCTCTCGCCACCGAGCCCGCGGTGCGGATGGCTCGCGGCTACGCGCCTCACTCACCCCGCCGACTCTACAGCGGCGCCGCACTGGCCTGGCAACGGTGCAGCGAAGGTCAGCTCCTGACGCGGTGCCGGCCGTGGTCGACTCCTCCGTGAGGCGAGTAGCCGGATGATGACGTTGCGGGGCTCGATCCGTAGGGCTGCTGACATGGCCACGAGACCGACCTCACCTGTGATCCAGACCGTGGAGCACAGAATGCCGCCGATTCTCCCGTAGCCTGGGCTCAGGAGCGATCCGTGCCCTGTTGACCCCGTTCGGGTCCTGCCGCATCCGGTGTGCGGCATGAGCATCCCGTGAGTCTGTGCGTGTTAGCCCATGAGTCACCCGGCCAGTCCGGGTGCGGGGCGAGTGTGGTGGGCCAGGTACGGCAAAGAGCGGAGGACAAAAGGTCCTCCCCCACACTCCGCCGCGGTCCCCGACATCTTCATGGGGACAGATATGGGAAAACTTCATGACTACCTCCTCCAGCAGCACTGTGCCCGGTGCCTCCGACGACGCCCGGAGCTCCGACAGCAACGGCCCCCTGAGTCTCGACGCGCTCTTCTCCGCCGAGCTCTCCGGCGGCCGGCCGACCAAGACCGACGACGACGTTGCCGCGCCGCACCACTCCGACGACGCCACCTCCTCCCCTGAGGACTTCGCGACTCCCGCCTCCTCCGACTCCCCTGAGGACCCTGAGGACGTCGACCACGAGGACGAAGCGGACGACGTCGACCGGAACCTCCCCGAGGCCGACCCGGAGGACGGGGTCGACGACCCCGATGAGGACGACGGTGTCGACATCGATGAGGACGAGGTCGACGGCCACACTCCTTTCATCGACACCGACACTGATTCCGATGGCCACCGGCACGCCGACGAGCACGCCACGTCCCCGCGCAACCGGGACGAGGACGAGGTGAAGGCGGGTCGCGAGGACGACGAGATCACCTTCGCCGACCTGGGTCTTCCCGGGGACCTGCTCAAGGCCATCACCGACATGGGCTTCGTGACCCCGACCGCAATCCAGAAGGAGGCGATCCCGGTCCTGCTGGCCGGCCGCGACGTCGTCGGCGTCGCCCAGACCGGAACCGGCAAGACGGCGGCCTTCGGACTGCCGCTGCTCGACGCCGTCGACTCCCGTGACAGCGTGGTTCAGGCACTCGTCCTGGCCCCCACCCGCGAGCTCGCGCTCCAGAGCGCCGAGGCCATCACCGATATGGCCGCCCGCTCCCGCGGCCTCGACGTGGTGGCCGTCTACGGCGGCGCTCCCTATGGTCCCCAGATCGGCGCTCTCAAGGGCGGCGCCCAGGTCGTCGTCGGCACTCCCGGACGCGTCATCGACCTCATTGACAAGGGCGCTCTCCAGCTCGACGACGTGCGCTACTTCGTCCTGGACGAGGCCGATGAGATGCTGCGCATGGGCTTCGCAGAGGACGTCGAGACGATTGCTCAGTCCCTTCCCACCGATCGGCGCACCGCCCTGTTCTCCGCGACGATGCCTCCGGCCATCCAGGCCGTGGCGCGCCAGCACCTTCACGAGCCCGTTCAGGTCGAGGTCTCCAGGCCGGCCTCCACCGTCGCCACCGTTCACCAGACCTACGCGGTGGTTCCCTTCCGCCACAAGATCGGGGCCGTCTCCCGGGTCCTGGCCGTCACTGACGCCGAGGCCGCCATCGTCTTCGTGCGGACCAAGTCCACGGCCGAGGACGTCGCCATCGAGCTGGCGGGCCGGGGCATCCAGGCCGCTGCCATCTCCGGTGACGTGCCTCAGCGCGAGCGCGAGCGCCTCGTGGAGCGACTGCGCGCCGGGACCCTCGACGTGCTGGTGGCCACCGACGTTGCCGCCCGCGGACTGGACGTGGACCGCATCGGCCTGGTCGTCAACTTCGACGTGCCCCGTGAGGCCGAGGCCTATGTGCACCGTATCGGTCGCACGGGCCGCGCCGGCCGCCACGGGGAGGCCGTCACCTTCCTGACCCCCAAGGAGAAGGGCAAGCTCCGCCAGATCGAGCGCCTCACCGGAAGCCGTCTGGAGGAGATCACCTTGCCGTCTCCCGCGGACGTCTCCGAGCACCGTGCCCGCAAGCTCCTGTCCAAGGCCGCCGCCCGCCACGAGCGCGGCCGTCTGGACATGTACCTGCCGCTGGTGGCCGACTCCGCCCGGGAGTTGGACATCGACGTCGAGGAGCTGGCGGCCACGCTGCTGGCCCTGGCCGTGGGAGACGAGGGACCGCGCAGGCGCGAGGACCGTGGCGGTGAGCGTGCCCAGCGCGCGCGCCGTGAGGAGAACCTCGACTCCGAGGGGACCTTCCTGTCGGCCTCCTTCGAAGGCGGGCGCGAGAAGAACCGTCGCGGCGAACGGGGCGAGGGCCGCCGCTCGGCCACGCGGTCCGGCCGCCGCGAGCACGAGGGCCCCGGCACCGTCTACCGCGTTGAGGTAGGGCACCGAGACCGGGTCCTTCCCGGCGCGATCGTCGGCGCTCTGGCCAATGAGGGCGGGATCGAGGGCTCCGATATCGGCAAGATCGACATCCTTCAGTCCTTCTCCCTGGTCACGATCTACGCCGATCTCAGCCCCGAGCAGCTGAGCGTCATGGGGCGGGCGACCTTTGCCGGCCGCGAGCTGCGGATCCGCCCCGACGAGGGTCCGGGTCACGGCTGGTCCGGCCCCAACGGCGCAGAGCGCCGTCCCAAGCGGCGCGACTGGGACGACCGCAAGGACCGCGGTGAGCGCGGCGAACGGCCGGAGCGCGGATTCCGCCCCCGCCGTGATGACGGCGAGCGCGGCTGGAAGGACCGTGACGGACGCGGCGGTAGGGGCGGTTACGACCGCTCGGAGCGCGGGGACCGCCGCGACAACCGCCGGTGGGACGAGCGCCGTGGCGAACGGGACGGCTTCCGCGGTCGACGCGAGGACCGGGACGGTCGCGGCTACAACCGCGACGGCTACCGGGATGACCGCCGTGGCTACGGTGAGCGCAACCAGAACCGCTTCGGCGGCAACCGGGGCGGCTTCCGCGGACGACGCGGCGACCGCTGAGTCCCCGGCGGCTCACTGACACGATGGGTGGGGCGGCAACACACGTTGCCGCCCCACCCATCATCGCAGCCGGTCATGTGAGGCGATCGGCGCTGCGGGATCCTCTTCGCATACTGTGTGCGCATGAGACTCAGACACGCCATCCTCGGGCTGCTGTCCCATCAACCACAGAGCGGCTATGACCTCAATCGAGCATTCACCAGCTCAGTCGTTTACTTCTGGCACGCCGACCAGTCCCAGATCTATCGCACTCTTGACCGCCTTGAAGCCGATGGCGCCATTTCGACGCAGGTCATTCCTCAGAGCGGTCGGCCGGATCGGCGGCTACACAGCCTGACGGAGTCGGGTCGCGCCGAGCTCGATGCCTGGCTGATGAGCCCACTGGAACCCAATACGGTGAAGGATCCCCTGCTGGCACGCGTCTTCTTCGCGGCCCGTCTGGGTCACGAGAGAGTGGATGCACTCCTGTCCGAGGCCGAGGAGCGGTTCCGCCGGGAGCTGGAGGAACTGGAGGCGATCGATATCGACGTGGTGGATCTCGACACCGCCATGAAGGCCGCAGTCCTTCGTGCTGGGATTGACGGCACAAAGAGTCAACTGGAGTGGCTCGCCCAGACCCGGCGCACTATCGCCGCGGACGCCAGCAGTACGCGGTCGGGAGCCGCCGAGGGAGCCAAGACCGCTGATGAGGACGGTCGCTGAGGAGACGCGTCGACGTCTATATACTTGCATCATCCAATACTCGTATTGCATAGTATGAGTATGGATGAAGCATCTCCCTCCACCGGTGCAGCTGCCGAAAGCTCCTTGACCCGTCTCGTCGTTTTCAGCGTCATCACCCTGGGCTCCGGCTGGGTCGGACTCCTCGTCGATAATGCACTCGGCAACCCCCACTCCATGGAGGCACCGGGTACCCTCATCTGGATCATGACGCCACTCCTGACCGGTGCTGTCATGGCTCTGAGCGATCCGTCACTGCGCCGTTCCTACGCCGCTTCGTGGCTACCGGGCAGGCTGCGAACCTATGGCGTGGCGCTCACCGTCTTCCCACTGTCCTTCGCCATCCCCATTGCCATCGGCTGGGCCGTGGGATGGCTGACCCCCGCCGGGCTGGGAGCATTCGGAGGCGTCGTGGCTGCAGGCGTGCTGGGGACCGTGCTCAAGAACGTCGCCGAGGAGGGCGCCTGGCGTGGATACCTGGCACCTGCACTCTTCGGCCGAAAGCTGTCCGACCCCTGGGTCTGGTTCATTTCCGGGATGATCTGGAGCCTGTGGCACATCCCTTACTACGCGTGGTTCATGGACGAGGCGCTCCTCCGCGCGGTCTACGACGTCCCTCCGATCGTCTACGCCCTTATGACAGTTCCCATCATGATCTGCTGGGCGCCCTTGTTCACCGAGCTTCGGATCCTCAGCGGCAGCATCTGGCCGGGTCTCGTCGCGCACTCGATCGCGAACCTCAGCCAGATCCCCCTCAGCAAGGGTGGACTGCCGATCACGCCGGGTTGGGAGCTGTTGGTCTCCCCACTGGTGGGCGTCATTCCGAACGCCTTCATCCTGGCGGTGGGCCTGGGGCTGTGGGCGCGGCGCACCGGCCGGTTCTGACAGCGCGCCTCGAGCCGTTTCAGGTGATTCGCTCCAGAATCCGCGCGAGCTCCCCCCATCCGTGCGTCTCGGTCCTGAGCGGCTCGATGAGCTCGGCGTCGATGACCTCGTCGGTGGCCCGGCGCAAGTGGTCACTGATCCGCCTGCTGTGACGCCTGGCCTGAAGTCGGGCCAGGAACGTACCCACCCACGCAAGGACCAGTCCGATCAGCAGACCTCCGAGCAGGAGGATGGTGGGCCAGGGGACTCTCCCCCAGCGAGGAACGTCGATGCTGATGATCAGGAGGTAGTCCTCCAGAACGTGAATGGCTGCCAGCCACAGCCCACCGATGAGCGCCGTCAGTGCGGTCACCCACTGCAGCACGTTCGCGACGCTCCACCAGGCCGGGCGCTTCCACGCCCCGTAGTCCACCTGGGCCACAGCCAGATCCAGAGGCTCGGCAAGCTTCTCAGCGCGCTCGTCACTGCGCAGAACGGCCTGGGCCGCCAGATCACCGGGCAACCCGGAGCAGGCCGCTACGGCGTAGACGTGAGCACTGCTGCGCAGCCTGCCCGTTGCCGCAGGTCCTGCGGGGGGCAGGGAGCTGAGGTCGATGACACCGGCCCCTGTGGCGCCGTCGGATCGTTCAGCGTCTCCGGCCTCTGGTGCCGGTGGGCGCCTGGTTCCCAGGTGGAGGGCTCGCAGCGGGTCGCGTCGCAGGTGTGCGATCCACCGCAGCCAGAACCAGCCGACTCGAGTGTGTGCCCGGTGACGGTCCGATCCTTCGACCGCCTGCGAGACGACGTCGACTCCGGCGAGGCTCGCGGCCGCCTGCCTGAGCGCCTTCAGGGACTGACTAACCTGCGGGGCCTGCTGAGCGGCCGGATCCGGCGCACCGGCGAGTGAAGCGGATGGGGCAATGAGCCCCGTCCGCTCTCCCATGTCGCTGGCTGCGCGCCTGGCGTGGGCGACAAGGCTTCGGGCACTGGCCAGCCTGTTCGAGGCGACCGAGGCCACGGCGTGCGCCAGGGTCTCAACGCCCTCTCCGGTCAGGGCACTGACGGGCACCACCGAGACGGTTCCAAGACCCTCGCGGTCCAGGATCCTCCTCAGGTCGGTGAGTACTGCGTCCCGGCTCTCAGAGTCGAGCCGATCCACCTGGTTGAGGGCGACGACCATGACGTCGGCGTGTGCCGCCATGGGAATGAGGAAGTCGCGATGAACGACGCCGTCGGCGTACTTCTCCGGGTCGAGGACCCAGACCAGGACGTCGACCTTGCCCGCCATGCGCTGGGCGATGGCCCGGTGCGCGGGTTCGTCGGAGTCGATGTCGGGCAGATCAACCAGTACCGTGGTCTCGCCCAGGGCCCAGCCGCCATCGACGCGCACCCTGTGGCTGATGGCCAGCCAGTCCAACAGCTCCGTGGCCTCGACGGCCGTATCCGGGACGACGGCGAGGGGCTGGGTGGTCGTCGGACGGGTGCGGGCGGTACGGGACACCTCGGAGCCGGTCAGGGCGTTGGTGAGGCTGGACTTGCCCGACCCTGTCGCCCCGAGAAGGGCCGCCACCGTCGTCTCCGGCGCCAGACGCCGACGGTGGGAGGCCTGTGCGAGGACATCCCTGGCCTGAGTGAGCTCTTCACGCAGACCGAGCTGCTCACCCAGGTTGACGGCCCTCTCCAGGCCCTCGAGAACCAGTGCCAGGTCCAGTGCGCCGGAGCGATCAGTGGTCACCTGACCCTCCTCCCTGCCGTCCGGCGACTGCGGGCGGCAGGCAGGGCGCGCAACGACGTGGCCGCCTCCTGGCAGGCCCGAAGTTGTTCTCGCAGCGTCTCTGCGCTGGGGGTGGGGACCGGAAGAGCATCAGTGAAGCACTTCGCCTGGTTGGCGAACAGACCGGTGGCACGCCTACTGAGGTCCTCCCGGGCCGTCTTGGTCATGCCGCGCATCGCCTGGTCTCCGAAGACGGCCTCCAGGACCCGCTGGGCGAGGACGGCGGTCCCGCCCGCAATCCCCACCTCTCCCCCGGTCAGTCCACCGGTGTGAGCGAAGACGAGGATCATGAGGACGACTCCGGCTCCGTTGACCCCCAGGGACAACAGGCGGGCGGTGAGCCGCTTGTCAGAGCCCTCGGCTCGAACGAGGGTGAGAACCTGACGCTGCCAGTCGTGGACGAGGGCCGCGGCAATGACCTCAAGGCCGGTCTGGGTGGGCACCTCCGCCAGCGCCCGGTTCAGGGCCTGCTGGGAGGTGCCGGCCCGCCTCCAGGAGCGTTCCGTGGCCAGGCAGGCCCGTTGGGACTCGGCGACCAGGAGCTCGACCAGGGAGGAGCCGATCGCCTGCTCAACGCGCTTGGCCGGGGCCGGACGCCCCCGCAGAAGCGACGTGATACGGTCGCGGACCCGCCCCACCTGCACCTCCAAGGACCGGAACAGATCCCCGGTACCCACGAACTCCTGCCAGCGGGTCAGCACCTCGCCGTGCAGCATGGAACCGTCCTCAGTGGCCTCGATGACGCGCTCAAGAGCGTCGTCGTGCTCAGAGGTGGCTGCTCGGCGCAGCTCGGCGTGCTCGGCCTCCTGGGAGTCCAGCTCGACGGCGAGCAACTCGCTCTGCGCCAGTACGGCACCGATGGCCCCGGTCAGGCTGCGGTGCGCGACGTCCTGGCGAGCGGCGGCGTCTGAGGCCAGTGCTCCCAGCCACTGGCGCAGCGGCGAGACGCAGGACTCGGGCAGAAAACCGTCGTCGTCCAGAGTGGTTTCAGGAATCGTGAAGACGGGAGCCTCGGCCAGGTTAGCCTCCGCGAGCCGGCGACGCAGATCGGCCTCCACCTCTGCCTGTGCACCGTCCGGTACCCGGTCCAGGACGATGGCAGCCGTGATGTGCCGCTCGGCCGCGGCCCGCAGGTGCTCCCAGGGGACGGCATCGGCGTAGCGCGCTGCCGTGGTGACGAAGATCCACAGGTCCGCACCGGCAAGGAGCGTCGCGGCCAGGTCCCGGTTGTCCTCGACCACGGAGTCGACATCGGGTGCGTCCACGATCGCCAGCCCCTCGGGGAGTCCCTCACAGGATCGCAGCTCGAGCTCTCTGGGCGTGTGGTCGGTGGCCGGGCTCGCCGGAGCATCGGGGGCCACGCGCAGTCGTGACAGGGAGCCCAGGACCCGGTCGGTGTCGAACCAGGCGGCGTCGGTCGGTGCGTGCAGCAGCAGGGGACGGCGCGTGGTGGGGCGGATCGCGGAGGCCCTGGCCACGTGTCGGCGAACGAGTGAGGACACGAGGGTCGATTTGCCCGCCCCGGTCGAGCCGCCGACCACGGCCAGCAGCGGAGCGTCCAGGCTGGCCAGGCGAGGAAGGATGTAGTCGCCGAGCTGGTCACGGATGAGCGTGGCCTTGTCCGAGGCGGCGGCGGTTCCTTGAAGGACGTAGGGCATGGACAAGGTCGTCAGGCTGTCCCGGAGGGCGGACAGCGCCCTCGTCGCCTGCTGGACGTTGTGCGTGCTGCTGGACTCGCTCCGGCTCATGGTCATGAGGCTGAGTCGACCTCGCAGCCGTCCTCGCCACCGGTCTGCGAGCAGGCCGCAACCCGGCTGATGGTGATCCGTGGAGCGGCATCGTCGGTGGGCGGCTGCCAGGTGGCGGCGTCGGCCTCGACCTGCTCACCGGAGCGGATGTCCTTGACCGAGTCAGGGGCGCCATCGGCACCGGGGAACCACACGAAGGGGATGGAGCGCTTGTCCGCGGCCTTGATCTGCTTGCCGAACTTGGCGGCACTGGGAGCCACGTCGGCGCTGATGCCGCGGGCGCGCAGCGCATCGGCGATCGCGTCGGAGGCGGAGCGGTGGGCCTCGTCAGTCACGGCCACGAGCACCGCCGTGGGCACGGAGCGGCTGACCTCCACGAGCCCCTCTCCGATGACACGGGCCAGGAGCCGGGACAGACCGATGGAGATGCCCACACCGGGGAAGGTGCGCTTGCCGTTGGTGGCCAGGGAGTCGTAGCGGCCTCCGGAGCACACTGAGCCGAGATCCTCGTGGCCGGCCATGAAGGACTCGTAGACCGTGCCGGTGTAGTAGTCCAGCCCGCGAGCGATCTTGAGGTCGGCGATGACGGCACCGGGGCGACGTCGTCCGGCGGCCTCGAGCAGTGCGGTCAGCTCGGCCAGGCCCTCGTTGAGAAGCTCGCTGGGCTCGGCGCCCGCCAGTGCCCGCAGGACCTGCCCGGAGACGTCCTGGCCCTCGGTTCCGGTGATGGTGGCGAGCCTGAGGGCCTGCGCCGCCTGCTGCGCACTGACACCGACGCTCTGGGTCAGCTCGGCGGCCACCTTCTCGGGGCCGATCTTGTCGAGCTTGTCGACCACGCGCAGGACCTCGATGAGCCGGTCCGTGTCGATGCCGATGGACTGGTAGAAGCCCTGGGCGACCTTGCGGTTGGACACGTGGATGATGACCGCGGGCACCGGCAGGGAGCTGAGCGCCTCGTGCATGATGAGGGGGACCTCGACATCGTGGTGGAGCGGCAGGGCGCCATCGCCGACGATGTCGATATCGGCCTGGATGAACTCGCGGAACCTTCCCTCCTGAGGCCGCTCCCCGCGCCAGACCTTCTGAATCTGGTAGCGCTTGAACGGGAAGGTCAGCAGCCCGGCATTGTCGACGACGTAGCGGGCGAAGGGGACGGTCAGGTCGAAGTGGAGCCCCAGCTGCTTGCGCGGATCCGTCTCGGACTCGGACTCGGCAGGATCCGCCTGCAGGCGGTTGAGCAGGTAGACCTCCTTGGAGGTCTCCCCCTTCTTCGTCAGCTCGCTCAGCGGCTCGACGGCGCGGGTCTGGATGCCGCTGAAGCCGTGGAGCTCGAAGGTGCGGCGCAGGATGTCGACGAAGTGCTGCTCGACGATGTGGCCCGCGGGGAGCCACTCGGGGAAGCCGGACAGTGAGGAGAGGGCTTGTCGTACCTGTGCCATGGTCCGCATTGTGTCATGACGGGCAGCGAGCCCGCGCACCGCCGTCAGGCCTTGAGGTCTCCTCCACGGATCTTGGCCTCGGCGAGGTATGGGTTGCCGTGGTGCTCGTGCTCCATGGTGGTCACTGCACCGTGCCCGGGCAGAAGAATGGTGGCCGGGTCGACGGCGCTGGCCAGGAACCGCAGGGTACCGAGCATCTGCACCTGGTCTCCGCCGGGAAGATCGGTGCGTCCCACGGATCCCTTGAAGATGACGTCGCCGTCGAGCGCCATGAGGTAGGTGCGCTCCTCGTCGGCGGCAGAGGGGTCGCCCTCAATGACCTCGGCCTCGTACAGCAAGGCGTTGTCCGCCAGGCGGGCCTCGAAGAAGAACAGTGAGGACCCCTCCGAGTGGCCCGGAGCGGGGACTGCGCGTAGAGCGATGCCGGGGACCAACTCGACGGCCTGGGAGAAGCCGTCTCCCGGGAAGAGACGGATGTCGGTGGGCTGCTTCCACTCAGTACCGGCCATGTCGGTGAAGCTCATGCCGTTGGCGCTGATGCCGGTGGTGATGTCGGGCTCCTCGAGCCGGTACCGGTCTCGCTCGGGGATGTAGACCGGCACGTCGACGGCGTCATCACTGGTGAGCAGGCCCTCACCGTGGGCAGCCTCGATGAGCGCCTGGCTGTCCCACACGTGGTCGGCGTGACCGTGGGTGAGCAGGATGGCGCTCAGGGTGAGCTGGTTGGACCGAAGGAGGGCCATGGCGCAGCGAACGGAGCCGGCTCCGGGGTCGACGACGAGGGCGGGCTCACCCGGGCCTGCGGCCAGGACATAGCAGTTGGCTGCGAACACGGGTGCGATGGTGCGCTCCAAGATCATGCCTCCCACCCTAACTTGGATCACCTGGTACCTGGTGCGAATACGTTTCCAAGCGCCGCTCAGGTCCACAGGACCCAGCTGGCTCACCGAAGGTGAAGCCGTCGCCCCCACCAGTGCTCACTGAGCCGGCGGTCGTGGCTGGCGACGATGAGCGTGCCCGTCCATGTCCTCAAAGCGGCCTCGAGCATCTCGAGGGCGTCCAGGTCCAGGTAGTTCGTGGGCTCGTCGATGACAAGCACCTCAGGCCCGGCAGCAGCGGCCAGGGCCAGCTGGGCGCGGCGCTGGTTGCCGTCGGAGAGCTCGCTGAGGGGACGGTTCCACAGGCGCGGGTGCAGAGCGCCCCGGCCACGGTCCCCGATCCCCTCGACCCACACGTCCTCATCCACCCCAGGGTCGCCGAGACGCGGCAGGTGCTGGGGTATCCAGAACACCGAGCCGGATACCGTGAGGCTGCCGCTGGAGTCCTCCGTGGGCGCCGACCGCCTACCCAACCAGGCCAGAAGCGTGGACTTCCCGCTCCCATTGACGCCGGTGACCAGCAGGTGCTCGCCTGTCATGACGTCGACCGTGACCGGTGCAAGGCGCCCGTGTACGGCGGCCGACCGGGCCGAGACCGCTATTCCTCTTCGCGGTGCCGGTTCAGTCAGGCGCAGCCGCAGCTCGTAGGAGCGTGGCCTGCGCACCTCGGTACTAGCGAGCGCCTCCAGCCGGCGGTCGTCCTGCGTCTGGCGCCGGGTGGAGACGCGCTGGGCGCGGTCGGCGTAGAACTTGCGGGCTATGCGGGCCTCGGTCCGGGGCGCTGCCCCGCTGTGCCCAACGATCTCGGAGTCGCGACGGTGACGCGCGAGCTTGCGCCGCTGCTCCTGCTGACGCTGGTGAAGGCTGCGGTGGGATGACCTGGCGTACGCCTTCTCCACGAGGTAGTCGCTGTATCGCCCCGCGCACCGGTAGGCACCCATGGGGCCGCTGTCCCCGGAGGCGGTGGCGAGTGCCTGCCACGGCGCTGTGTCGAGGTCGACGACGGCGGTGGCCACCTCGTCGATGAAGGCACGATCGTGGGTGGTGAACAGGACCGGTCCGGGCCATGACACCATCATCTGGCTCAGGTAGTCGCTGCTACCGGCATCCAGGTGGTTGGTGGGTTCGTCGAGCACCAGAGCCTGACCAGAGACCAGGAGCAGGGCGGCAAGCTCCAGCCTTCCCCGTTGCCCCGGTGACAGGGAGGAGACAAGGCGGCCTGTGTCCACCTGCCCCAGTCCCAGCCCGGCGAGCGCCTCAGCCCGTCGAGCCGGCAGGTTCCAGGCGTCGAGCGACTCAAGCCGGGTCAGCAACGAGTCGTATTCCTCGGCGAGGGAGCCGGTTTCAGCTCCGGCCTGGGCAATGGCCTCGCCCATGCGCTCGAAACGATCAAGCGCGTCCAGGGTCTCAGCGCAGACGGCGTCGAGGTAGCCCTCGATCGACGTGGCAGTCGACTCCGCCGAGTCGGCCGCCGGCGGGCCATGATGCTCGGGAATGCTGACAGTCCCGTGGTCAGGCGACAGCTCGCCGGTGGCCAGGCGCAGGAGCGTGGACTTCCCCGATCCGTTGGGGCCGACGACGCAGACGCGTTCGTCGTCGGAGACCGTAAGGTTGATGCTCTCCAGCAAGGGGGCGGAGGTGTAGGAGAAGCTGACATGGGAGAAACTGATCGCAGGCATGACTCGTCCTTGGCATGAGGCGGTGGGGGCACGGGGGCGAGTCACGCGAGCATGGTCACATGCTAACAGCGCCAGGCGTCGACGAGGTTTGGGGAGCCGACACCGGCCCGCTCGTCAGGGGCATCGGCGCTCAACGAATCAACTGAAATCGGTGGGGCGAAGGATGGTGAATGCTGCCGGCAGGAACGTAGACTCTCGGCACTGCCGTCCTCCGACGGCACGTCACCACCACCCGGCTTGAGAGCCGGGCGCGAACGGAACGGAGCGGTCACGCCGCTCCCTCCCCGTCAACCCATGAAGGAGCATCCCGTGACTGAGCGGAACCAGCCCGACACTGAGCAGACCATCCAGCCGACCGTCCTCGAGGAGTCGGCAGCGCCCACCCCGACGGAGCAGGCGCCTGAAGCCGCCACCTCCCCCGTTCCGGAGGCCGAGTCCACCTCGCCCGCGGCGACCGACAGCACCTCGGAGACGTCGTCGGCTCCCGCCCCGATGGAGTCGGGAACCGATGAGCCCTCCGGCGATTCCACTGAGGAACCAACTGAGGAGCGCGCCGAGCCGGTCTCCGCCGACTCCGGGTCGAAGGAGACCCCCCAGGACGAGCGGCCGGCCGAGTCGGCTGAGAATCCTGAGCCCACGGAGACCACGCAGGAGGGGAACACACCGACCCCGGCCGACGTTCCCGCCCCGGCGGCGGCCTCCACGGCGCCCGCCGAACCGGCCGTTGACCCGCAGGAGGCCATGGACGCCGCCAAGTGGGGGCGCGTCGACGGTGAGGGCCGGGTCTACGTCCAGGACGGTGGCGCCGAGCGCGAGGTCGGCCAGTTCCCCGATGCTCCCATCGCCGAGGCCATGGCCTTCTACGTGCGCCGCTATCTGGATCTCAAGGCGACCATCGACCTGTTCGCCACCCGCCTGCCCCAGCTCAGCGTCCGCGAGATCGACTCGACCCTGTCCTCGATCTCCGAGTCCCTGACCGAGCCGGCCGCCGTCGGCGATCTGGAGGGACTGCGGGCCCGCTTCGCCGCGCTCAAGACGGTGGCCGCCGAGCGACGCGAGGCCGTGTCCGCTGAGCGTGCGGCCGCCAAGGAGCAGGCCCTCAAGGAGCGCACGGCGATCGTCGAGCGCGCTGAGGCCATCGCCGAGCAGGACCCGGCCCGCACGCAGTGGAAGAACTCCGGCGCCGAGCTGCGTGAGCTGCTCGAGTCCTGGAAGGCCGCGCAGCGGCGCGGGCCGCGCCTGGACCGTCCCACCGAGGACGGGCTGTGGAAGCGCTTCTCCCACGCGCGCACCACCTTCGACCGTCACCGCCGCCAGTTCTTCAGCGAGCTGGACGCCAAGCAAGCGCAGGTGCGGGCCGCCAAGGAGGCGCTCATCAAGCGCGCCGAGGAGATGCAGAACTCCACCGACTGGGCCGGCACCTCCGCGAAGTACCGCGACCTGCTGGCCGAGTGGAAGAAGGCCGGACGCGCCTCCCGCAAGGAGGACGACGCCCTGTGGGCCCGCTTCCGGGCTGCCCAGCAGGTCTTCTACGACGCCCGCCGCGCCAAGGACGAGGCCGTCGACGCCGAGTTCGCCGAGAACCTCAAGGTCAAGGAGGCGCTGGTGGCCAAGGCCGAGGCGCTCCTGCCCATCAAGGACATCAAGGCCGCCAAGAAGGCCCTGCGCCCCATCCAGGACGCGTGGGAGGAGGCCGGGCGGGTCCCCCGCGGAGCCGTGCGCCGCATCGAGGGCCGCATGCGCGCCGTCGAGGACGCCATCCGCGAGGCCGAGAACGCCGAGTGGCGCCGCACCGACCCGGAGACCAAGGCCCGCGCCGAAGGCCTGGCCGGTCAGCTCCAGGATGCGATTGCCGGCCTGGAGAAGGACCTGGCTGCCGCCCAGGCTGCCGGCGATGCCAAGAAGATCGCCGAGGCCGAGGCCGCTCTGACGGCTCGCCGGGCCTGGCTCGAGCAGGTGCTGCGCTCGGCCAAGGCCTGACCCGAGCACGTTCCGCACAGCTCTGAGACTCAAGGAGCGCCTGAGGCGGGGACGACACCACCCACTGGTGTCGGCCCCGCCTCTTGTCTCGTCCTGGCGTCCGTCGTCGGGAGAACTGCTACTCCCAGGCGGCGGTCGCGGGGTCCAGTCCCTCAGACCTGGCGCAGGCGTCGATGACGTCCTTGAGCCAGGACGCCAGCCCTGGCGCGCGCTTGTCGTAGTACCGGGCGTAGCGCTCGTCCGCCACTTAGCCGCGGGCGATGATGACCTGCTTGGAGGCGGAGACCTCGAACCACCGGTTGAAGTCCTTGCGGTGCCACCGCGCCAGGGCATTGGCCTCGGGGCTGCCCGGCTCGACGCCACTGCGCATCGCCTCGGCCAGCGCAGTCTCCAGGGCGACAGTCTCCTCGTGCGCCCGCTCCCAGTCGGCGCGAGACATCCGGGCCTTGCGCCGATAGGACTCGGCCCACTCCTCAGTGTCACCCCACCGAGCGTGGGCCTCCTCGATATAGACGGGGTCCCAGTCGGTCCCCCAGATCTCCGCCATCTCAGCCACGGAGATCCTCGCTCCCGACTGCTGTATATCCATCACCATGTCAATCGAGCTGAGCATCTGCTGCAGGTGGGAGATCTGTCCTTGCACCAGCTCACGCTGACGGCGCAGGTGCGTGACCGCGTCAGCGCACGGCTCATCAAGGACTGTCTTGATGTCGGCCAGGCTCATGCCGGTCTGCCGGTAGACGAGGACCTGCTGGATGCGCATGATGTCCGTCTCGCAGTAGAGCCGGTACCCGGCGTCACTGCGTCGAGACGGATGCACCAGACCGGACTCGTCCCAGTGGTGCAGCGCCCGGACACTGACGCCCAGGAACGTTGAGACCTCACCGACCGTCATGGCGATGTCCGCGTCGTTGGACGCGGCGTTGTCCACGGTGTCGGCTGCTGTGTCACGTCTCCCAACTCCGTCGTTGTGACGCCGTTCGGAATCCTTCACCGTGTCTCCTTCCTCAGCGCCTGCTCCGGCTGGTTGGTGTCCTAGTGCATCCAGTCCACCGTGACGCCTCCCGCCGCGTGAGGGTCAACTCCTCGCACACACGACAAGGTTATCCACAGGCGGCCGGTTCGCTGTGGCGCCGGCAACCGGGAGAAGTCCACGATGGCCTATGCCTCGTTTCGTCCCGGTTCCCGGTCACGCCGCCGTGGCCCACCTGTCCGCCCGCCCGCTCTCCCCCGTTCTGGGCACGCTTCCGACCCAGGACATGCAGGTGCTCAGGTGCGCCGGACTTGACGCCCGACTGCTGGTCAACATCCTGGGCAACCTGCAACCGGCCGATACCCTGCGTTCGGCGGAGGGACGTATGCGGGCCGTTGCCGCCGCCCTGCCCTGCCGGGGCGTCCTTCTGGCCGGCACCGCCCTGTGGGTGCACGTCGGTGGCACTCCGCCCGACACGCTGGAGGTGTGTCTACCCGGAGGTCGTCGAAGCCGGCTGCCCTACCTGGTGACCAGACGAGGCAGACTGCCCCACTGCGACACGACCGTGATCGGTGGCATCACCTGCGCCACGATCGCCCGAGCCGCCGTCGACATCGCCCGCCTGGGGCCACCGGTGCAGGCCGTGCAAGCCGTCATGACCGCCCGCGACCACGGAGTGAGTCGAGTCCGTCTCCTGCTGACGCTCAACCACTGTCGTGGGGCAGCCAGCAGAGGCTGCCCGCGGGCGCGGCACATCATCGAGTCCGTCGTATTCCACCAGTAAACAGCGACACATTTTCGAAGAAAATTGATTCGAGTCACCACCGCGGGCACCAGTCATAGCCTTCATTACGCCTTCAGTGAAGCCGTTCACAACTCCCTGCAGAAGAAACTAACGTTGTCAACGTGAAGAATATTCCATTCCCTCTTGGTCTTGCTATGATACTCGGCATCATCATCAGGCTGGGATTGGACCACTTCGACCGAGTGACCGGCTCCGCCATGACAGAAGATGGCGTTGCACGATCAAAACCGCCACAATATCAGTTGCTCGGCGGCGGAGGAGTGTTATTTATCGGCCTAGTCGCCCTCTGGCTCGGCTGCAGGCGATGGATCAACCCTTCATTTTCTGACGACGACACCGGCGTCGCCACCATATGGCTCGTGATCGCCATCATACTCATCACTTTAGGAGGTGGAGTATTCCTCCAAACAAGCATTAATTACATCGAGGTCGGACCAGGATACATCGAGAAGCATTCCTTCCTTGACGGGACAACCCGAATCGACTTCGAAGACATCGAGTCGTACTTATACTCACATGAATACTTATACTCACATAATTATTCAAGCAATCTATGGCGGGCCGACAGCCTTGTCATACTTTCTTCCGATCGACGCAGGATTAAGTTTTCTCCCGAAGGCTTCAAAGGGGAGCATGTAACATCCGTCATCGCCTTTCGCCTTCGCAAGAATCGTTGGCCGTCCTTACTGGATGAATTCGACCAGCTTGCCGTTATGGAGGCAGCTGCCGATGGCTCTGGCAAGTCCTATTTACGAAGAGTCAGTGGTGCCAGGCTAGATGCCGCGTAACGATCCGTCGTCAAGTGGCACCACTCGTCCTCAGTCCTTTTCATCGACGGCGCGTCGTGGACAGGCTTCTGCGCGCCTCGAAGACGCCGTCGATGCGTCGCAGCGCCGCCAGCGTATGGTCCAGGTGCCCGACCTCGGCCAGCTCGACGACGAACCGTCCGGTGACGACCCGGTCCCGGCTCGTGGCGATGCTGGCGCTCGCAAGGTTGACGTGACTGTCTGCCAGCGCCCGGGTGATGTCGGCCAGCAGGCCCCCGCGGTCCAGGGCCTCGACCTCCACCTGGACCAGGTAGGCGGACTGGGCGTGATCCGCCCAGGAGACGGTGATGAGACGCTCGGGCTCGCGCTGGAGCTGATCGACGTTCTGGCAGTCGGCCCGGTGCACTGAGACACCCGAGCCCCGGGTGATGAAGCCGACGATGGGATCTCCCGGCATGGGGGTGCAGCAGCGCGCCAGCTTGACGTAGACGTCGCCCTCATCCATGCCGGCAACGACGACTCCGGCATCGGCTGTTCGTGGACGCCGGTGCGCTGTCGCCCGAGTGGGCAGGATCCCCTCCGCAAGAGTCTCCTCGGCACCGTCCTCCCCACCCATGGTGGCCACCAGGGTGTCAACGACATGTTGAGCGGATACGTGCCCCTCACCCACTGCCGCGTACAGGCCGTCAATGTCGACCTTGTCGAGGGTCTTGGCCACGTTCATGAGAGTCTCGTGGCTCATGAGGCGCTGAAGGGGAAGGTTCTGCTTGCGCAGGGTTCGGGCAATGGCGCCCTTGCCCTCCTCAATGGCCTCCTCGCGGCGCTCCTTGGAGAACCAGGAACGGATCTTGTTGCGGGCCCGGGTCGAGGCGACGAAGGTGAGCCAGTCACGCGAGGGACCGGCGTTGATGGCCTTGGAGGTGAAGACCTCCACCGTGTCACCGTTCTCCAGGCGCGTGTCCAGGGGCACCAGCCGGCTGTTGACGCGCGCCCCCACGGTGCGGTGGCCGACCTCGGTGTGGACGGCATAGGCGAAGTCCACCGGAGTGGCTCCAGCGGGCAGGGCCAGGACATCACCCCTGGGGGTGAAGACGTAGACCTGGTCCCCGGCCATCTCGTAGCGCAGGGCGTCGAGGAACTCGGAGGGGTCCTGAGTCTCCTTCTGCCAGTCGACGAGCTGGCGCAGCCAGCCCATGTCGCCCTGGTCGGAGTCCCCGGGTCTGCCTCCCAGGGCGCTGGGGCCCGAGGCGTTGGGATCCTCCTTGTAACGCCAGTGCGCGGCCACGCCGTACTCGGCCATGCGGTGCATCTCGTGGGTACGGATCTGGATCTCCACCGGCTTACCCCCCGGCCCCACGACAGTCGTGTGCAGCGACTGGTAGAGGTTGAACTTGGGGACGGCGATGTAGTCCTTGAACCGCCCACTCATGGGGGTCCAGCGCGAGTGCAGGGAACCGAGCACCGCGTAGCAGTCCTGGACGGTGTCGACAATGACCCGGACCGCGACCAGGTCGTAGATGTCGTCGAAGTCCTTCCCCCGCACGATCATCTTCTGATAGATCGAGTAGTAGTGCTTGGGTCGCCCGGTCACGGCGCCCTTGATCTTGTTGACCCTCAGATCCTCCTCGATCTGAAGGCGGACCTGGCGCAGGTACTCCTCGCGAGCCGGGGCCCGCTCGGCCACCATGTGCTCGATCTCCTCGTACACGCCCGGGTAGAGGGCCTTGAAGGAACGATCCTCCAGCTCCCACTTGATCGTGTTCATTCCCAGGCGGTGGGCCAGGGGCGCATAGATCTCCAGGGTCTCCTTGGCCTTGCGCGCGGCGTTCTCCGCGGAGACGTACTTCCAGGTACGGGCGTTGTGAAGACGGTCGCCGAGCTTGATGACCAGGACCCGGATGTCCTTGGACATCGCGATGATCATCTTGCGCACCGTCTCGGCCTGGGCGGCCTCCCCGTACTGGAGCTTGTCGAGCTTGGTGACGCCGTCAACGAGCAGGCTGATCTCGTCACCGAAGTCGGCGCGCAGGCGCTCAAGGGTGTAGTCGGTGTCCTCCACGGTGTCGTGCAGGACGGCCGCCGCCAGGGTCTGGGCCGTCATCCCCAGCTCGGCGAGGATGGTCGCCACTGCCACCGGGTGGGTGATGTAGGGCTCCCCGGACTTGCGTCGTTGGCCGGAGTGAGCCTTCTCAGCCACCTCGTAGGCGCGCACGATGAGGCTCGTGTCCGCCTTGGGGTGGTTGGCGCGCACCGCTCGCAGCAGCGGCTCGATGGCCGCTGGTGTGGAGTGTCCCCGGGAGCCGAACCACGCCAGACGGCTGCGCACGCGCGAGCCGGGGACAACACTGTCGCCTGACGTGTCCGGGGTGCTCTTCGTCTCCGTCATTGACGCATCATATAGCGGCCGGCACACCGAGGCGTGCCGGCACTGCTGCCGACCGTGTGGTGTCGCGCGGCAGGGCGACGCGACACCACACAGGAATCAGCCGTGGGTGTGGGGAAGCAGGAAGCGGATGAGCCGCTCGATTCGTGTCTCAGAAGATGACGACCGAGTCGACCTGACGCCCCTGGAGCTGTCGGCGACCGCCGAGATCTGCCAGCTCCAGAAGCATGCAGATGGCCTCCACCGAGGCGCCGGCCTGCTCAATGAGGGAGATGGACGCGGCGGCCGTCCCACCTGTGGCCAGAACATCGTCGATGACCAGAACGCGTGCGCCCCGGGTGACGGTCTCGGGCCGCAGCTCCATCCGGGCGGTGCCGTACTCCAGGGAGTAGTCCACGCCGATGACCGGTCCGGGCAGCTTGCCGCCCTTGCGCACCGTGATCATCCCGATCCCGAGCCGAACCGCCAAGGGCGCCGCCAGGATGAAGCCGCGCGACTCGAGTCCCGCGATCGCATCGATCCGACCGCGATAGTGATCGGCAAGGCCGTCGACGAGACCGGCGAAGGCAGGTCCGTCGGCCAGGAGCGGAGTGATGTCCCGGAAGAGGACCCCCGGCTCGGGAAAATCGGGAATCTCACGCAGGTGGCTCATGACCAGCCTGGTCAGAGACTCGGGAACCGTCTCGGAATGGGCCACGGGAGCGGTCATCCGCGCTTCTTCTTCCTTTTTGGCTGAGCCGCCACGCCGAGGTGGTGGCCGGGGGTGACGGGTGAGGCGGCCGGAGCCGCGTCAATCTTAGCCAGTTCCTCGACGTCGTCGCCGGCCTCCTCCCGACGGTGCTGGCGTGCTGCGGCGACCTTGGCGGCCTGGTCCTTGATGCGCTTCTCGCGTGAGCGCAGGTCCACGAGGAGAGGCGTGGCCAGGAAGATCGAGGACAGGGTGCCGGCGATCATGCCGATGAACAGCGTCAGAGCGATGTCGCGCAGCGTTCCTGCGCCCAGGATGAAGGCGCCGACGAACAGAAGCGAGGCCACCGGGAGCACACCGACCACGGAGGTGTTGATCGAACGGATGAAGGTCTGGTTGACCGCCAGGTTCGCGAGCTCGGCGTAAGTGGATCGGCTCTGGGACTCGAAGCCCTCGGTGTTCTCGCGGATCTTGTCGAAGACCACGACAGTGTCATAGAGGGAGTATCCCAGGATCGTCAGCACACCGATGATCGTGGCCGGGGTGACCTCGAATCCGGACAGGGCGTAGATGCCCACGGTGACGACGATGTCGTGGCACAGGGCGAGCAGGGCCGCCGCCGCCATCTTCCAGGTGCGGAAGTATGCCCAGATGAGCAGTCCGACGAAGATGAAGAACAGGACCAGTCCTCGAATCGCCTTCTTGGTGACGTCGGAGGACCAGGTCGGCCCCACGGTCGTCGCTGAGACGTTGGAGGCGTCGGTCTTGTAGGCGGTGGCGAGCTCACCGGCCAGCGAGTCAAGGCGCTGCTTGCTCAGCTGGTTGGTCTGCACCCGTACCGATGTCGACCCCATGGTGGTCACCGAGGAGCTGGCCGCCAGGTCGCTCTTGGAGAGGACCTCGTTGGCGGGACGCTCGGAAGGAGTGGACAGTCCCGTGACTGTGATCTCCGATCCGCCCTTGAAGTCGATTCCCGGGGTGAGTCCTACGGTAGCCAGGAGCGTGGCCGAGCCGAGGATGATGACGACGGCGATGAAGTACCAGATCCGTCGTTTGCCGACGAAGGCGATGGACGTCTTGGCCGAGTAGAGCTCGTTACCGAGCGTGGCGAGAGACTTCACTTCGTCTCACCGTCCTTTCCCTTGTCGGCCGTGGCATCGACCGCGTCGGCCTCCTGCTGCTCGACCTCATCATCGACGGTCTCGCCGTCGGCCTCATCAGCGGCACCGTCGGGGCTCTCGGCGCTCCTGCGGGCCTCGGCCTTGCGGCGCGCCAGCGACCCGGCCATGCGGTCGGCGACGGCCTCGCGCCCCTTGCCGTAGGTCGAGGACGTCGCCCCGAGGTGCTCGGGGTCAAGACCGGAGAGCCGGTGCCCCTCACCGAAGAAGCGGAAGCGGATGATCCACTCCATCAACGGGTGGGTGAAGAGGATGATGATGGCCAGGTCCACGCACGTGGTCACTCCCAGGGTGAAGGCGAATCCCTGCACCCCGCCGACGGCGAGGAAGTACAGGACGATCGCGGCCACGAGGTTGACGGCGTCGGAGACGAGGATCGTGCGCCTGGCGTGCTTCCACCCCTCATCGATCGCGGTCCTCAGAGTCCGTCCCTGACGCACCTCGTCACGGACTCGCTCGAAGTAGATGATGAAGGAGTCGACCGTAATGCCGATGGAGATGATGAGTCCGGCCACTCCCGCCAGGGACAGGCGGTAGCCCATGGTCGCGCTCAGTGCCGCGATGACCAGGTAGGTGCCGGCTGCGGCCACCACCAGAGAGGCTACGGCCACCACCGCCAGGCCGCGGTACTGCCAGGCCAGATAGAGGATGATGAGAGCGAAGCCGATGAGCCCGGCGATCAGGCCGTTGCGCAGCTGCTCAGTTCCTAACGTGGCGGAGATCTGCTGCTCGGACTGAACCGTGAAGCTCAGCGGCAGCGAGCCGAAGGACAGCTGGTTGGCCAGCGTGTTGGCCTGATTCTGGTTGAAGTTGCCGGTGATCTGGACCCGGCCGTCGGTGATCGGCGAGTGGACGGACTCATTGAAACCGGAGGCCATGACGGTCAGGCCATCCAGGACGATGGCGAACTGGGCCTTGTCCCCGATGTGCTGGGCCTGTGGGTTCTGAGCGCCCTGCGCACCGGCGGCACTCGCCTGGTCGCGGTAGGTCAGCAGCCGCTTGGACAGCTCGGAGAACTTCTTGGTGCCGTCAGCGTTGAAGGCCAACGAGACGACCCACTGGTTGGTGGCCTGACCGCGGGAGTCGGTCTCCAGACCCGAGTTGGCGCTCTTGAGCTCGGTTCCGCTGATCTCAGCCGGGCCGAGGATGTAGGCGCCGCGGTGCTGGGAACCGGCCTCCTTGGAGCAGGAGATGACGGCGACCTTGGGATCCTGCGTCTGCCCCGTGAGATTCTTCGGGTCGGTGCAGTCGGTCATGTAGCCGTCGTAGAGCAGCTTCTCGGTGATCCAGGAATCCGATGAGTTCGTCTTGTCCTGGGCGGGGAGCGGGTCAGAGGAGATGACACCGTCCTGGTTGACGTCCGCCAGCTGCTTGGCGATCTCCTCGGGGGTCCTGGGCTGCGCCGTGGGCTGCGCCGTGGACTGGGCCGTGGGCTGTGCGGTGGGGGCCGGGGTTGGCGCGCCGGAGGGGTTCTGGCTGGCGATGTTCTTGGCAGCCTGCTGGGCGCTGCCCTCCAGGACGCGCAGGACCGGGCGGAAGTACATGACGGCAGAGGTCCGCACCAGTTCCAGGGTGGTCTGGCTGGGCTTTCCGGGCAGCGAGACCACGATGTTCTGACCGCCTTGGCGGGAGATCTGGGCCTCGGAGACGCCGGAGGCGTCCACGCGCTGGCGGATCACCTCGATGGCCTGCTCAACATCGCTGTCACTGATCGCCGAGCCGTCGGAGGTCGTGGGCGTCAGAATGAGCTGGGTACCGCCCTCGAGATCGAGGGCGAGTCCGGGGGTGAGTGAGGCCTTGTGCCTCATGTTTCCCACCACCAGAGCGCCGAAACCGATGACGAGGACGAGGATGAACATCAGGAGGCGGCGCCCTGGGCGCGTTCGCTGCTTACTGGACACGTGGTCCCTTCCTGGGGTGGAGTGAACTCGAGCGCATGGCCCGAAGGCTGAGGTGGGTGTGGGGCTGGGATGCTTGGCGGACACCGCCGAGAGGCGCACCGAGTCCGGCGGACTCAGCGAGACGGGTCACCAAGCGCAGGCGGAGTCTGTAGGGCGCCGCTAAGCGCTGTCACGCCGACGTCGTGGGAGTGTGGTCGGTTCGCCGATATCAGGACTGCGGCTCGGCCGCGTCCTGCTCGGATTCACGGATGTCGTCACCGGCCTGCGCGACGTCGGAGCCGGGCTCCTCGTGGGCGGAGGCGGAGCCGAAGGGAGGCTCCTCGATGGCGGCGATCGCCCGCTTGCTCCAGAGGGTCTCGTCACCCAGCGGCGTGGCCAGGGTGACCACGTCACCGTCGACCTCGACGACCGTCCCGTAGAAGCCGCCGATGGTGCGAACCCAGTTGCCGGGAACCAGACCCTTCTCAGTGCGGCGCTTCTGCTCCTCCTGCATCGCGCGCTGCCTGCGGCTGACGAACCACATCATCAGGAGCATCCCGATGAGCATGATCCAGATGAAATACGACGACATGGAGGCCTCTCCGTTTCGACTAGGCAGTCTCGGCTGATGCAGACCTACGACTGTCACAGGCCGGCGGTGGCGAGTCTATGGCACGCGGGCCAGACGCTTACCTACCGTCGGCGAGTGGTCGGGCACAACTGGGTACCAACCGGTTACAAAATCATCACATTACCCGGTTGTCGCTCAGGAGAACAATGATCCGTCGGCTGGGGGCTCAAGTCCCAGGTGGCTGTAGGCCGCCGGCGTGGCCGCCCGCCCCCGTGGGGTACGAACCACCAGCCCCTCACGCACGAGGTACGGCTCGGCCACGGTCTCCACCGTCTCGGGCTCCTCCCCCACGCTGACCGCCAGCGTCGTCAACCCCACCGGGCCACCGCCGAACCGGGTGCACAGGGCCTCGAGCACCTGCCGGTCCAAGCGGTCCAGCCCGAGGGCATCGACCTCGAAGACGTCCAGGGCGCCGCGGGCCGCCACCAGGTCGAGTCGGCCGGGCTGTCCGTGAACCTCCGCCCAGTCCTGGACGCGCCGCAGCAGCCGGTTGGCGATACGAGGCGTGCCACGTGAGCGAGAGGCCAGCTCCTTGGCGGCGTCCGCCTCCAGGCTCACGCCCAGCAGCCCCGCACTGCGCGTGAGGATCCGGGTGAGCTCACCCGGCCCATAGTAGTCGAGGTGGCCGGTGAAGCCGAAGCGGTCTCGCAGCGGCGCGGGCAGCAGACCTGCCCTCGTGGTGGCTCCGACGACGGTGAAGGGGGGCAGGGACAGGGGGATGGAGGTGGCGCCGGGTCCTTTTCCCACGACGATGTCGACACGGAAGTCCTCCATCGCCAGGTAGAGCATCTCCTCGGCGGTCCGCGCCAGGCGGTGGATCTCATCGATGAACAGCACGTCGCCCTCCTCCAGGGAGGACAGGATGGCCGCGAGGTCTCCGGCGTGCTGAATGGCCGGCCCCGAGGTCAGGCGCAGGGAGCCGTCCACCTCGGCGGCGATGATCATGGCCAGCGTGGTCTTGCCCAGCCCGGGCGGCCCCGACAGGAGAACGTGGTCAGCCGTCACCCCGCGGGCCAGGGCGGAGCGCAGCACCACCGAGAGCTGGCCGCGCACCACCTCCTGCCCGGTGAAGTCCTCCAGACGCTTGGGCCGCAGGGCCGCCTCGGCGGCACGCTCGGTGGCATCGGCACCACCACCGACCAGGCGCTGCCGGTCGAGCTCATCCGGCTCAGCCACGGTGCCCGCCTCCCAACCATCTCAGGGAGGCCCGTAGCACTGCCGCCGTGTCCGGCTCCTGGTCGGCCGCGGCATCGGAGGTCACGGAGGTGACGGCCTGGCGCGCGCTGGCCTCGTTCCAGCCGAGCTGCACCAGGGCGGCGACGACGTCGGCGTGGGGCTCCGGACCTCCGTCGGTCGCGCTCTCCTGCCCTCCAGCAGTCTCCGAAGCCGCACGGGCGGCGCCGAGATCATCCCCGGTGACGGGGCCCAGCTTGTCGGCCACGTCCAGGATGACGCGTTGAGCGCCCTTGGGGCCGAGGCCGGGCACCCGGGTGAGGGCGGCGACGTCCTGGGAGGCGATGGCCCGCCTGAGAGCATTGGGGGTGTGGACGGCCAGCATCGCCAGCGCCAGCTTGGCTCCGACCCCCTTGGCGCTCATCAGGGTGCGGAAGCTGTCCCTCTCATCGGTGTCGGCGAAGCCGAAGAGCGTCAGCGAGTCCTCACGGACGACCAGCTCGGTGTGAACGAGGGCCTCCTCACCGGCCCTGAGGCCGGACAGCGTGGTGGGTGTGGCCTGGATGCTCATGCCGACACCGCCGGTCTCAATGACGGCACCGGTCAGGCCGACACTGAGGACAGTGCCACGCAGGGAGGCGATCATGGGCAGCTTCTCCTGGATGTTCTCAGCGGGTCGAGCGGTCTTGTGCCGATTCGGCGGACGAGGACGGACTCGAACAGACGTTCGGATCCTAGCAGCCCGGGTCCGGCAGAGTCCTCAGCGCCGCACCCGTCGCGGGTCGACGGCGCCGGTGCGCCGGGCCGCCGCCTGGGCGGCGGCCCACTGACGCTGAGCCGGCGTGCGGGCCGAGACGCGCACCGCTCCCCCGGCGGAGACCATCTCGGTGGCATCATCCGTTCCCGTCCCGCCTCCGCGCCAACCGTGGCAGATCGCCTGGGCCAGGGCGTCTGCGGCATCTGCCGGCCGGGGCGGCGCATCAAGGCCGAGAATGCGGGTGACCATGGCCTGGACCTGGGTCTTGTCCGCAGTCCCCGAGCCGGTGACGGCGGCCTTGGCCTCGCTGGGCGTGTGCTGGGCGACCTCCAGCCCTGCGCGCGCCGCAGTGGCCATCGCGGTGCCCATCACCTGGGCGACCCCGATGACGGAGCGCAGGTTGTCCTGCGCGAAGACCCGCTCAATGGACACCACGGAGGGACCCAGACGGGCGATCCAGTCCTCAATGGCCTCCGTGATGGTCAGGAGCCTCAGCTCGGGGCTCTGAGACGGCGGAGTCCGAACCACGCCGACCTCCACCAGACGGACCTGACGGCGAGGGTCGACGTCCACGCATCCCAGACCGCAGCGGGTCAGCCCGGGATCGATTCCCAGGACCCGCTGCTGGGCGACGACGGCGCGAGCCGAACGCGGCCGAGAGCCGGCGACGTCCAGGGGCTCAGTCCTCGCCGCCTGCGAACTTGGCGGCCACCTCTGGGCTGAGGTCCACCGAGGTGTAGACGTTCTGGACGTCGTCGGAGTCCTCCAGGGCGTCGATGAGGCGGAAGACCTTGCGTGCGCCTTCGACGTCGACCTCCACCTTGGTTCCGGCGACGAACTGGACCTCGGCGGAGTCGTAGTCCATCCCCGCATCCGTCAGAGCGGTACGCACGGCGACGATGTCGCTGGGCTCGGAGTAGATCTCGAAGGACTCGCCCATGTCCTCGACCTCCTCGGCGCCGGCGTCCAGGACGGCCATGAGGATGGAGTCCTCGTCCACTCCGTCGGCCTTGGCGACCTCGACGACGCCCTTACGGGTGAAGTTGTAGGCCACCGAGCCCGGGTCGGCCAGGTTCCCGCCATTGCGGGAGAAGGCGACGCGCACGTCGGAGGCGGCCCGGTTGCGGTTGTCGGTGAGGCACTCGACGAGGAAGGCGACCCCGCCGGGGCCGTAGCCCTCGTACATGATGGTCTGCCAGTCGGCGCCACCGGCCTCCTCACCGCTGCCGCGCTTGACGGCGCGGGTGATGTTGTCCGCCGGCACGGAGTTCTTCTTGGCCTTCTGAATGGCGTCGAACAGGGTGGGGTTACCGGTGGGATCACCACCGCCGGTACGGGCGGCGACCTCGATGTTCTTGATGAGGCGTGCGAAGAGCTTGCCGCGCTTGGCGTCAATGGCGGCCTTCTTGTGCTTGGTGGTGGCCCACTTGGAGTGACCCGACATAAGTGCTCCTTGGGAGTCGATGATGAGGGCGCGGCCGAACGTACTCAGGCCCGGCGCGTCACCATGGAGACGAAGACGTCGTGAACCCGGTGGTCACCTCCGACCTCCGGGTGGAAGGACGTGGCGAGCAGGGCCCCTTGACGAACCGCGACGATCCTACCGCCGTCGGCCCCACCGACCCCAGCCGCACGTCCTGCGCGGGTCGTGGCGAGGATCTCGACGTCCGGCCCCACCTCCTCCACCCAGGGCGCCCGAATGAAGACGGCCCGCAACGGTCGGTCCTGCCCCGCGCCCAGTGCTGGAGCGGTGAGGTCCTCCTCGTAGGAGTCCACCTGACGGCCGAAGGCGTTGCGGCGCACGGTCATGTCGATGCCGCCCAGGAACGCCTGTCCCTTCTGCGCCCCCTCGACGCGGTCGGCCAGCATGATCATCCCGGCGCACGACCCGTAGGCGGGCAGGCCCGCGCCGATCAGCTCGCGCAGGGGCTCAAGCATGCCGAAGGCGACCAGCAGCGTGCTCATGGTGGTCGACTCCCCGCCGGGGATCACCAGGGCGTCGATCCTGTCTCCCGGGCTCCGCCCCAGATCGGTGGCGCGGCGTACGACGACGGGGCGCGCTCCAGACGCCTCGAGGGCCAAGGAGTGCTCGCGTACGTCTCCCTGAAGGGCCAGGACCCCGATGGTGGGACGGGAGTCGGGCGGCACGAGTGCGGGGAAGAGCGCCCGAGGGTGGCGGGCATCCATCGTGTGAGTCGGGTGGTGGGAGTGATTCGGGTTAGTCATCTGACTCCTCGGTGGTGGGGTCGCAGTGACGGTCCGGGGTGCTCGCCAGCTCGGCCAGGACCTCGCAGTCCACCGGATCCGTGAGATCGAAGCGCCGGCCGTTCCAGCCGGAGGCGAGTTCCTCCACGATCTCGGGCAGGCGCACCGGGTAGATCTCCTGTCCCCGCTCCTGGGCGGCCTGCAGCTGCTCCACGTTCCACCACGAGATGGAGTCGACGACGTCTCGCTCCAGGGAGGTCCAGCCGTCCTTCCTGATCGGGCGCGTGGTCGGCAGGTGCAGGAGGAAGAAGAGCTCGTCCTGGCGGCATGTGACGGAGGCGAAGCGGAAGACCGCCTCCCGGTGGGCGATGGGCCCTTCCAGGTCGGCGGGGGCGACCTCGATCCCGGACTCCTCGACCAGCTCACGCACGGCTCCGGCACGGGGGTCCTCGCCGCTGCGGAGTCCTCCTCCCGGGGTGAAGACCCAGCTGTGGCTCGGGTCCGCGGCGTCATGCCCCACCAGCAGCAGTACCTCGCCGTCCTGGGTCACGGCCAGAACCCGGGCAGCCGTTCTGAAGGGCAGGCCGTCGTCGCCCAGGCTCCACTCGGCGCTGTCGAGGTGCTGGTCCCAGTCCTCGGGGACCAGCACCGGGTGACGTCCGTCGACCAGGCCGCCGGCGGAGCCGCAGTCCGCGTCATCGGCGGGGTGTCCGGCGCCCTGCGGGGAGCCGGTCACCAGCCGCGTTCCGCCAGGCGGTGGGGCTCGGGGATCTCGTCGACGTTGATCCCCACCATCGCCTCTCCCAGTCCGCGTGAGACCTCGGCGATGACGTCGGGGGCGTCGAACTGCGCGGTGGCGCGCACGATGGCGGCGGCCCGCTTGGCGGGGTCGCCGGACTTGAAGATGCCCGAGCCCACGAAGACGCCCTCGGCCCCCATCTGCATCATCATGGCGGCGTCGGCCGGAGTGGCGATACCGCCGGCGGTGAACAGCACGACGGGCAGGTGCCCGGTGCGGGCGACCTCGGCGACGAGCTCATAAGGGGCGGCGAGCTCCTTGGCGGCCACGTAGAGCTCGTCCTCGGGCAGCGAGGTCAGGCGGCGGATCTCGTCGCGGATCGTACGCATGTGGGTCACTGCGTTGGAGACGTCCCCAGTGCCGGCCTCACCCTTGGACCGGATCATGGCCGCGCCCTCAGTGATGCGGCGCAGCGCCTCACCCAGGTTGGTGGCTCCGCAGACGAAAGGAACGGTGAAGGACTGCTTGTCGATGTGGTGGGTGTAGTCGGCAGGGGTGAGGACCTCGGACTCGTCGATGTAGTCCACACCGAGGCTCTGGAGGACCTGCGCTTCCACGAAGTGGCCGATACGGGCCTTGGCCATCACCGGGATGGAGACAGCCTCGATGATGCCTGTGATGAGGTCGGGGTCGCTCATGCGGGCAACGCCGCCCTGGGCTCGAATGTCGGCGGGGACGCGCTCGAGGGCCATGACGGCAACGGCTCCCGCGTCCTGGGCGATACGGGCCTGCTCGGGCGTGACGACGTCCATGATGACGCCGCCCTTGAGCATGTCCGCCATGCCGCGCTTCACGGTGAGGGTTCCGGTGCTGGGGGTGGTCTGCTCTGTACTCAATCGTGGTCCTCCGGCCGTGAGCCGTCGCCTCCGCACCGGGGCGGCAGCGACGTCTCCGTGAAAAGATACTGATGCCACGCATGCTACCCCGTGCCTCCCGAACGCCCCCAGGTGCTCACGCAGTGAGACCCGAACCGTCTCAAGACATCCGTTGGCTCCTGCCGCCTTCTACCCGGCTCCGAGGAAGGTTCGTCGCGCTGAGCTGATCCGGTCGAGCAGCTCGGTCTCCTTGACGGAGAGCTCACCTCGATCATGACTGTCCACGGCCTGCTGGCGCAGCTGAGCGAGCTCCGCGGCACCCTTCTGGAAGGTGTTCATGGCCGCTGAGGCCCGTGGCCCCCTGGTGGCGGCCCACCGTCTACCCGCCCGACGCCCTGCACCGGTGGCGAGCATCTGAACCTCGGCCGGGGAAAACCAGCCGGCGCGGGCGTAGTCCTCTATCCCACGGCGCATGGACCGACGCTCACTCCAGCGCAGGCACGAGACCAGTCCGGCACACAGAGCGTAGAACGGGAACTGAAGCAGCAGATACACCCCGAAGTTCACCGCGACGAACCCGTTCCAGGTCGCGTGAAGCAGAATCGCACCGACCAGGCCCACGGGAGCCATCCACGCCCACGCGTACTGAGACCGGCGGCGAGAGGAAACGCCGATGGCTACCCCCGTGCAGGCAGTGAACGTCAGGTGAGCGAACGGGGACAAGACTCCCCGCATGACGAAGATGCTCCCCACGTACTCCCATCCCTGAACGAAGTAGAGAATATTCTCAACGAAGGCGAACCCTGCGGCAGTGAAGGCCGCGTACACGACCCCATCGATCGTGCCGTTGATCGTCCGGCGCCAGATGAGGAAGACGAACAGGACGCCCAGCCCCTTGGTCATCTCCTCGACCAGAGGTGCTGAAATCACCCCGGCCGCACCCGGATCCCCCATGGCCTCTGTAATGACCTGAGCCACCCAGACGTTGACCACCAACGAGCAGAGCGTGGAGACACTCGTCCCCCACAGGAATGCCACCATGAGAGTGACCGCCGTGAACAGACCGGGGGGCCTGGGCTCCCAGCGGACGTACCAGAACACTCCCGCTAGAAGCATCGTGGCCACAAGCACCCCGGCTAACGGGATGAGAGCCAGCTGGAACGATGGGAGCACGACCGGGCCGAAGTCCCTGCGGAGCCCTGCGAAGACATACAGGGTGCACAGGGAGAAGACAATGATCGCGGCAATCATGACAATCGCCCCGACGATCGCCGGGATGCCGGATGGAATGAGAGAGGCCACCTGCTCGGACTGTTGCCGGCCGTCCTCAGGAGCCGAGGAACGTGAACGATCCGCATCACGACTCTCACGATGAACCTGGTAACGCTGCCCGGATCCGGAAAGGGAGCCGGAGTCGGCCGGGGTCTGCGGTAGGGCGCTGGAGCGCCGGTAACCGGGGCGGGGGGCCCAGGGACTGGGAGGCATGCTCATCGATTCACCTCACTTGCACCTCGTCGTCGTGGTCCGGCTGCATCTCAGGGGTGGTGTCGTCGTCGGCATCGAAGGTCTGGGGCATGGGGGCGTGCCCAGCCAGGTGACACATCCGAACAAGTAGGCGCGCCCTGAGCACCTGGGCCTCGCTGACGTGGGTGTTGTGGAACCTGCGGGCCAGGACCAGGCGTGAGCAGGCCCGGTCCAGACGGTTGAGTGCCGACACGCTCAGCGGGTCAGCGGACAGGTCGCGACGCGCGGACTCGGACACCACTGTCCGCAGGACCCGGCTGAGGTCGGACTCGATGAGGGCTCGACTGCGGGTGGTCGGCGCAGGGAGCGCCTCGCCGCCGGAAGCAGGATGAGGATGGGGGGTGCTCTCGAGCGGCGCGGAGCTGTCCAGACCGTCGTCGACGATAGGCCCCTCGGCATCCAGCGCCTCGCGAGCGGCCCTGCTGAGCAGCAGTCCGGAGGCCGGATCCAGCGCCGGGACGGTGGCCAGCTCCGCCGCGGCCTCGGCCCGGTGAACGAGCTGAGCCTCAAGCGTGGCCCGGGAGCCCAGTACCTGCCGGTGCAGCCGGTCCACCCGCACCGCCCTGGCGTAGAGCGCCCACCCAATGGCCACGGCCAGCCCGACCAGCAGCACGACAATGCTCCATATCGGAGCCGTCATCGCGCCGGCCCCCGTGGAGGAAGGCGCCGGCATTGCCGTCGTTGCACCGGCGGGGATATCGATGGCCTGTGTCATGGCCGTCGTCATGGTTGCCATGGTCGGTTCCTCATCACTCCTGAGATCAGCTTCTAGTCGTCCAGGGCATCGCGCAGACGACCCAGCATGGTGCGCGAACCGGGGGCGGGCTCCACCCGGGTGTGAGCGGTGGACAGGGCCATGTCGTAGACATCGAGGACCTCGTCGGTGACCGCGGACCAGTCATAGCGCCCGACCACCTGGGAGGCCGCCTGGGTGCGGGCCTGGGCTGCCGTCACGTCCTGCAGGGTGTTGATGATGACCCGGGCCAGGTCATCGCCGTCCTCGTTGCGGAACAGCGCCCCGTAACGGCCCTCGCCGAGCACGTCGGAGAAGGCTTTGAGGTCGGAGGCGATGACCCGGGTACCTGCGGCCATGGCCTCCACCAGGACGATGCCGAAGGACTCCCCTCCGGTCTGCGGAGCCACGTAGCAGCTGGCCGACGCCAGCATGGCGGCCTTGTCCTCATCACTGACTCCTCCCAGGAAGACCACGGACTCACCGAAGTGGGCCAGCTCGTCGCGGATCTCCTGGGCCTGCCCACGACCTGCGATGAGGAAGCGCGCACCCGGCACCGACTCCAGCACCGCCGGGATGGCATCGGCCAGGACTCGCAGTCCCTTGCGGGGCTCGTCGAGGCGCCCCAGGAAGGAGATGGTGGGGATCTCATCCGTACCCCGGAATCGGGGGTCGTCCTTGGGAGCGTCGGCGAAGGGCTTCACGTTGACGCCGTTGGGAATGACGACGGCGTCGCCACCGTGGTACTGGATGAGGGTGCGGCGGGCCTCCTCCGAGACGGCGATACGGGCCGAGAGCTTCTCCATGAGCGGCACCGTCGCCGGGCTCAGCAGCTCACGGGCGAGTGAGCGGTCCATGGCGGCGTGAAAGGTGCCCACGACCGGTCCGGTGGCGGCTTGGAGGGCCAGCATCCCCACGCTGGGGGTGATGGGCTCGTGGATGTGAAGGATGTCGAAGTCCCCGGCCTCCAGCCAGCGTCGGGCCCGCCTGGCCACGAGAGCGCCGAAGTTCAGTCGCGCCACCGAGCCGTTGTAGGGAATGGCGATGGAGTCACCGGCGCTGGTGACCCAGTCCGGCAGGTCGGTGTCCTGGGAGGCCGGTGCAAGGACCTGGACCTCGTGGCCGCGCCGGAAGAGCTCACCGGCCAGGTCCATGACGTGAACCTGGACTCCTCCGTGAGCGTCGAAGGAGTAGGGGCAGACGATACCGATCCTCATGCGTCCTCCTCGTGGACGGCCTGTTGCTCACGGGCGTGGCTGCGAGCGAGGCGTTCCTGATCCAGGTCGGCGTCGAAGACGGGCTGGAGCATGTGCCAGTCCTCGGCGTGCTCGGCGATCAAGGGGTCCAGCTCGGCGACCCAGGCGCGAGTGTGCGCCGCGACCTGCTCGCGTCCCTCCAGATTCTGCGGCGCCGGAACCCTGCGGGCGGTCAGCACGAGTCCCCAGGGCGATCCCGCGCGACGGCGCCGCTCACCGATCAGTGGCTCGTAGTGGATCGAGGCGGCGTACAGGGGACGCCCCAGGCGTTGGGCGATCGCCGCGGGACCGGCGGCCACCCGTGCGGTGGCACCGCCCAGCTGCGCTGTGATGCCGGCCGAGGACAGATCTCGATCGGCCAGGAGCGCGACGACGTAGTGTCCCTGGCTCGCCGTCTCCAGGAGACGGTCGAAGACCTTCTCCCCGTGGGCCTGACCGATGATGCGCATGCCCAGTGACTGACGGAAGGAGACGAACTGCTCGAAGAGATCCTCGGGCTCCAGACGTTCGGCGACGGTCAGAACGGTGGCGAGCTCGCGGCATGCCCAGGCTCCGATGAGGTCCCAGTTGCCCATGTGCGGCAGCGCCATGACGATGCTGCCCTCGCGCACGTCCTCATGCAGCCGGGGGTCGACGTCGGTGCGTACACGCGCAAGGACCTGCTCCGGCGTGATTCCGGGTAGGGCGAAGGCCTCGTAGAAGTAGCGCATGTAGGAGCGCATTCCTGCTCGTGTGGCCCGGCGCAGGGCACGTGGCGGCGTCCCCGCAGGGAGGATGCGCGACAGGTTGCGCTCGAGCTGTCCCACCCCGGTGGTGCTGCGCCTCAGGCGCTGCCAGACCCACAGCGCGTCGGCAACGGTGTGCGCCAGGCCGTAGCCCACCGGCGCAGGCAGGTGTCGAGTACCTCGCCAGGCCAGGCGGTAGGCGCCGGAGACGGCGGACAGGCGCAGCCTCATGCCGGATCACCCGCCTGCCGGGACTGCTGGTGGACGGTGCGCACGCGTTGGATCACGGTGATGAAGGAGGCGACCGCCACGTAGAGGAGCCCGATGGTGAGCACCCACTGGGGGGCCCCGAGCCCCACGATGAAGGTGGCGCCGAGCGCTACGAGGAGCCGGTCGGTGCGCTCGGCGATCCCCACGGAGGCGGTGGCGCCGATGGACTCGGCCCGCGCTCGGGCATAGGGGACAGTGGCCGCGGTGACGACGGCGGCCAGGGCCGCCACGACAGTCACGGTGCGCAGCACGCCGGCCGGCATGGACAGTGCCGCCCAGGCCGCCAGGGAGCCCAGGACGGCGCCGTCGGCCAGGCGGTCCATGGTGGAGTCCAGGAAGGCTCCGAAGACCGAGCTCTTCCCGGTGGCTCGGGCCAGAATGCCGTCGAAGGAGTCGGCCACCAGCACCACGAGCAGGACGAGGGGTCCGGCCACGAAGTGCCCCTGCGGCAGCAGGGTGACCGCTGCCGTCACGGACAGGGCCGTTCCGGTGACGGTGAGCATGTTGGGCGTCACCCCGAGCCGCCCGAGCGCGAGGGCGGGGCGGGTGAACAGGGCCTTGGTCAGGCCGCGGCCATGGTTGCCGAGCATGAGGTCCTTAGGTCTCGGGTGAGTAGTCGGAGAGACGAGCCGTGATGGAGCGGGCGGGACTGAGACGGACGGGGTTGCCCTCAGCCTGACGGACTTCACCGAGGAGGGCCAGGGGGATCAGTCCCCGGGCTGCCCGGTACGGGCGGGCCAGGCGGCGGCGAGCATGTCCCGCTGCTCGCCGAGCAGCTGGGGCACGGGCTTGGTCCGACCGATGATGGGCATGAAGTTCGCGTCTCCCTTCCAGCGCGGCACGATGTGCTGGTGGAGATGAGCGGCGATCCCCGCACCGGCGACCTCGCCCTGGTTCATACCCAGGTTGAATCCGTGGGGGCGGCTCACCGAGCGCACGACACTCATGGCGGTGGCGGTCAGCTCACCGATCTCCTGACGCTCGGCCGCGGTGGCCTCGGTCCAGTCGGAGATGTGCCGATAGGGGCATACCAGCAGGTGGCCGGTGTTGTACGGGTAGAGGTTCATGATGACGTAGCTGGTCTCGCCCCGGTGGACGATGAGAGCCTCGTCGTCACGGCGATCCGGCCCCGTGCAGAACGGGCACTGTTCGGGGGTGTCGTCCGAGGGTTTGTTCTGCCCCCCGATGTAGACCATGCGGTGAGGGGTCCACAGACGCTGAAAGGCCTGCGGAGCGCCCTCGTGGTAGAAGGGCGCCTCCATCTCAACGTCGTCGCCGACTCCGGGGGCGCTGATCGTATCTCCAGTCGCTTCCTCAGTCACTGTGCAGCTTCTCCCCCGCCGGGTCGTTGATACGGGCGTCGATGACACGGACGATGTGGGCCACGGCCTCCTTCACGGGCACGCCGTTGGTCTGCTGGCCGTCACGGAACCGGAAGGAGACGGCGCCGGCCTCGGCGTCCTCTCCCCCGGCGATGAGGGTGAAGGGGATCTTGTCCTTGGAGGCATTGCGGATCTTCTTGCCGAAGCGGTCATCGGAGTGGTCCACCTCGACTCGCACTCCCTGGGCGCGCAGCTGGGCGGCGACGTCGTCGACGTAGGCGTCGAAGGCCTCGGCCACGGGAATGAGACGGACCTGCACCGGGGAGAGCCAGGCGGGGAAGGCGCCCGCGTAGTGCTCGGTGAGCACTCCGATGAAGCGCTCCACACTGCCCAGCTTGGCCGAGTGGATCATGATGGGGCGCTGGTGGGTGCCGTCGGCGGCCGTGTACTCCAGGTTGAAGCGCTCGGGCTGGTTGAAGTCGTACTGGATGGTGGACATCTGCCAGGTCCGTCCGATGGCGTCCTTGACCTGCACCGAGACCTTGGGGCCGTAGAAGGCGGCGCCGCCCGGGTCGGGGACGACCTCCAGCCCGGAGGCGTCGCAGGCGTTCTGGAGGGCCTGCGTGGCGGCGGCCCAGTCGGCGTCGGAGCCGATGAACTTGTCCTTCTTGGCGCCGTCCTCGTCTCGGGTGGACAGCTCGAGGTAGAAGTCGGTCAGCCCGAAGGCCTTGAGGATCGACAGGAAGAAGTCGATCTGGGCGCGGATCTCCTCACCGGCCTGCTCCGGGGTGCAGTAGGTGTGGGAGTCGTCCTGGGTGAAGCCGCGCATGCGGGTGAGCCCGTGGACGACGCCGGACTTCTCGTAGCGGTAGTCGTGGCCCATCTCGAAGAAGCGCAGCGGCAGCTCGCGGTAGGAGCGTCCTCGGGAGCGGAAGATGAGGTTGTGCATCGGGCAGTTCATGGCCTTGAGGTAGTACTCCTGGCCGGCCTTGGTGATATTGCCCTCGGCGTCACGCTCCTCGTCGGCGAGCATGGGGGGGAACATGGTGTCGGCGTAGTACGGCAGGTGGCCCGAGGTGTGGAAGAGCCCGCCCTTGGAGATCTCGGGGGTGTGGACGAAGTCGAAGCCGTAGTCCAGGTGGCGGTCGACGACGTACTGCTCGATCTGGTGGCGCAGCATGGCGCCCTTGGGGTGGAAGACCACCAGGCCGGGGCCGATCTCCTCGGGGAAGGAGTAGAGGTCGAGCTCGGCGCCGAGCCTGCGGTGGTCACGCTTGGCGGCCTCGGCCAGGCGGGTCTGGTACGCCTTGAGCTCGTCCTTGCTGGCCCAGGCGGTGCCGTAGATCCGCTGGAGGGAGTCGCCGGACTGGTCACCCTTCCAGTAGGCGGACGAGGACTTGGTCAGCGCGAAGCCCTGCCCGATGAGGCGGGTCGAGGGCAGGTGGGGGCCGCGGCACAGGTCGGTCCAGGCGACGCTGCCGTCGCGTCGGACGTTGTCGTACATGGTGAGCCCGCCGGCGCCGACCTCGACCGAGGCGCCCTCGGCGCCCGCGCCCTTGGTGGTGATGAGCTCGAGCTTGTAGGGCTGGTCGGCCAGCTCCTCACGCCCCTGGGCCTCGGTGATGTCGCGGCGCACGAAGCGCTGCCCCTCCTTGACGATCCGCTTCATGCGCTTCTCGATCTCGCGCAGCATCTCGGGGGTGACGGCGTCGATGGCGCCGAAGTCGTAGTAGAAGCCGTCAGTAATGAAGGGGCCGATACCGAGGTTCACGTCGGGGAACATCTCCTGGACGGCCTGCGCCATGACGTGGGTGGCGCTGTGGCGCAGGATTTTCAGGCCGTCCTCGCTGGACAGGGTGATGGGCTCGACGACGGCGCCGGCAGGCACCTGGCGCTCCAGGTCCCAGGGCTCGCCGTTGACGCGCATCGCGACGACGCCGTCCTTCTTGACGGCGTCCTGCAGGAGGAGCGCCCCCGTGCTGCCCGCCTCAATGGTGCGGGGCGCGCCGTCGAGGGTGATCTCAATCATGGGCTGGTCTGACACGGGCTCGTCTCCTCTGCTGCATTGGTGCGGGGCGCTGTACTGGTGCACCCCGGTTCGGCCGCGAGTCTACGTCGTGGACGAGTAGGCTCAGTCCTCCCGTGAGCCACGCCGCGCGCGCAGTGCGTCACGCAGGCGCTTGGCGGTGCACATCCCGGAGTAGATGACCCGGGAGACCGGGACGTCCCAGGCTCCATCCACCTCGGTGACGTGCTGGGCGTAGCGCTTCTTGTACTGCCCCACCGTGTAGAGCGAGGGGACGCGGGTGGAGCCGGCGCCCATGAGGTCCAGGCCGCGGTAGCCCTCCTGGGCCAGGGTGCAGGCGGCCCACCAGTCCAGGGCCTCGGCTCCGCGGAAGGTGCGCGACTCGTTGGAGGAGGCGCCGTAGTAGGCCACGGAGTCCTTGCCCGAGGTGAGGATGAGGTCCCAGGCATGGGGGACGCCGTCCTTACGCAGCACGAACAAGCGGGCGTTCTTCTCCCCCAGGGACGTCAGCATGGTCCAGTAGACCTCGGCGTCGTGGGGCTTGAAGCCGTCTCGCTCGGCGGTCTCACGCAGGACCTCGTAGACCTTGTCGAACTCGTCGCGGCTCAGACCGGTCTCGTCACTGATGGTGCAGCCGGCCTCCCGGGCCACGCGCTCGGCGCGCTTGACCGCACGGCGGCCGTCCTTAGGCATGATCGCGGCGATCTTCTCCGGCGTCTTGGGCGTCAGGTCGATGACGTAGGTGCGGTCGTAGGTGATGGTGGACAGCAGCTCTCGCAGGTCGGTGTCGCGGTAACGGACGTGCATGCGGATGAAGCGCACGGAGCGATCGCGCTCCTTGACCACGGAGCGCAGCAGCCGGCGCAGGTGCGCCTCGCGCTCGGGCGACTGCTCCTTGAGCCAGACCGGACCGTGCTTGGCCCACAGGAAGGTCTGGCCGCCCATCTCATAGCGGTACAGGGCGATGGCGGCCACAGGCTTGCCCTCGTCCTCATAGAGGTAGCGGCCCCACAGGGGACGGCCCATGGCCACCTCGAAGCGCTCCCAGGCCTCGGTCTGCTCAACCGGGAAGGGACTGTTGCCCACGGCCAGGCGCATCTCGCGCCCGTCGACCCGCCGCAGGGTCTCGGAGCGGTCCGGGGTGGAGTGCACCGGTTCGGGGTGCGTGGGCCGAGAGGCCTTGGGCTTGTCAGCCTTGTCAGTCTTGGCAGGCTTGTCGGTCGTGTCGACCTTCTGCTCGGGTTGCTCGGACTGGCGGCTGTCCTTCTGCCCCTTCTCGTTCGGTTGAGCCGTCTGAGCCTTCTCGGGGGTTGGTGCGGCAGTCTCGGCCGTGGCGTCAGTCGTGGCGTCGGGAGTGGTGCTGTCGGGCATGTTCTCGTTCTCGGGCATTCAGCGGGACCTGTCGACTCGTTGCGGATAGTTGCGGGCGAACTTGCGGTAGTGGTTGAGGCGCTGGAGCTCGATCGTCGCGCGCCGGCGAAGCGAGCGCTCGGCCGGGTCGCGCAGCGGGTCGACGCCCCGCCCCAGGCTCTTGGCCTTGCGGCGCAGCGCCTCATCGGACACGTAACGTGCGATGACGCCATCGGGAACCAGGGAGTAGAGGACCTGCCGGGTGACCTCGACGGGCTCATCGCGCTGGTCCAGGACCAGGTCCTTGAGCATGACGGCCATGGGGTTGGCACCGGCGGCGGTCAGGTAGAAGGAGTTTCGGCCGATACGGGGGTTGACCTCGAAGAAGAGCTCTCGCCCGTCGCGGGGGTCCACCTTGATGTCGAGGTTGGCGAATCCGCGGTAGCCGGCGTGACGCAGCAGGCGGCTCGTGGCGTCCCACAGGTCGGGGAATGCCTCGGTGATCATGGCGACAGGGTTGCCGATCATGGTGGGCGCGTGGTCCTGCAGGAGGACGCGCGCCGAGCCGATGAGGCGCAGCTCGCCGGTGGAGTCCATGTAGGCGGTCACCGAGCGCATGGCGGTGTCGTCACCGGGGATGCACTCCTGAACCAGGAAGGTCGAGCGGTAGCCGGCGTCCTTCAGGCTCCGCCACATGCCGGCCAGCTCGGCCGCGTCGTCGATGAACCAGATCTTGCGCTTGCCGGGGAAGGAGATGCGGTCGTAGTCGGCGCCGATGGCGGCCTTGGCCACGAGCGGGAACTCCAGGCCGAGCTCGGAGGCACTGGTCGGAGGCTCGCAGTCGGGGTCGGCCAGGTCGACGACGACCTCCCGGGGCGTGAGCACCCCCACCTCGGCGCACAGACGGGAGAAGGATGCCTTGTCGCTGACGGCGTCGAGCACGTCGATGTCCGGGAAGGGCAGGACATAGGTGGGCTCGAGCTCGCTGCGGTGAGCGGAGATCATGGCGGCCGCGGCATCAGTGTTGGCCATGAGCACGGCACTGCGGGGCCCTCTGCCCTGGGCCAGCTTCCGCAGCAGCGCGATGGTCCGCTCCGGCGGGGCGCCGGCCTCCTGGTGGACAACGGTGATGTAGACCGACTCGGAGATCGCCACGATCGGATCCGAGGCCACGACCGTCACCGACGTGCCGGTGACCTCGTGAAGCTGCCGTGCCAGGGCGTAAGCGCCGATGTCTCCACCGAGGACCACGGGCAGCAGGTGCCTGAAGCGTTCCGTCATACCCATCCGTTTCTTGCCGCAGGGACCAACTCCTCCCCCAGATGGTAGAGCACACCGGGACGCCCCGTTCCCGACCATCATGGGGACATCACGATCCGGACACGCGGTCGACGTTGACCGCTACCGGCCCACATGTGGAATCCGGCAGGATTCCGGGCGATTGTCCTGAACTCGGCGACGAAATCGCGGCTTCTCGGTGACACATGCCACCCGGCGCACTGGGTGCGGCCACCTGTTCCGACGACGACAAGAGCCCGGAGCGCTGGGCTCCGGGCTCGGTCCGACCATCGAATCTGGTGGGCGATACTGGGATCGAACCAGTGACCTCTTCCGTGTCAGGGAAGCGCGCTCCCGCTGCGCCAATCGCCCGAGCGGATGACGGGACTCGAACCCGCGACCCTCACCTTGGCAAGGTGATGCTCTACCAACTGAGCCACATCCGCGTGACACCCTTGTGGGGTGCGGGAAGAAAGTTAGCAGAGGTATCCCTCGGAGGCAAAACTCACCCGAGCCCGTTTCCTCATGAGGTGTCTCACGCCCCGCCGGCCCCCGCCTCGATCTCCGGACAGCACCCGAGGACGTCTCGGAAGGCGGTACGACGTGACATGTCTTTCTCCCACTCTCCTGCCTTCGCACCTCAGTCATGGCAGGGTAGTCCCCATGACCACGCCGACGACACCGACGCCTCAGGCCGCACAGGAACCTCAGGAAGCCCCCCAGCGCCAGATCTGGCCGGGCCACCCCTACCCGCTCGGGGCGACCTACGACGGCTCGGGAACGAACTTCGCCCTCTACTCCTCGGCCGCCAGCGGTGTCGACCTGTGCCTGTTCGATGACGAGGGCCATGAGGAGCGGTTGGCGCTCAAGGAGGTCGACGGCGACGTCTGGCACGCCTACCTCCCAGGGATCTCGCCGGGCCAGAAGTACGGCTATCGGGTGGCGGGCCCCTACGACCCGGCGTCCGGTCACCGCTGCGACCCCTCCAAGCTGCTGCTGGACCCCTACGCCAAGGCGATCTCCGGCGAGGTGACCCCGTCCCAGACGCTGTACTCCTACTCCTTCGACAACCCGGAGGTGCGCAACGAGGAGGACTCGGCGGGACACACGATGCGCTCGGTGGTCATCAACCCCTACTTCGACTGGGGCCACGACCGCCCCCCGGGCCACGAGTACCACGAGACGATCATCTACGAGGCCCACGTCAAGGGCATGACCCAGCTGCACCCGATGGTTCCCGAGAGCCTGCGGGGCACCTACGCCGGCCTGGCTCAGCCCGCCGTCATCGACCACCTCAAGAACCTGGGTGTCACGGCCATCGAGCTCATGCCGGTCCACCAGTTCGTCAACGACACCCACCTGCAGGAGAAGGGTCTGTCGAACTACTGGGGCTACAACACGATCGGATTCTTCGCGCCGCACAACACCTACGCCGCCTACGGCACCGAGGGCGAGCAGGTTCAGGAGTTCAAGTCCATGGTCAAGGCCTTCCACGAGGCCGGCATCGAGGTCATCCTGGACGTCGTCTACAACCACACGGCCGAGGGCAACCACCTGGGCCCCACCCTGTCCTTCCGCGGCATCGACAACAGCTCCTACTACCGGCTCGTCGACGGCTCGCCGACCCACTACTTCGACACCACCGGCACCGGCAACTCGCTGCTCATGCGCTCGCCGGCAGTCCTCCAGCTCATCATGGACTCGCTGCGCTACTGGGTCACTGAGATGCACGTCGACGGGTTCCGCTTCGATCTGGCCTCCACCCTGGCCCGCCAGTTCCATGAGGTGGACAAGCTCAGCGCCTTCTTCGACATCATCCACCAGGACCCGGTGCTCTCCCAGGTCAAGCTCATCGCCGAGCCCTGGGACGTGGGCGACGGCGGCTACAACGTGGGCGGCTTCCCGGCCCTGTGGAGCGAGTGGAACGGCAAGTACCGCGACACCGTGCGAGACTTCTGGCGAGGGGAGCCCTCCACCCTGGGCGAGTTCGCCTCCCGTATCACCGGCTCCTCCGACCTCTACCAGCACGCCGGACGCACCCCGGTGGCCAGCATCAACTTCGTCACCGCCCACGACGGCTTCACGTTGCACGACCTGGTCTCCTACAACGAGAAGCACAACGAGGCCAACCTCGAGGGCAATGCCGACGGCGACAACAACAACCGGTCCTGGAACTGCGGCGCCGAGGGACCCACTGACGACCCGGCGATCAACGAGCTGCGTCAGCGCCAGACCCGCAACTTCCTGGCCACCGTTCTGTTCAGTCAGGGCGTGCCCATGATCTGTCACGGCGACGAGCTGGGGCGCACCCAGGGGGGCAACAACAACGCCTACTGCCAGGACAACGAGATCACCTGGATCAACTGGGATCTCAGTGAGCAGGACAATGACCTGCTGGAGTTCACCCGCACCATGATGTGGCTGCGTCGCGACCACCCGGTGATGCGGCGTCGGCGCTTCTTCACCGGGGACGCCGGTCACGGCGGGGAGAGCGAGCTCGGCGAGATCGAGTGGCTCACTCCGGCCGGTGAGTCCATGACCGACCAGGACTGGACCACCTGGTACGCCCGGGCCATGATGGTCTTCCTCAACGGGGAGGCGATCGCCGAGCCCGATGAGCGGGGCCAGCGGATCGTGGACGACTCCTTCCTCGTGCTCATCAACGCCTCCGACGAGGACATCACCTTCACCCTCCCGGGCGAGGGGTACGCCCCCACCTGGAAGGTCGCGCTGGACACGGCTCCTGCGGTGGACGGGGACTCGGACCCGGTTCTCGCCGCTGATGAGACCGTCGTGGTCGAGGCCCGTTCCATGCTCTTCCTCATGGACGCCCCCGAGTCCGACGCCACCACGGAGCGGCACCAGCGGTAGGGGCTCTCCGCGGCACTCCGACGCGCAACCGGACACATATCCATCAGCAGCACCACCCGACGCAGACCAGACGAGCTCAGGAAGTGACATGACCGACGCAGTGGACGCAGCAGTGGAGAGGGCTGACTCAGCGGACTCGGCGGAGACACCCGCCTACGCACCCTGGTCGGGTCACGTGCCGGCGCCTGAGCACCGCACTCCGGTGACCACCTACCGCCTCCAGCTGGGCGAGGACCTCACCTTCGCCGACGCCAAGGCCCTGGTCCCCTACCTGGCCGATCTGGGAGTCACCGACCTCTACCTCTCCCCGATCCTCACCGCCGCGCCGGGATCCACCCACGGCTACGACGTCGTCGATCACCGCAGGGTCTCGGCCGTTATGGGCGGACGGGAGCAGCTGGAGTCCCTGGCCGCTGAGGCCGATGCCCACGGGATGGGCGTCGTGGTGGACATCGTCCCCAACCACATGGCCGTGCCCACCCCGGGCTGGCACAACCTGCCCCTGTGGTCGGTGCTGCGAGAGGGACCGGACTCCCCCTACGCCGCCTGGTTCGACCTCTCCCTCGACGAGCCCATCCTCATGCCGATCCTGGGCAAGCGCATCGGCGCCGTCCTGGCCGAGGAGGAGCTCACCCTGGAGCAGATGGTGGTTCCGGGGCAGGAGGACCTGGGCGAGCAGTGGGTCCTGCGCTACTACGACCACGCCTTCCCCGTCGCACAGGGCACCGAGTCGCTGCCGATGCACGTTCTTGTCGAGCGCCAGCACTACCGCCTGGCCTACTGGAAGGTCGGCGACGAGGAGATCAACTACCGGCGGTTCTTCGACGTCGGCACCCTGGCCGCGATCCGGGTCGAGGAGCCTGACGTCTTCGCCGGTAGCCACGGTCTCATCCTTGAGCTCATGCGGGCCGGAGTCATCAGCGCCCTGCGAGTCGACCACCCCGACGGCCTGGCCGACCCCGGCGGCTACCTCACCCAGCTGGCTCAGGCCACAGACGGGGCGTGGATCGCCGCTGAGAAGATCCTGGCGCCCGGCGAGTCCCTGCCCACCTCCTGGCCGGTCGCCGGAACCACCGGCTACGACGCCGCCTGGCGGATCGACCAGCTCCAGGTGGACCCTGCCGGCGCCGCCCGGCTGGGCGCGCTCATGCATGAGATCACCGGGGACGCACCCGTGGACTACGACCGCATCGTCGAGGAGGCCAAGCGCGAGGTCATCGCCGGATCGTTGGCCGCGGAGGTCGATCGTCTGGCCCGCATCCTGGACTCCCTGACCTCACAGGACGTGCGCCTGCGCGACCACACCCTGCGCGACCTACGGGCCTGCGTCGTCGAGCTGCTCGTGGCCGCGGACCAGTACCGGGTCTACGTCGTTCCCGGCACGCCTCCCGGCCCGGAGACGGCCGCCGTCCTCCAGGCCGACGCCGAGCGGGCCCGTCAGCGCCTCGAACCGGACCAGGGAGAGACCCTCGACCTCGTGGTGGCCATCCTCCTGGGCGAGGCCGTCGGCTCCGAGGGCCTGTCGGAGTCCCCTGAGCGCGCCGAGGCCATCATCCGTTTCCAGCAGGTGTGCGGGGCCGTCACCGCCAAGGGCGTGGAGGACACGGCCTTCTACCGCTGGACCCATCTGACCAGTCTCACCGAGGTCGGCGGCAACCCGGCCGGCTTCGCGCTGAGTACCGACGAGGCCCACGCCTGGGCCGACCGGGTCCAGAACACCTGGCCCGACACGATGGTCACCTCCACCACCCACGACACCAAGCGCGGCGAGGACGTGCGCGCGCGCCTGGACGTGCTGGCCTCCTACGCCGAGGAGTGGAGCGACCTCATCCACCGTCTGCGCGCCTTGACCGCCCAGGTTCGCCCCCTGGACCTCGACGGACGCAGCGAGAACCTGCTGTGGCAGACCCTGTGGGGAACCTGGGCGCCCGACAGTGACGATCCCATGACCCCCGAGCGGTTGAACGCCTACCTCATCAAGGCCTCCCGGGAGCAGAAGATCTGGACCACCTGGACCGCCCCGGACCTGGCTCGGGAGCAGGCCCTGACCGACTACGCCACCCACCTGCTCAACAGTGAGGAGGTCTCCGCCGAGCTCGAGGCCTTCGCGGCCCTGACGGCCAGGTCCGTACGCACCGCCATCCTCGCCGGCAAGGCACTGGCGCTGACCTGGATGGGCGTGAGCGACATCTATCAGGGCAGCGAGACCACCCGCACCTCGCTGGTGGATCCCGATAACCGCCGCACGGTCGACTACACCGGCCCCTCGGGCCTCGTCAATGCCCTGGAGCGCCTCGACTCCGGAGCCGCCCCGCGCAGTCTCGACGAGGACAAGCTCTTCCTCACCTCGCGTCTGGCGCGACTGCGCGCCTCCCGCCCCCACACCTTCGTCGGCCCCCGCTCGGGCTACCGCACGATCCCGGTGACCACCTCTTTCGCCTTCGCCTACACCCGCCTGCTCGACGAGATCCCCGACGTCGTCGTCATCGTCAGGCGCCTGTCCCGGCGACTCGAGCAGCTGGGGGGATGGCGCGAGGAGAGCATCGTGCTGCCGGAGGGTACCTGGGAGCACGTCCTGCGCAACGGCACCGTGGAGGGAGGCAACCGGCCTCTGGCCGAAGTGGTCGGGGACGACCCCGTGGTCGTCCTGGCCAAGGTCGTCTCCCCGGATTGCGAGACCGACTCCGCCCACTGCGCCGAGGAGGCCGTCCGATGAGCCCGACGGACCCCCGGGCCTGGAGCTCGCCCGCCCTCCCCGTGGGCCCCCGCGTGCCCGTGTGGGCCCCGGCGGCGAGGACTGTCCAGCTGCACCTGCCCGGCGACGATCGACTGGTCGACATGGTGCCGGCTCCGGACGGCTGGTGGACCGCCCCCTTCGACCTGGAGCCGGGCACCGACTACGCCTTCCGTGTTGACGGCTCCCCCGATCGTCCCGACCCCCGAAGCGCCCTGCAGCCCGACGGCGTCCACGGCCCCTCGCGAACCGTGGACCCGAGCGCCTGGCGATGGACAGACCAGGACTGGACGGGCAAGGACCTGCTCGGCTCGGTCATCTACGAGCTCCACGTGGGCACCTTCACCCCCGAGGGCACCCTGGACGGCGCCATCTCCCGTCTGGGTCACCTGGCCGAGCTGGGCGTTGACATCGTCGAGCTCATGCCGCTGGCGGCCTTCCCCGGCAGAGCCGGATGGGGCTATGACGGAGTCGGCCTGTGGGCCGTCCACGAGGCCTACGGAGGCCCCGAGGCCCTCATGCGCTTCGTCGACGCCGCCCACGACGCCGGTATCGGCGTGTGTCTCGACGTCGTCTACAACCACCTGGGCCCATCGGGCAACTACCTCAGCGTCTTCGGGCCCTACTTCACCCCCGCCCACCACACGCCCTGGGGTGAGGCCGTCAACTACGACCACGACGGCAGCCATCAGGTACGCGCCTTCGTCATCGACTCGGCCCTGCGCTGGCTGCGCGACTTCCACATCGACGCCCTGCGCCTGGACGCCATCCACGAGATCAAGGACGACGCCGAGGCCGCCGACCCGCCCCAGGCGCACGTCCTGGCCGAGCTCTCGGACGCCGTGGCCGCCCTGTCCGCCGAGCTGGGCCGTCCCCTGAGCCTGGTGGCTGAGGCCGACCTCAACGATGTCGGGGTCATCACCCCCACCGACCAGGAGCCTCCGGCCACGGCTCCCAGCCTGGGCATGACCGCTCAATGGGCCGACGACGTCCACCACGCCCTGCACGCACGGATCACCGGGGAGGACCAGGGCTACTACGGGGACTTCGCCGAGCCCGGTGCGTGGGCCAAGGCCTACGGCGGAGCCTTCCTCCACAACGGCACCTGGTCCACCTTCAGGGACAGGATCTGGGGCGCCCCCGTGCCCGAGGGCACCGACCCCAGACGATTCGTCGTCTTCGGCTCCGACCACGACCAGGTCGGCAACCGAGCCGTCGGGGACCGTCCCTCGGCCGGCCTCGATGATGCCGCCCTGGCCGCTACTGCCGCCCTGGTGCTCCTGTCCCCCTACACGCCCATGCTCTTCATGGGTGAGGAGTGGGGAACCCGCACCCCCTTCCAGTTCTTCACCGACCATGAGGAGGAGGATCTGGCCCGCAGCGTCAGTGAGGGGCGCGTACGGGAGTTCGCCGGCTTCGGCTGGGACGCCGACGCGATCCCGGACCCCCAGGCCGCTGGGACCGTCGAGGCATCACGCCTGAACTGGTCGGAGGTGGCGGAGTCCGAGCACGCCCGCATGCTGACCTGGTACCGGGCGCTGACCGCCCTGCGCCGCGAGCTGGCATGGTCCCAGCGCACCGCATGGCCGCAGGTCGATGAGACCGACGACGTTCTCACAGTGACCTACGAGGACATCGTCGTCGCCGTCAACCTCTCCGGGCAGCAGCGGCCCGCTCCCGATCTGGCAACGGTGCTCCTGTCCTGGGAGCCGGTTGACTCCGACCCGCCCTGTCTGTCTCCCGGGCAGACGCTCATCGCCCGACGCTGACGAGCCCCGCCGGGCGACATCTCGGCCGACCGCATACCACCACACCGCAGACGACCGATGCACATCCGTTCAGAAAGGCAGGCACCTCGTTGACACAATGCAACCCACTGCGCGGCGTGGCTTCATGTGCCTGCTGCGGTAGCGCACTAGCGTGGCATCCGTGACTGTCAACGGTAGGCCGCGCCAGAACGAGGCAGGTGCCATCCCCGAACGATTCGAGGAAGCGCTCCTGTCCCTTCGTGACGCGCCCCGCCCCCGTGGGCTCCTCATGGAGGAGGTGCCCGCCCCTAAGAAGCTGGCCCCCTACTCCGCCGCCCTGAGCGCTGAGACCGTTGAGACAGTCGGCGCCACCCCCGTGGCCACGGGACGCTTCGTCGTCCTCCACGACCCCGACGGTCAGGAGACGTGGGACGGAGACTTCCGCATCGTGGTTCAGGCGCGCGCCCGCATCGACGACGAGGTCGGCATGGACCCCGTCTTCGAGTCCGCCGCCTGGAGCTGGCTCACCGACGGACTTGAGGACTCCCGCGCCGGCTACCACTCGCTGGTAGGAACCGTCACCAGGGTCCTGTCCGAGACCTTCGGCGGCCTGACCCTCACCGACTCCTGCGCCCACGCCGAGATTCGCGCATCCTGGTCCCCCACGACCCCCTACCTCGGTCCCCACCTGACCGCCTGGCACGAGCTGCTGCTGGTCGCCTCCGGCCATGAGCCGGCCGCCGTCCACCCACTCACCCTCGCCGGAGTCGGAAGGTGACGCCCCGTCACACCGGCGTCCCCCGCCCAGCTGCCTCCTCGGCCGTGCCCCGCCCAGCCGTACCCCCCGGGACGACGGACCATCCCATCAGCCCACACGACGTCGTCGACTACCCCCGTCCCCAGGACGGACTCCCCGAGATCACCGCCACCCCCACCCAGCTGAGCCGAGCCGCTCAGCTTCTGACAGGCGGCCACGGCCCCATCGCCGTTGACGCCGAACGGGCCTCCGGCTTCCGCTACGGGCAGGACGCCTACCTCATCCAGCTCCGACGAGACGGCGTCGGCACCCTCCTCATCGACCCGGTCACCACCGGCCCCTTGACCGAGCTGGCCCCAGCCCTCGACGGACCCGAGTGGATCCTCCACGCCGCCGACCAGGACATCCCCTGCCTGACCGCACTCGGGCTGAGGGCCGCATCCCTGTTCGACACCGAGCTGGCAGCCCGCCTCCTGGGCCGCCAGCACGTCGGGCTGGGCGCCGTCATCGAAGAGACCCTGGGCCTGCGCCTGGCCAAGGACCACGCGGCAGCGGACTGGTCCACCATGCCTCTTCCCATCTCCTGGCTCACCTACGCCGCCCTCGACGTCGAGCTGCTCATCGACCTGCGCAACGCCCTGGCCACCGAGCTCGAGGCTTCCGGCAAGGACCAGTGGGCCGCCCAGGAGTTCGAGCACGTGCGCACCAAGCCGGCCAAACCGGCCAAGGTCGACCCGTGGCGCAAGACCCCACGAGCGGGAAGCTCCGTGCGTTCCCCCCGCTCACTGGCGATCCTGCGAGAGCTGTGGAACTCGCGCGAGCAGCTGGCCGCAGAGCTCGACCGCACCCCCTCCAAGGTCCTGCCCCACCAGGCACTCGTCGCCGCCGCCGTCGCCCGCCCCCGTTCACGACGCAAGATGAGCGCCCTCAAGGAGTTCTCCTCCCGGCAGGCGCGGCAGAACCAGGAACGCTGGTGGAGAGCCATCGAACGCGCCCTGGAGCTGCCCGACGACGAGCTCCCCCCGACTCGCGCACCACTGGGGCCCGACGAGCTCCCCCACCCGCGCACATGGCAGCGTCACCACGCCGCAGCCGCCGACCGACTCACTCGCGTACGCGGGGCGATCAGACAGCACGCTGAGAAGATCCGCGTGCCTCAGGAGCTCCTCCTGACCCCGGGGTGCCAACGTCATCTGGCCTGGGACCTCGGCGAGGAGATCGAAGCCGGACGGACCAGCAGCGTCAGTGCTCAGGAGATCGGTGAGCGCCTGGCCGCCATGGGGGCCAGGCCCTGGCAGATCGAACAGGCCGCCCCCGCCCTTGCGACAGCCCTGAGCTGAACGGCCACGACGCGCACGCAACAGTGCGCCGCCCACCATCAGGTGGACGGCGCACGAGAGGAGAACCCGCCATGAGCCCCGCTCGAGGAGCCCGAGCCCGCCGGCGACCTCAGTGAACCTCGAAACCGTAAGAACGGAAGATCGCACGAGTGGACTCCACCAGCTCCGGCTCCGGAGGCCTGGTGTCGCGAAGCTGATACGTCAGCCCCAGGGCGTCCCACTTGTCGGTGCCCATCTGGTGGAAGGGCAGCACCTCGACACGGCTGACCGAGCCCCAGCGCTCGATGATTCGGGCGACGTTGTGGACGTTCTCAGGGTCGTCCGTCAGATCCGGAACCAGCACGAACCGCGCCCAGATCTCGATCCCCTTGGCCGCCAGGCGGTCACCGAAGGTGATTGTCGGAGCCAGGGAGCGTCCCGTCACCTTCTTGTAGGTCTCCTCGTCACCGCTCTTGATGTCGAGCAGGACCAGGTCGATGTTATCGAGCATCTCATCGCTGGCATTGGCGCCTAGGAACCCTGAGGTGTCGATGCAGGTATGGATACCCATCTTCTTGGCCCCGGCCAAGAGCCTGCCCGCGAAGGCCGGCTGCATGAGGACCTCGCCGCCCGACAGCGTGATCCCGCCCTTGGACGCGCGGAACACTCCCCGGTAGCGGCGCATGCGGCGGAGAAGCTCCGAGGCCTCCACCGGCTCCCCGTCCTTCATGAGGAAGGTGTCGGGATTGTGGCAGTACAGGCACCGCAGGGGGCATCCGTTGAGGAAGACCGTCATCCGGGTTCCGGGACCGTCCACCGCGGTCACGAGCTCCCAGGAGTGGATCGAACCCAGCTCGCCGTCCCGCATCCGAGCCAGGCGCTCCGAGCGTTGAAGATCCGTCAGCTCCTCAAGCCCGCCGATACCCGCCCCGCGCAAGCGGGCGGCCGGGGCCAGGAAGTCCTGGTCCCGACCGCCGTCGCGCACGGTCGTCGTGGTCTGCGTCATGACCGCTCGCCGTGCTCCAGGGCTCAGGCCTGGGAGTGGAAGGTGCGGTGAAGGACGTCAAGCTGCTGCTCACGAGTCAGCTTGACGAAGTTGACGGCGTAGCCGGAGACGCGAACCGTGAGGTTCGGGTAGTTCTCCGGGTGCTCCATCGCGTCCTCGAGGGTGTTGCGGTCCAGGACGTTGATGTTGGCGTGGTACAGGCCCTTGACGCCGCCGTTGTCCTGACGCTGTGCCTTCATGGAGGCGAGGCGCTCTTCGTACGTGGCCATGGTGGCCCCTTTCTGAGGTGGTGTTATCGATGTGTGAGAAATTGCTGCGATGCGATCAGCCGGGTGAGCGGCTCGATCAGATCTCGGCGCAGTCGTCGGGGACGAAGCCGGCGTCGAGAATGCCCACGAGGTTGGCGACGCGCTCGTCGAGCGTGCGGCCCAGCCCCTGCGGGGTGATCGTGTTGGTCAGCGAGATGCCGTCGAGGGCGTCGTTGTAGTCGAGCTTGCCGACACTGAGCATCGAGGCGACCATGCCGTGGGTGTCCATCCCGTTCTCCGGGTTGGCTCCGGGCGAGAAGGGGGTGCCCTTCTGGTGCCCCGAGGGGAAGGAGCCGGTCGCCTTGCCATAGACCACGTTGGAGGTGATCGTCAGCACCGACTGCGTCGGGATGGCGTCCCGGTAGAAGGGCTGGGCCTTGATCTTCGACATGATCGTGTGAACCACCGTGGCCGCGATGTCGTCGGCGCGGTCGTCGTCGTTGCCGTAGATCGGGAAGTCGCCCTCGGTGACGTAGTCGACCACCAGGCCGGTCTCGTCACGGACCGGGGTGACCTTGGCGTACTTGATGGCCGCCAGCGAGTCGGCCACGATCGACAGTCCGGCGATACCGCAGCCCATGGTGCGCACGATATCGGAGTCGTGCAGCGCCATCTCGATGGACTCGTAGGCGTAGCGGTCGTGGCAGTAGTGGATGATGTTGAGGGCCTCGACGTAGGTGGCCACCACCCAGTCGAGCATCTTCTCGTACTTGTCCCACACGTCGTCGAAGTCGAGGGGGCCGTCGCCCTCGACACCGGGCAGCCCGGTGACGACCTGCTTACCGGTCATCTCGTCGCGGCCGCCGTTGATGGCGTAGAGCAGGGCCTTGGCGGAGTTGACGCGAGCGCCGAAGAACTGCATCTGCTTGCCCACGCGCATCGGGGACACGCAGCAGGCGATCGCGGCGTCGTCACCCCAGTGCTCACGGATCTGCTCGTCGGCCTCGTACTGGATGGACGAGGTCGTGATCGAGATGAGGGCGCAGAAGTCCTTGTAGCCCTGCGGCAGGTTCTCGTCCCAGAAGATCGTGATGTTCGGCTCCGGGGCCGGGCCGAGGTTGCGCAGGGTCTGCAGCAGACGGAAGGAGGTCTTGGTGACCAGGGCGCGACCGTCCTCACCGAAGCCGGCGTCGGACCAGGTGGCCCAGTAGGGGTCGCCGGAGAAGATCTGGTCGTAGTCGATGGTGCGCAGGAAGCGGGTGATGCGCAGCTTCATGACGATGTTGTCGATGAGCTCCTGGGCGCGGGTCTCGTCGATGACCCCGTTGCGCAGGTCCCGCTCGAAGTAGATGTCCAGGAAGCCGGAGAGCCGGCCGATGCTCATCGCGGCGCCGTCCTGGGACTTCACGGAGGCCAGGTAGGCGAAGTAGGTCCACTGGACCGCCTCGTGGGCGTTCTTGGCCGGGCCGGAGATGTCGTAGCCGTAGGAGGCGGCCATGACCTTGAGCTTCTTAAGGGCCTTGATCTGCTCGGAGTGCTCCTCGCGGTAACGGGCCCAGTGCTCGGAGAAGGGCTTGTCCGCAACGGCGTCCTTGGCCTTCTGCTTCTCCTCGATGAGGAAGTCGACGCCGTAGAGCGCCACACGGCGGTAGTCACCGATGATGCGGCCACGGCCGTAGGCGTCGGGCAGCCCGGTGATGATGTGGCTCGAGCGCGCCGCGCGGATGCGCGGGGTGTAGATGTCGAAGACCGCGTCATTGTGGGTCTTGCGGTAGCGGGTGAAGATCTTCTTGACCTCGGGGTCGACCTCCTTGCCCGCCTCCTTGATGGCGGTCTCCACCATGCGCCAGCCACCGTTGGGCATCATGGCGCGACGCAGCGGGGAGTCCGTCTGCAGACCAACGATGACGTCGTCGTCCTCGCTGATGTACCCGGCCGGGAACGCGTCGATGTCGGCGGGGGTGTGGGTGTCGACGTCGAGGATGCGGACCTTGCGCTCCTCGGAGAGGTAGTCCTTCTCCAAGGTGTCCCACAGACGCAGGGTCTTGTCCGTGGCGTCGGCGAGGAACGAGGCGTCGCCGTCGTAGGGGGTGTAGTTGCGCTGGATGAAGTCGCGGACGTCAATGTCCTCGGTCCACGGTCCGGTAACGAAGCCCTCCCAGGCGTCATTGCCGCTCGCCGTGGTGGCAGATGTTGTGACCTCAGTGGTCATCCGTGCCCTCCTCATGTGGGTGACCGGAGAGCCACCCGGTTGCGATCGCCCTTGTGAGGCGAGGCGGCACATCGGCGCGCCGTCGGTCTCAGAGTAGAACTCCGAAGATGGCTTGTGGGCCACTGGTCCCAAGAAGAGCCGGTTAGATGACTCACAGGCTGATCAACACCATCGTAATCCAGGACATAGGTCCCTATATCGACTCTCAGAGCGACGTGCGTCGCCGAACTGCAACACCTTCCGGCCTTCGGCAACGGAGACGAATGGAGCAGCTCACCCATCACATCGACCTACCGAAGCGATTAGGACAGGTGTCCCAGCGGAACTCGACCTCCCTGCCGGAAACAGAGGTCGAGGCGCCGCCGCCACACCCCTAGTCGGCCCCAAGGTCCTGGTTGGTGCGGGCGCCTGCGACACCGTCGGCCGCGCTTCGCGCCGCCTGGGCGATATCGACGGCCCGCATGCCGAAGTCCTCCATCAGCTGAGCGCGGGTGGCCGTGTCGACGAACTGGCGTGGAATACCGATGCGACGGAAGACCGGCGCGCCCCCTGAACCGGCGTGGGCGGCCTGGTAGCCCTCGACCGCGTCACGCAGCTGGGAACCGATGCCGCCGTCGACAAGTCCGTCCTCGACCACGACGACGACATCGGCATCGGCCGCGGCCGCCACGAGGGGAGCCGGGGCCGGGATGACCCAGTGCGGATGCACCACGGATACAGCGCGCTCCTCCTGCTCAAGGATCCGACCGGCCTCGTAGGTCTCGGTGGCCATGGCGCCCACGCCCACCAGCAGGATCCGCGCAGTGCCGGTCGGCCGCCGGCTCTCGAGCAGGACGTCGACGACGTCGAAGGCGCACGGGGATGGCGGCGCGTCCTTCTGCGCCGCCTCCTCGCTGCCCCCCTGCCCGTCCGGTCCCGAGCCGAGGCGGCGCACCGCCGTCAGCGGTTCGGGCAGGGCGCCCTTGGGATAGCGCACGACGGCGGGCGCGTCGTCAATGCTCACGGCCAGACGCAGGCTCTCGCGCAACGTCGCCTCATCGCGGGGTGCTGCCAGGCGCAGGCCCGGAACGTGGGCCAGCAGCGCCATGTCCCACATGCCGTTGTGGCTGGCCCCGTCGGTTCCCGTGATTCCGGCCCGGTCCAGGACGATCGTCACTCCCGCCCGGTGCAGGGCGACATCCATGAGCACCTGGTCGAAGGCGCGGTTGAGGAAGGTCGCGTAGAGGGCCACCACCGGATGCATCCCGGCGAAGGCGAGCCCGGCGGAGAAGGTCAGCGCGTGCTGCTCGGCGATACCGACGTCGATGACCCGCTTGGGCATCGCATCGGCCAGGGGCTGGAGACCCACCGGGGCCTGCATGGCGGCGGTGACCCCGACGATCCGTTCATCGCTGCGCGCCAGGGAGACGATCTCCTCGGCGAAGACGGAGGTCCAGCCGAAGCGCTCGGCCACCACCGGCAGCCCGGTCTCGGGGTGAATCTGTCCCACGGCGTGGAAGCGGTCGGGGACGTGCTCCTCGGCCGGGGTGTAGCCCCGCCCCTTCTCGGTGATGACGTGGACGATGACCGGTTCCGCGTACTCGCGGGCGCGGGTGAGAGCGAACTCGATGGCCGTGATGTCATGGCCATCGACCGGTCCGGTGTACTTGATCCCCAGGTCCTCGAAGAAGGCCGAGGGGACGAGGACGTCCTTGAGTCCTCGTTTGAGGCCGTGGAGGGCGTCGAAGGCGGCCCGACCGGGGGCGCCCTGCGACAGGAGCGTCCGTTTGACCCCGGACAGGACGCGCTCGTAGCCGGGATTGGTGCGCAGTGCGTCGAGGTGATGGGCCAGCCCCCCGATGGTGGGGGCGTAGGAGCGGCCGTTGTCATTGACGACGATGACCAGGTGGCGATCCGAGGAGTCGGCGATATTGTCCAGGGCCTCCCAGGCCATCCCTCCGGTCATGGCTCCGTCCCCGATAACGGCGACGACGTGGCGCTCGTCGTGGCCCTGCAGGTGGTTGGCCCGGGCGATGCCGTCGGCCCAGGACAGGGAGGTGGAGGCGTGGGAGTTCTCCACGACGTCGTGGACGGACTCGGCCCGCGAGGGATAGCCGGACAGGCCGCCCCGCTCCCGCAGATGGGTGAAGTCCTGACGGCCGGTGAGCAGCTTGTGGACGTAGGCCTGGTGGCCGGTGTCGAACACGATGGTGTCCCGCGGTGAGCGGAAGGTCCGGTGCAGGGCGATCGTCAGCTCGACGACACCGAGGTTGGGGCCGAGGTGGCCGCCGGTGCGCGCCACTGAGGCGACGAGGTGCTGGCGGATCTCAGAGGCGAGCGACACCAGCTGCTCACTGGTGAGCCGGTCGAGGTCGGCGGGCTTGCGCACAGAGGGCAGGAGCGCCTTGCCGGTCTGCCCGGCAGGCCGTCCATGGCGCTCAGCAGCTGCTGGCACGGTGCGCCTCCTTGTCGAAGGTGATGACGAGTCATTCGTGTCGTTCGTGCGACGGTGCGTCGCTCATGAGTGAGCCGGCGGGTCGCCGAAGCGGCACTCGGGACAGGGTAGCCGTTGACACGGAGGCGGTGTCTCCTGCGGAGGCTCCTTCTCCTCCTCATGCAGGCTCAGTATCCGCGTGGCCGCCCGGGCCGACGCTCCTGAACGGTCCGAGGATGCTCAGCATAGAGCCGCCCCGACCGCTGTGCGGTCGCGTGTCACGCGGGTCACGGCTGAGCACGTACTGTATGCCTTGGGCGTCGAACCGTCCGCGCCCACCGGTCCACGGCGTCGTTCCTGATCGCCAGACCGTCCCTCAGGACTGCCCTCCAGGAGGAACCATGAGCACCACAGCCCCTTTCGGTACCTGGCCCTCGCCCATTACTCCAGGCACCATCACGACCCGGACGGTCCTGCTCTCACAGGTCCGTGTGGACGGCGGAGACACCTACTGGGTGGAGCAGCGCGCCTCGCAGGCGGGCCGCAATGTGCTGCTTCGCCGTGACGGCGACGGCCAGATCGGGGAGGTGCTGCCGCTGACACCTGCCGACGAGCTGGTCGACGTGCGCACCCGGGTTCACGAGTACGGAGGGCGGGCCTACGCCGTTGACAGTGGGATCATCGTGGTCTCGCACGCCGGGGACGGGCGGCTGTACCGCTATGACGTGGCGCACCGTATGCGCGGCCTGGTCCCGCTGACGATCTACGGAGACGTGCGTCACGGCGACCTGGAGATCGACACGGGCCGGGGCCTGGTCTACGCCGTCCGCGAGGACCACCGAGGCCACGGTGAGGCCGTGAACACCCTGGTAGCCATCCCTCTGGACGGTTCGGCCGCCCGCGATGACTCTCGCGTGCGCACACTGGTGTCGGGAACGGACTTCGTGGTCGCCCCGACCCTGTCCCCTGACGGCGAGCACCTGGCCTGGATCACCTGGGACCACCCGGGGATGCCGTGGGACAACGCCTGCCTGCACGTGGGGGACCTCGGCCCGGACGGGACGATCGGCGAGCAGACGCTGGTGGACGGCGGCAACGGGCACTCGGTCTCCGAGCCCCGCTGGACCGAGGAGTGCGAGCTGGTGCACGGCTCCAACGCCTCGGGCTTCTGGAACCTCTACCGCACCGAGGGATTCCCGGTACGCGGCACCAACCGCACCGGCTGGTCGGAGAAGCTGCGAACCCGCCCGCTGCACCCGGCCGAGGCCACCTTCACCACCCCGGCCTGGCAGCTGGGACCGCACTCCTTCGACATTCTCGACTCCGAGCACATCATCACCTCCTGGGCGCGCGACGCGGTCTCCCACCTGGGGACCATCAAGCTCGCCAACGGGGAGCTCGAGGAGTGGAACGTGGGGTGGCAGCCGATCGGCAACGTCGCCTCCAACGCGGGTCGCGTCGTCATGCTGGCCTCCAACGAGATGTCGATGCCCAGCATCGTGGAGGTCAAGAACGGAAATGTGCAGGTGCTGCGCGGCTCGGGCGAGTTCGTTCCCGAGGGCGCCGGAGTGTCCTTCCCCGAGCCGGTCTCCTGGCCCACCAGCGACGGAGCAACCGCCCACGGCTTCTACTACCCGCCGACGTCAGCCTCTCACGCAGGCCCCGACGGCGAGCTGGCGCCGCTGATCGTCAACGTCCACGGCGGCCCGACGGCCACGGCCGTACCCGGCTACGACCTGCGTATCCAGTACTGGACCAGCCGGGGCTTCGGCTACCTGGACGTCAACTACCGCGGCTCCATGGGCTACGGGACGGGCTACCGCAAGGCCCTGGAGGGCAAGTGGGGCATCTACGACGTCGACGACTGCGTCAGCGGCGCCCAGCACCTGGTCGACGCCGGGCTCGTGGACCCACGTCGCATCGCGATCCGCGGCGGTTCGGCAGGCGGTTTCACGGTGCTGTCGGCCATCACCCGTTCCACCGTGTTCACGGCGGCCAGCTCCTGCTTCGGGGTGACCGATCTCAAGAGGCTGGTGCGCACCACCCACAAGTTCGAGTCGCACTACATCGGCCAGCTCATGGGCACCCAGGACATCGACGACCCGCTCCTGGATGAGCGCAGCCCCATCAACCACATTGAGGACATCAGCGTCCCGCTGCTGCTCATCCAGGGCTCGGAGGACCCGATCGTCCCGGCCGAGCAGGCCACCGCCATGTATGAGGCCCTCAAGGAGGCCGGCGCGCCGGTGGCCCTGGAGGTCTTCCAGGGTGAGGGCCACGGCTTCCGTCTTGCGGCGAACATCCGGAGGCGTTACGAGGCCGAGCTGAGCTTCTACCGGCAGGTGTGGAAGATCGGCGGAGCCTGCTCCAAGGCCGAGTGCCAGGATGAGGAGGAGACCTTCACGGTCAAGGTGGAGAACCTGCACTGATGGATCACCTCTGGAAGAGGCTGTCTCAGCCCCTGTCGCGGCGCGCAGGCAGCCTCTTCCGTCATCATCGCTTCGGCCTCTACATCCTGGCGGTGCTGGTAGGACTCGTCTCAGGCCTGGGCGCGGTGCTGTTCCGGCTGGGAATCGACGCCTGGTCCCAGTTGCTGAGCGGAGCCGACGACTACACCGTGTCCATGGGGCCATCGTTCGGGCTCCTGGCTCCTTTGGGATCCTGGTTCGTCCTGGTCTCTCCGGTGCTCTCCGGTCTCCTCACGGGACCGTTGATGTCCCGACTGGGCCGTACGCCCACGGGCCACGGGGTGGCCGGCGTCATCTGGTCGACGCGCCACGGCGACGGGACCATGGCACCGTTGCCGGCCCTGGCCACGACGACCTCGGCCGCGCTGACGATCGGAGGCGGAGGCTCGGTCGGTCCGGAGGGGCCGATCGCCGAGCTGGGCGCGTCGACGGCGAGCGTCATCGGACGGGGGCTGCAGCTGCCCAGGCTCTCGATCCGCCACCTGGCTGCCGCCGGGACGGCCGCTGGGATCGCCGCCGCCTTCAATGCTCCGCTGGCGGGGGCCTTCTTCGCCCTGGAGGTCGTCCTCATGGGCTTCAGCGCCGACGCCTTCATCGTCATCGTTCTGGCCTGCGTGTCCTCAACGGTCCTGTCTCATCACCTGCTGGGAACGACGCTGTCGCTGTCGCTTCCCTACCTGGACCTGTCCGGCGACGCCCAGCTGGGCTGGGTGGCGCTGTTGGGAGTCATGGGCGGCGGCGTCGGTATCGGCTTCATGCGTCTTCGCTTCATCATGCTCGATGCCCTGACCCGCGCCTGGCAGAGGCTGGGCGTTCCGGTCTGGGCGCGACCGGGCATCGGCGGGTTCGCGGTCGGCGCGGTTCTCCTGGTTCTGCCAGAGATGTACGGGGAGTCGTCGGCCGCCCTCAACCGGGCGCTGGCGGGACGCTACGCCCTGACGCTGCTGCTGGTGCTGTGTGTAGCCAAGATGATGGCGACCTCCCTGACCCTGGGGATGGGTTTCGTCGGCGGGGTGTTCGCACCGTCCCTGTTCATCGGCGGGACGCTCGGTGCGGCCTTCGGTACCCTCGTGGCTCCCAGCTACGCGCCGACCGCCGGGGTCTTCGGTGTGATCGGCATGGGGGCGGTGTTCGCCGGTGCGGCTCGCGCCCCGATGACGGCGGTCCTGCTCATCATCGAGATGACCGGGCAGCACGCGCTGCTGCTCCCGCTCATGCTGGCCACGGTGCTGGCCACCTTCATCAGCCGGTTCCTGTCTCGCGGCACGTTGTTCACCGAGGAGCTGCGTCGTCGCGGAGAGGATGTCGAGGACCCGATGACCACCACGCTCCTGGGACGCACCCGCGCCTCCCGGCTCATGGTGGACCCGCCCGCCGTGGTCAAGGCCACGGCGCCGCTCAGCGACGTCGCCTCCCTGATGAGCCGACGTGGCGTCTCGGTCCTGCCCGTGGTCAGAACCGGAGAGGATGGCACCCGTGAGCTGCTCGGCTGCGTGACGGCCGCACAGCTCGCCGAAGCGCTCCTGAGCGATGAGTCCGACGACGCCACCGTCCGGTCGGCGACGGTGGCGGACCTGCCACTGGTCAATGACCGTCTGCTCGGCGAGGCCGAGGCGACAGATGTGCTCGAGGCCCTGACCACTACCCGTCTGGAGGCGCTTCCGGTGGTCGCCCGCACTGCGGGCTCCAGTACGGAGAGGCTGGTGGGCTGGGTGTCCCAACGGATCGTCGTTGAAAGGATCTACGAGGTCCAGGCGCGGGCCCGTGCAGCCGCCGCCTCCTACACCTCTTGGGGCTCACGTCTCCAGGACAGATGGCACTCCCGGCCCGTTCCCTCACGCAGAACCAGAAGGATCAGCCGTATCAGCCGAATCAGCTCACGCGGCTCGCGCCGTTCCCGACGCCGATGAGAGTCCACCGGACTCGACGCGTTCAGGAACCGTTCAGGGCACGGTGTACAGCCTCACCGGTCCCGACCACTGCGAGGAGTCTTGAGAGTCCGGCCCTCCTGGACCGCCCGAGCCTTCTCGGTGATGCTCTCGGTGAGGGTGTCGGACAGCTCGGTGATGCGCTCGGCGTTGGCCACGATGCGCCGGGGGTCAGACATCCACATCCACGCGGCAGCGACCACCGGGAGGATCACGGGCAGGTACCACCGGGACCGGCCCCAGTGGGCCCACACCGAGACGCTGAGGTCGGCCGGTGAGGGGGTGGGGAAGGTGAGGACGCCGATGAGCACCGCCATGGTGGCCAGTGCCCCCAGGCACATCCAGCCGATGTTGCGCATCCGGCGTCCGTTGTGGGCCACGCAGACGGCCAACAGGATGTACAGACCGCCCCCCAGGACGTTGAGGGTCCACACCGCCGGCTCCTCATCGGGGCTTCTCAGCAGCGTCGTCAGGGAGGGAATGAGAACGATCGCCCCGAACACGGCGAAGACGCCGACCAGGATCCGCCCCCACCCGTATGCGGGGCGGCGGGTGTCCTGAACCGGACGTACCGATGAGCGCTCGTCCATGAGGAACGACCTTTCCGTGTGATGACCTTCGGCACGCGCAGCATCAGTTCAACCTCCAACCAATGCCAGAACGTTACTATTCACAACGTGAGCACCATTAAGTTGACCAAATCCCTGAACGCACGCGCTTCGGCTGACGACGACCGCAAGGATACCGACCTCAGCAATCAGGCCGAGGTCGACACGGTTAAGGAGGCTGAGAGCTCCGAGGCTCCCGCGACCGGGGACGGGGCCGGCTCGGCAGACACCACGCAGGACCTGAAGCAGGACTCCGACAGCGACGAGGAAGACCCCGAGGCTCAGGAGGACAACACCGACGGTGCCACCGGCACGGGCAGCGGATCCGGCGAGTCGGCCGGCGTCGAGTCGGACGCAGCCTCCAGCGCCGAGGCCGACGCCGATGTACTCGTCCTGGCCGCAGCACCGGGCAGGGACGGGGCCGAGGCCCCCGAGATCCTCCTGGAGGGCCTCGAGCCGCCCTCGAGCACCGCTCTGGAGGGCCTGGAAATCGATGCTCTTGCGACCCTGCTGCCGGCTCTGGGCTTCTCAGGCGCTCAGGACTCCGTGGTGCGCCTGCCCTCCTCCTCGGTGACCACCGAGAGCTACCGGGGACCGGCGACGATCCTTGTGGTCGGCGTCGGAACAGGGTGGGCCGACACCGACCCGCTTGCCGTCACCACCGACGACGAGGCCGCGCTGGGCTACGACCAGACCGGTCTTCTGCGCCGGGCCGCCGGACGCGCCACCCGGGCGCTGGCCGGGACCGATTCCGCCGCCCTGGCACTGCCCACGCTCTCCGAGGAGCAGGTAGCCGCCGTCGCGCACGGAGCCGCCCTGGGCGCCTATTCCTGGAGCGCGACGAAGAACGAGGACCGCCCCGGACAGGAGACGATCTCGAAGAAGAACTCCCCGCTCAAGAGCATCTCCATCGTCTCTCCTCTGGCCGACACCCCCGAGGGGCAGGAGGCGCTGACAGGAGCCCTGGTCCTGGCCCAGGCCACGGCGCTGACCCGGGATCTGGTCAATGAGCCGCCGAATCGGCTGACTCCCGAGGTCTTCGCCGAGAGGGCTCGCGCAGCTGGGCAGGAGGCCGGCATCAGAGTTGAGATCTGGGACGCCCCGGCACTGGTCGAGCAGGGCTTCGGAGGGATCCTCGGCGTGGCTCAGGGCTCGGTGCACCCGGCACGCCTGGTCCGTCTGGAGTGGTCGCCGGTGCGTGCCGCCGAGGTTGCCGGCGAACAGATGAGCTCGCAGACCGAGGGCGATGGGGCGGCGGGCCACCCCAAGCACGTCGCTCTCATCGGCAAGGGCATTACCTTCGACTCCGGTGGTCTGTCCCTCAAGCCCGCCTCGTCCATGCCGGAGATGAAGTCCGACATGGCGGGAGCCGCCACCGTACTGGGCGCCATCGTCACGGCCGCGCGCCTGGCACTGCCCATCCGCGTCACCGCATGGCTGGCGCTGGCCGAGAACATGCCGGGGGCTGACGCTCAGCGCCCCAGCGATGTCATCACGATGTTCGACGGCACCACCGTGGAGGTGACCAACACCGACGCCGAGGGGCGCCTGGTCATGGCCGATGCCCTCGCCCGGGCCGTCAAGGAGGAGCCCGATGCCGTCCTGGACGTGGCCACCCTGACCGGGGCGCAGATCGTGGCACTGGGCGACCACGTGGCCGCCGTCATGGGGACGCCGGACCTTCGCGAGGAGGTCGTCGCCGCGGCGCAGCGGGCCGGAGAGTCCTTCTGGCCGATGCCGCTGCCCGCGCATCTGCGCGCCACCCTGGACTCGCCCTTCGCCGACCTGCGCAACACCAAGGTCGGCTCGCGCGCCGGTGGGATGCTCTCGGCCGGGCTGTTCCTGCGCGAGTTCGTCGGGCGCCGACCGTGGGCGCATCTCGACATCGCAGGCCCTGCCTACAACGACTCCTCGCCCTGGGGGCTGACTCCGACCGGCGGGACGGGCATGGGGGTCTCCACCCTGGTGGAGCTGCTCCGTTCGCTGTCCGCCGAGGTCAGTATCCTCTCCTGAGTCGTCGTCCGTCGGCAACGAGTCGACGGCGCCCGTGCCGGGGCCTGCGTGGGCGGTCCCGGCACGGATGGTTGCCGACAACGCCCATGTACGGTGATGCGTATCACCCCGTTTTCAGGACTCTGGTCCCTAAACAGCAACCCCCCTGGCTCCTGCGTGCCCTCTTCAGGTGGAACAATGGCTCCGTGCCGAGCCGCCCCGCGTGGGCGACGTGACCAACCAACAAGGAGTGAGTTCGTGACAGAGACCGTCTACGACATGGTCATTCTGGGCGCGGGATCAGGGGGCTACGCCGCCGCCCTGCGCGGCGCCCAGCTGGGCCTCAAGGTCGCCCTCATCGAGGCGGACAAGCTGGGGGGCACCTGCCTCCACCGTGGATGCGTGCCCACCAAGGCCCTGCTGCACGCCGCCGAGACCGCTGATGCCGTGCGCGAGGCTGCCACGGTGGGCATCAAGGCCGCCTTCGAGGGCGTGGACATGCCTGGCGTCCAGAAGTACAAGAACAGCATCGTCTCGCGGATGCACAAGGGTCTTGAGGGCCTGGTGTCCTCGCGGGGCATCGACCTGATCCAGGGGTGGGGACGCCTGGTGGCAGCCGACGCCGTCGAGGTTGACGGCCGTCGCATCACCGGCCGCAACGTGGTCCTCGCCTCCGGCTCCTACTCCAAGACCATCGGGCAGGAGATCTCCGGAGGCGTCATTACCTCCGAGGAGGCGCTGGAGATGGACCACGTCCCCGCCTCGGCAGTGATCCTGGGCGGAGGCGTCATCGGGGTGGAGTTCGCCTCTGCCTGGGCGTCCATGGGCAGCGAGGTCACCATCATCGAGGGGCTGCCCCATCTGGTGCCCAATGAGGATGAGGCGATCTCCAAGCAGCTCGAGCGCGCCTTCCGTAAGCGCAAGATCACCTTCCGCACCAACACGATGTTCGAGTCGGTCGAGCGCCACGACGGCGGGGTGACCGTGCGCACCCAGGACGGCAAGACCCATGAGGCCGAGGTCCTCCTCATCGCCGTGGGTCGCGGACCGGCGACCGCCAACCTGGGCTACGAGGAGGTCGGGGTCGCGATGGACCGCGGCTTCGTCCTGGCCGATGAGTACGGTCGCACCAACGTCCCCGGCGTATGGGCCGTGGGCGACATCGTTCCCGGTGTCCAGCTGGCCCACCGCGGCTTCGCCCAGGGCATCGTCGTGGCGGAGAAGATCGCGGGCCTGGACCCCACCCCGGTCGATGACGTTCTGGTCCCCAAGGTCACCTTCTGCGAGCCCGAGATCGCCTCGGTGGGTCTGTCGGAGGCCAAGGCAGCCGAGATCCACGGCAAGGACAACATCACCTCCGCGGAGTTCAACGTGGCCGGCAACGCCAAGAGCCAGATCCTGGGGACCCAGGGCTTCGTCAAGCTCGTCTCCCTCAAGGACGGGCCCATCCTGGGCTTCCACGCCATCGGCGCCCGCATGGGTGAGCAGGTGGGTGAGGGCCAGCTCATGGTGTCCTGGGAGGCCGACGCCGACGACGTCGCCGCTCTGGTCCACGCCCACCCCACCCAGAACGAGACCCTCGGCGAGGCCGCCATGGCCCTCGCCGGCAAGCCGCTGCACAACCACGGCTGATCCAGCTAGACGAGAGTAAGGAAGACAGCAATGTCAGAGTCCGTGAAGATGCCCGCTCTGGGTGAGTCCGTCACCGAGGGGACGGTCTCCTCCTGGCTCAAGGCCGTGGGAGACACCGTCGAGGCCGACGAGCCCCTGCTGGAGGTCGCCACCGACAAGGTGGACACCGAGGTCCCCTCCCCCGCATCCGGCGTCCTGCTGGAGATCCGCGTCCCCGAGGACGAGACCGTCGAGGTCGGCACCGTCCTTGCCATCATCGGAGACCCCTCCGAGGCGGGTTCCGCCCCGGCACCGGCAGCCCCTGCGCCCGAGGCCGCTCCCGAGCCCCCGGCTCCCGCACCGGCCCCGACTCCGGCCGCCGAG